>CAMPHU010000090.1 GCA_946886065.1 uncultured Massilia sp. | reverse complement strand
ACGTGGCCGGTCATGGCGACGTCCGCCACGCCCATGCCCACGGTCGCCAGCTGGCCGACCAGCATGGGCCAGGACAGGCGCCACAGGGTGGCGATTTCGGTGCGGACGGGCGACGGGGGCGCGGCGGAAACGGTTGCGGTCATGGCAATACGGACAGGCGGAGAAAACCTTCGATTCTACTGTCTAATTGCCAAGTCCGCGTGACGTTCCGGGAGAGGAATCGGTGAGCCGTTGGCGGGGAACGCTTCAGTTCGACAGCCGACCCAGGGCCAGGCGCTGGGTAGCCATCGGGTCGCCTTTATCGGCGGACTTCCGGTACCAGCGAAGCGCTTCATCGAGGTCTGCCTTGATGCCATCGCCTTTTTCGAGACGCTGGCCCAGGTCGAACTGGGCGTGCGCATGTCCGAGCTCCGCGGCGCTGCGCAACACCAGCACGGCCTGCTCACGCTCGGCGTCGGTCTTCGCTGTCGACGAGAGCAGCAGGCTGAGGTGGTAGCGGGCGCCGACATCGCCTCTGCCTGCCGCGAGCGCCGCACGTTGCTTCGCCGACGCCAGTTCTTCGTCTCCTGTGAGTATCCAATTGTAGGCGACGCGCTTCCACCGGTCGTAGTCATCGCTGCTGAGGTCGCCGCGGTCGAAGACACAGTTGGACAGGGCGGACTGCGCCGCACGATCCAGGTCGCGCGAACCACTGGAACTGAGCAAGCGTGCCTCCGCCACGGCGCCGTCGCGACGTACGAGAAACCCGAATACGCTGATGCCTTCTTCTCCGAGCTGTTGCGATCTGACCGGGTATGTCGGGCGCTGGCATGCTGGCCGCGAAACGGACTGCGCCTGCTCGGTAGCGAATGCAGGGATAACGATGCACGACAGCGCGGCAAGCGCCAGGAGGTGTTTCTGATAGCTAAGAGTCATGGATTCGAAGGTTCAAGTTGTTTCATGCGCTGGATGGCAAGCGGGTCGTCCTGCTCGGCGGACTTCTGATACCAGCGAATTGCTTCATCAAGGTTTGCCTTGAGGTCTTTTCCTTTTTCGTAACGGTCGCCCAGATCGAATTGCGCTTGCGCGTGTCCCCGTTCGGCGGCATTGCGCAAGACGACCATGGCTTGCTCACGTTCGATGTCGGTCTTTGCCGTCATCGAGAGAAGGAGACTAAGGTGGTAGAGGTCGGCGAGCTTGCCGGTGCGCGCGCCGAGTGCCGCGGCTTGCTTCGCACGCCCCATCCCGGGATCGTCTTCAAAGCTCCAGAGGTACGAGACGCGCGTCCATACATCGCCGGTATGGTCACTGCTGGCCGGATGTTTGAACTGGCATCGAGATAACGCGTTTCGTGCAGCCAGGTCCAGGTCGGCTGAACCGCTGGAACTGAGGACGATCGCCCTGCTTACCGTGCCATCGGGGCGAATGAGAAACCCGAGCACGCTGACGCCGTCCCGCTCGAGCTTGTGCGCGCGGTCCGGATAATGAGGCATCTTGCAGGTCGACGGCTGCATGACGGGTGCTGTCTCAGACGCGGAGGAAGCGATCGCCGTGCACAGCAAGCTAGCGATCGCCACGAGGTACTTCGAATAGCGGAACATGAGGGCACATAACGTGTTAACAATTTTCAACTCTAGGCCTCGTCTGCATGTTTGTAAAGCTGGCATTGTCTCAATGCAACAATTTTCTGCACATTCGTTGAAAAGCAGACTCGTAACCATCACATAGGGCTCATCTCACCCATCCAACCAATCCAGGAGCAAGCTCGTGGAATACAAGGACTATTACCAGACCCTCGGGGTCGAGCGCGGCGCCTCGGCGGACGAGATCAAGAAGGCCTACCGCAAGCTGGTGCGCAAGTACCACCCCGATGTCAGCAAGGAAACGGACGCCGACCGCAGGACCAAGGAAATCAACGAAGCCTATGACGTGCTGGGCGATGCCGAAAAGCGCGCCGCCTATGATCAGCTGGGCCGCGGCCACCATGCCGGCGAGCAGTTCCGCCCGCCGCCGGACTGGAGCGAGCACTTCGACTTCGGCGGCAGCGCGAACGACATCTTCGCCGACCTGTTCGCCCATGTGGGGCGCGGCCGCCATGGGCGGCACGGCGGGGGCTACCAGATGCGCGGCGAGGATATCCACGCCGCGATCGGCATCGACCTGCGCGACGCCTACCAGGGGGGCAGCCGCACCGTCAGCCTGCGCGTGCCCCAGCACGACGCGCACGGCCGGGTGACGATGCAGGAAAAGACGCTGAACGTGACGATCCCGAAGGGCGTCACGCCCGGCCAGCAGCTGCGGCTGACGGGGCAGGGGCATCCGGGCGCCGGCGGCGCGAAAGCGGGTGACCTGTACCTGGAGATCCAGTTCAATCCCGACCCGCGCTACCGCATCGAAGGGACGCACGTCTACGAGAACGTGCCGGTCACGCCCTGGGAAGCAGCGCTGGGCGCGAGCGTGTCGGTGCCGACGCCGTCCGGGGCGGTGGAAGTCACGGTGCCGCCGGGGTCGCAGAGCGGCCGCAAGCTGCGCCTGAAGGGCAGGGGCATTCCGGCCGCCCACCCGGGCGACCTGTACCTGATCCTGGACGTGGTGCTGCCGCCTGCGAACAACGAGCGCGCGCGCGAGCTGTACCAGACCATGGCGCGCGAGCTTGCTTTCAATCCTAGAACTGCCTGAGGAGCGAGAACGATGCAACGACACGAATCCTTGAGCGGCGTGCTGCTGGACGATATTGCGCTGACACTGGACGAGCTGGCCTGCGCCTGCAATGTCGAACCCGACTGGGTGGTGCGGCACGTCGAAGCGGGCGTGCTGGGCGACGTGACGGTCGAGGTGAAGCAATGGCGTTTCCGCAGCAAGGACCTGGCGCGGGCGCGCCGCCTGCTGCACCTGGAGCGCGATTTCGACGCCAACGAAGAACTCGCCGCCCTGGTGCTCGACCTGGCCGACGAAATCCGCCGCTTGCGCGGCCGGCTGCATGCGCTGGGCCTGAAGTCCTAGCCTTGCCTCGGCGCCGGCAGGTCTTCCTGGCGGCGCTCCAACCAATCCTTGCGGCACCGCAAAGCTCCCACTGGCAATCTGCCCGACCTTAAAGCGTCAGCACAAAGGGGGCCGGATGGAAGAGCTGCTGCCATACTACGAACGCGAACTGATCTACCTGCACACGGTCGGCCGCGAACTCGCCCAGCAGTATCCCAGGCTGGCGGACGCCCTCAGCCTGGGCATCGAAGGCAGCGAAGATCCGCACATCCGGCGCCTGATCCAGGCCTGCGCGCTGCTCAATGCGCGCACCGCCAAGAAACTCGACGACGACTATCCGGAACTGACCGAAGCCCTGCTGGGCAGCCTCTATCCGCACTTCCTGCACGGCATTCCGTCCTGCTCCATCGCGCGGGTGGACGCCGGCACGGACCCTGCAGGACGCAGCCTCAAGCCCGAGCACATCCACGTCGTCCCGCGCGGCACCGAGATGCGCTCGCTGAACGGCAAGGGCACACTGTGCCGCTTCCGCAGCACCAGCGCGCTGGCGATCGCGCCGGTCACGGTCGCGCACGCCTGTTTCGAGCCGACCGTGCATGCACCGCCGAAGATGCGCCTGCCGGCGCGGGCCGGTGCGCGCATCAGCATCACCCTGGACAGCGCAATGCCGGCGCGCATGCTGCACCAGCTTGGCCTGCCGCGTCTGCGGCTGTATGTGGATGGCGACAACTTGATGAGTTCTACGCTGCTCGACACGCTGTTCATGCAGTCGGTAGGCGCCTATGCCGAGACCGAAGGCCAGGAGGCGTGGCGCAAGCTGGAGCGCTTTCCGCTCGCGCTCGGCGGCCTCGACGATGACGAAGCGCTCGTGCCGGCCCAGCCATATGCCCATGCCGCCTACCGCCTGCTGAGTGAATACTTCGCGTTTCCCGAGAAATTCCATTTCATCGATATCGACCTGGCCGCCCTGGCCGGCGCCTTGCCGGCCGGGGCATGCCGTTTCACCCTGCATGTCGTGCTCGCGGGACTGCATGCCGACGCCAACGCCGCGCGCATCCTCCGGTCGCTCTCGGCATCGAACCTGCTGCCCGGCTGCGCCCCGGTGGTGAACCTGTTCGCGCAGCCGGCCAGCCCGGTCCGCATCACCCAGCGCGCCACCATGTACGACGTCATCCCGGGCAAGCACGAAGACGGCATCGAGGTGTACAGCATCGACTCGGTGCAGGTGCTCAGGACGGCGGGCGGCAAGGCGGCGAGCGTGGAATACCGTCCTTATTACGAGCTGCACGGATTGCAGCAGGGCGAAGGAGGAGGGCGCAGCCAGCGTTATTGGTTCGCGCGGCGCGACGACCGCGGCGACCAGCGGCACCGTATGAAAATCGCCTTCACGGATGACGATGCACTGTTGTCGGCCGACGAAGCGAGCGTGGCCTCGATCGGCCTGACCTGCACCAACGGCCTGCACGCCTGCACGGCCGGTTTCGGCGCGCCCGGCGGCGACTTGATCAGCGAGACGGCCACCAACGGCCTGCCGATCCGCCTGCTGCGCAAGCCAGGCGCGCCGCTGCGTTTCGCCAGCCGCGGCGGCACCCACTGGCGCCTGGTGACCCAGCTGGCCCTGAACCACCGTTCGCTGGCCGACCTCGACGCCTTCCGCGAAGCCCTGGCCTTGTACGATCTGCCGCGCACGGCCGCCACCCAGCGCCAGATTGCCGGCGTGATCGGCCTGCGCGCCAGTCCCGGTGCGGCCTGGCTGCGCAACCGCTACGGCACCAGCCTGGTGCACGGGACCGAAATCAGGATGACGGTCGACGAGGAAGCCTTCGCCGGCTGCAGCCTGGCGGTATTCGGCCAGGTCGTGAGCCGCTTCTTCGGCCTGTCCGTCCATCTGAACAGCTTTACGCGCCTGGTGCTCGTCTCGAGCCAGGGCGACAAGGAATTGCTCCGATGCGAAGCGCGCAATGGCGACCTGAGCCTGGTGTGATCGGAAGCCTGTTCGAGGAGCCGGAACGGGTCGAATTCTTCCAGGCCATCCGGCTGCTGCTGCGCTGGCTGGCGCGCCAGGGCATCGCGCCCGAGCAGGCGCTGGGCGGCGTGATCCGGTTCAGGAACAGCCTTGGCCTGGGCTTTCCTTCCAGCGATATCGAAGCGATCCGGCGCAGGACGCCGGCCGGCGCGACGGCCGTGGACGTGCATCCACTACTGATGGGCCTGCTCGGAGTGACGGGCACGCTGCCCTTGCATTACACCGAGCGCATCGCGGCCTGGGAAGCCGCCACCGGCGACGCCGGCGTGCGCGCCTTCTTCGACATGTTCTCTGGACGGCAGCTGGCGCTGTTCTACCGTGCCTGGTGCAAGTACCGCGTGCGCTTCGGGACCGAGGATGGGCGCGACCGCTTGCTGCCGCTGCTGCTGGCTATCGCGGGCGAAGGCCGTCCCGATGCGCGGCCCGATGCCGGCGGCTTGCCCCCGGCGAGCCTGGCCCGCTACGCCGCGCAGTTGCGCAGCCGCGTGGTGCCGGGGAAGATGGTGGCCGGCGTGCTGGCCGACCACCTCGGCGTGCCGGTGCAGGTGCTGCAGTTCACAGGGCGCTGGGACGTGCTGGCGCCTGGGCTGCGCGCCCGCCTGGCGCACAGCAACTGCACGCTCGGCGCCGGCGCCACCGTCGGCGCGCGCCTGGTGCGCCCGGACCTGGGTATCCGCATTCGCCTGGGCCCCCTGTCCAGCCTGGATTTCGAACGCTTCCTGCCCGGGGGCAGCGGCGCCCGCACCGTGGCCGCGCTGCTGGCGCGTTTCGCCATCGAGATCCCCTACCGCGAGCTGCAGGTCGTGCTGCGCCGCGAAGACGTGGATGGCGCCAGCCTGGATGGCTCGTCCCGGCTGGGACTGGACGGTTTTCTCTGCACCTCGGCCGACAAGCGCGACCGCGAAGACCTCTGCTACCTGCTCGATTGAGCCCGGATCATCCGCGCGACGTGCGCTCGGCCAGCGCCCTACAATCGTCCTGGACAAGCACACAATCAGCAAGGAGGGCATATGGGCGAAGAACTCGAGCAAGCCACGGTGCAGGATTTGAAGGGGAGGCGGGTCGCCGTCCTGATGACCGATGGCGTCGAACAGGTCGAATACACGGAGCCGCGCAGGTTCCTGGAGCAGCTGGGTGTGCAGGTGACCCTGGTGTCGCCCAAGCGGGTGGGTGAGGAGGTCCAGGGCTTCAACCACGACCAGCCGGGCGACAAGTTCAAGGTGGAGATGACCGTGAGCGAAGCGCGTCCCGCCGACTTCGACGCGCTGCTGCTGCCGGGCGGCGAACGCAACCCCGCGGAGCTGCGCAAGAACCAGGAAGCGATCCGCTTCATCAAGGAATTCGGCGACGAGGACAAGCCGATCGCCGCCATCTGCCACGGTCCATGGGCGCTGATCGAGGCGGGCATTGCCGAGTCGAAGCACCTGACCAGCTGGCCGGAAATCCAGGATGACCTGCGCAAGGCCGGGGCGGAATGGACGGACGAGGAGGTCGTCGTCGATGGCAAGCTCATCACGAGCCGCAAGCCGGCGGATATTCCGGCGTTCAACAATGCGCTGATGAAGGAGCTGATGGTGCTGCAGCAGGCAGGGACGGATCCCGGCCCGACCTCCTGAGCGCCGTCGCGCATGTGAAGACAGCCCGGCGATGCCGGGCTGTTTGCTCAAGGCGCCTGATGCGGACGTGGAGCCGCCATTCAGCGTAAATGCTCCCACAAGGTCAGTCCCCCGACCGCGATCAAGATCAGGCCGCCGAAGATTTCCGCGCGCTTGCCAACGAGGGCGCCAACACGGTGCCCGATCAGCAGGCCCAGCGTCACCATGGACAGCGTCGCCACCCCGATTGCGACAGCAGGCGTGACAATGCTCGTGTCCGCGAAGGCCAGGCCGAAGCCGACGACCAGTGCGTCGATACTGGTGGCGAATCCTGTCAGCACCAGCAGCCAGAACGGGCGCTTGGCCACCTCTTGCGTAGCTTCCGGCGCGCCCATGCCTTCCTTGATCATGCGCAAGCCCAATCCGGACAGCAGCACGAAGGCAATCCAGTGGTCCCAGGCGGCTACATACGATGCTGCGAAACTGCCGAGCATCCAGCCGATGACGGGCGTGATGCCTTCGATCAGGCCGAACAGCAAGCCGGTACGGAGCGCTTCGCTCAAGGGAATGTGATTGCGGCGGGCGCCCATGGCAATCGCGACGGCAAAGGCGTCGGTCGACATGGCAAGGCCCAGGATGAGAATGGCGGTGAGCGTCATAAAGCTTTCCGATCGGGCATGACAAAGGCAGGCAAGCGTGGCCCGAAACTCACGCATGCATGCCCATGGTCTTGCCAACCGGTCGGCTTCCGCACCATGACGAAGAGCGTCAAGTATGTTGATGCGGAAACTTCCATAACGGAAGCAGGCTACTCCCCAAAGGGTGGCTTATGGTAGCGCATGCGGAATGGCTGAGCAAGCTGGTGACTAAATTGGGATGGCGGTCTAATGGGGCGAGCAGCGCTTATCATTCATTTCGCACAATTGTTCTGAAGCGTAAAAAGGACGACAGATGAAACTCGTTTTGTTACCGGGGATGGATGGGACCGGACGCCTGTTCGCGCCGCTGCTCAGCCGTCTCGATGACAGCCTGGAGCCAGTCGTGATCGCTTATCCGGAACATGAACAACTCGACTACGGCCAGCTTCACCAGTTTGTCCGCGCACGCCTGCCAGAGGGCGAGCCGTTTGTCCTGCTTGGGGAATCGTTTTCCGGGCCGGTCGCGCTTACCCTGGCCGCTGCGGCGCCGGCAGGGCTGTGCGGACTCATCTTGTGCGCCACCTTCATGCGCAATCCGATGCCGGTCCTGGCGCCGCTTGGCCGGATTGCGGCGTACTTGCCGTTGAAAGCGTTGCCGGCATGGGTAGTCGCGGTGCCGCTCTTCGGGCGCGCATCCACCCGGCCCATGCGCAAGACGCTGGACGAGACGCTCGCTGCCGTCGCGCCCCGAGTCATGCGCCAGCGGATGCATGCCGTGTTCGCCTGTGACCTGGATTCCTCCGCGTGCGCCATCCGCGTCCCGGCCCTATATCTGCGCGCCAGTGGGGACCACCTGGTTTCCTTGCGAAGCGCTCATGAACTGCAAGCCTGTATGCCTGGGCTGAAGATAGCGAGCCTCGATGCGCCCCACATGCTGTTGCAGACCAGGCCTGCTGAGGCAGCGGAACTGATCCATGCATTTGCGGCTGGCTTGCCCACACAGGACGATGCGCCACCGATATGTGAGCAGAAATGAAAAAGCCGCTGACGAATCAGCGGCTTTTTGGAAGAGGTTGGTGGAGGCGGCGGGAATCGAACCCGCGTCCGCAAGCACTCTACAGACAGTTCTACATACTTAGCACTATCAATTAATTTAACCTAGGCAACGGGGATGTGCACCCTTTGACTAAGCGAGTTACCTATTATTTAGCAGTCGACCAAGTAACCCGGCCTACTGCGAGCCTCTGTAAATGACTCCACGAACCTTGCGGTACACCCCAGAGGCGAGGTGGTGTGGAGCTAGCAGCAATTAAGCTGCGAGTGCGTACGAGTTATCGTTTGCAGTTATTGATTTCTGGGTGTATTTACGAGGTAACCAGCCCTCGGTATGCCCTGCGCTGCTTTGCAACCCACGTCGAAACCAGGTCGCCCCCAACGAGAAGCTCCATTGTACTCCAAGCTGCATGGATGTACAGCGGTTTTGCTTAGGGCGGGCTTAGAACGCGAGCAGCTGTCCCGCCTACGCTTGTCGGCCATCTTTACAGCTGAAAACGTGTACGTGCCGCCTGCTTACCCTCGATCATCCCACCGACGAAGCCGTGTTCGCTCTCGCGAGCAATCGATGCGTGATGCAGCTGAGAACATGTTGATCACCGGCAGCGAATTGATTGTCGACCTGCTTTACACATGAGCTTGGAGCTGAGCAGTTTGGCCCCGCCGGCCCCTGTAGTCCTTACAGGCACGTTTTATGCTGAGTGACTAGGACAACCCACCGGAAGGAGGAGTCATGAAACGTCTTGCCCTCGCCATGTTTGCGTCCTTGCTACTGTTGTGTACCGGTGCCGCGCAAGCGGACATCATCCGGTACGCGGCGACCCTGAGCGGGCCGGCGGAGGATCCGCCGAATTCCTCGCCCGCCACCGGCTTCACGACGGTACTCATCGACGATGTCACCAACATGATGACCGTGAATGCGAGCTTTACCGGCTTGACGGGGCCGACGACGGCGTCCCACATCCATTGCTGCACGGACGATCCGTTCGAAGGTACTGCCGGCGTTGCCACCTCGCTGCCGACCTTTCCTGCCTTCCCGCTCGGCGTTACCTCAGGCAGCTACACCGAAGTGTTCGACCTGCTGGCCGCCAGCACCTACAACACCACCTTCATCAATGCCAACGGCGGTACCGTGGGCAGCGCCCGCCTGGCCTTCCTGGCCGGACTCGCATCCGGCCGGGCCTACCTGAACATCCATACCTCCACTTTCCGGCCCGGGGAAATACGGGGCTTCCTCACCGAGGTGCCGGAGCCGGGCAGCGTGGTGCTGTTCGGGCTGGGAGTCGCCAGCCTGGCACTGCTGCGGCGCCGACGCGTAGTCGCCCGCTAGACCAGCGAGTCCGATCGCGCGTTGGGGCTTTGCGCGGCACATTGCAGAGCCGGTCTGCGACCGGCGAAGCCTTCCGGCGTTTGCGTCAAGCGGAGCCGGGGCAGGCTTAAAAAAGTTGACAATGCATGCCTTAGTTGCAATATGCTAGGGGTCTCCATGACACATCGAGAGGCTACCCGTATGGCATGCATCGTGTGCGGTAATCCCCAGATGGCCGGTCTCGCCGGCTGGCACGCAACCTGTCCTGCCTGCAGCTATGAAAGCGCGGCCTTGACTCCCGCTATCAATGCGCACACTGGCCCCGAGGTCAACGAGGCCGAGCGCGAGGCGGGACTCAAGGCGCTGCGGCTGGAGAACTTCAAGACCATCGTCCACTACGCGAAGAAGCATGCGCGGCCCGACGCGCGCCGCCTGCTCGACGTTGGCAGCGCCCACGGCTGGTTCCTGGAAACGGCGCGCGAGCACTTCGACGTGCTCGGCGTGGAGCCGGACGCCGTGGTCGGCAGCCGTGCCGCGGCGCGCGGCCTGCCGGTGCGCTCGGGGTATTTTCCGGACGCGCTCGCGCAAGGCGAGCGCTTCGACGTGATCGTGTTCAACGACGTCATCGAGCATATTCCCGACATCCGCAGCGCGCTGGCCGCCTGCCGCGAACGTCTCGACGAGGAAGGCATCCTGATCCTGAACCTGCCCAACAGCCGCGGTTTCTTCTACCGCCTGTCCAAGCTGATCGCCCGCATGGGATGGCGCGCGCCCTTCGAGCGCCTGTGGCAGAAAGACCTGCCGTCGCCTCATGTGCATTACTTCAACGCGCGCAACCTGTGCCAATTGGTGGCGAGACAGGGCTTCGAGCTGGCCGAGGCCGCCGAGCTGCCGGCCCTGCGCGCCAGGGGATTGCTGGAGCGCCTGCGCTGTGCCGGCAACGTGCCGGCCGTGTCCTTGTACGTGCAGTACGTGGCGATCATGGCCGCCATTCCTGTGCTGCGCATGTTCCCGAGCGATATCATCGTCGGCGTATTCAGAAAAAAAGCCGCAGGCTGAGTGCCTGCGGCTTTTCCATTAAGGGGAAGACGAATCAGCGGTTGGCGTTCGCGTTGGCGATCTGGTTGCCGATGATGCCGCCGCCGATCACGCCGGCCACGGTGGCCAGTTTCTTGCCGTTGCCGCCGCCGATCTGGTTGCCGATCAGGCCGCCGATCACGGCGCCGGTGCCGATGCCCACATAGTTCGGCTGGGCCGGGGCGGGCGCCGGGGCCGGCTGGTAGCGCGGCTCTTCATAGTTCGTCTGCTTCGGGGCGGCGTGCACCACGCGGGTCTTCTCGACCACCTTCACCACCGGCTTCTCGACGATGCGTTCCTTGACGATCACGGCCGGTTGCGGAGCAGGCTGCGGCTGGGCGTAGGCCATTGGAACCGGTTGCGCCGTGGCCACCAGCTGCGCTGCTGCAGGCATTGCCATTTGCGGCATGGCCACTTGTGCCTGGCCCTGGACACCGGCGGCCGGCGTCACGCTGCTCTGCATGGCGTAGGGCGAGGCGGCGGCCATGGCGGCGAGCTGCTGCTGGTTCGCCATCGGCTCGGGAGCGCTCTTCGAGGTCGGCAGCAGGCCGGTGATGGCGGCGGCGCCGGTCAGGCTGACGATGATCACCGAAGCGGCAGCGGCTGCCATGATCGGGTGAATGCGGTTGGTGGTCTGAGTCGTTTCCATGTTCTGCTCCCTATGACGTTTTGTTGTCGTGCAGGAGTAGATTAATGGCAGGCCCGACTCAGAGATAGACGAAAGCCTGTATCAATCGTAAATAGATGTAACCCGGAAATGTTACCGGCTCAGGCAACACGTTCGGCCTGGCGTGCGGCGTCCGCCACCTCGCGCAGCGTTTGCATCAGGTGCGCCGGGGTGTCGAGCAGGTAGTCGGCGCCCCAGGTCGAGGGCTCGATCGAGCCGCAATAGCCCCAGGCGCAGGCCACGGTGACCATGCCGGCGGCGCGGCCCGCTTCGATGTCGCGCAGGTCGTCGCCCACGTACCAGCACTGTTCCGGCGCCAGGCCCAGGCGGCGCGCGCCTTCCAGCAGCGGGGCGGGGTGGGGCTTGGCGTGCGGCGTGGTGTCGCCCGAGACGATGCAGCCGGCGTGCGCCAGGCCGATGTTCGGCACCAGCGGGTCGGTGAAGCGGGCCGGCTTGTTGGTGACGATGCCCCAGCTCATGCCGCCCTGTTCGATGCCCTCCAGCAGTTCCTTGATGCCCTCGAACAGGGTGGTGTGCAGCCACATGGCCGACTGGTAGCGGTCGAACCAGGCCAGGCGCAATTCCTCATAGCCCTCGTCGCCCGGCGCCAGGCCGAAGGCGGCGCCGATCATGCCGCGCGCGCCGGCCGAGGCGGTCGGACGCAGGATGTCGTAGGGCGTCGGGGACAGGCCGCGCTCGGTGCGCAGCCAGTTGACGGCCGCCGCCAGGTCGGGCGCCGTGTCGGCCAGGGTGCCGTCGAGGTCGAACAGGATGGCACGCGGTGCCGGCAGAACGGTCGGGAAAGTCATGAGGAATCAGGGAAGGTTAGAGCGCGAATTTATAGCGGCTTGCTGCACGCCACCATGTAGTTCACATCGGTGTCGTTGTTGAGCGAATAGATCTTGGTGATCGGGTTGTAGGTCAGGCCCTTCATGCTATCCACCTGCAGGCCGGCCTGGCGCGCGTAATGCGCCAGCTCGGACGGCGTGATGAACTTGCCGTAGTCGTGCGTGCCGCGCGGCAGCATGCGCAGGATGTATTCGGCGCCGATCACGGCGAACAGGTAGGACTTGGGGTTGCGGTTCAGGGTCGAGAAGAACACGTGGCCGCCCGGCTTCACCAGGTCGGCGGCGGCCTGGACGATAGAGGCGGGGTCCGGGACGTGCTCGAGCATTTCCATGCAGGTGACGACGTCGAACTGGCCGGCTTCCTGGGCCGCCATTTCCTCGGCGGCGATATGCTTGTAGCGCACCTCGACACCGGATTCCAGGCTGTGCAGGTCGGCGACCTTCAGCGCTTTCTTCGAGAGGTCGATGCCGGTCACCTTGGCGCCCTTGCGCGCCATCGATTCGGACAGCACGCCGCCGCCGCAGCCGATGTCGATCACGTTCCTGCCGGCCAGGGGCGCGCGCGCATTGATCCATTCAAGGCGAAGGGGGTTGATCTCGTGCAGCGGACGGAATTCCGAAGTCGGGTCCCACCAGCGGTGGGCCAGTTCGCTGAATTTCTGGATTTCTAAGGGGTCTGCGTTGGTCGTCGTCATAGCTCGGAATAATAGCGGAAAGAATGGCGGGGACGAGGTGCGGTGAAAAAAATGTCGCGGGGAAAGCACGCTTGACTTGGGTTCCCGCCTTCGCGGGAAGTCATTTCTGCCGGTGGCAGGAATGACGTTGTTTTAAGTATCGGCTTAACCGCGTTGCGATTCCTGTCACGCACACACGAAAAAAAACCCCGCCGAAGCGGGGTTCATGGGCACTTCGTGGATTACTTGTTGACGGTACGGGTACCGACGACTTCGATTTCCACGCGGCGGTTCTTGGCGCGGCCGGCCGAGGTCTTGTTCGACGCTTCCGGCTGCTTCTCACCCTTGCCTTCGGTGTAGATGCGGTTTTCTTCCACGCCCTTGCCCTTCAGGTAGGCCTTGACGGCTTCGGCGCGGCGGATCGACAGCTTCTGGTTGTAGGCATCGGTGCCGATCGAGTCGGTGTGGCCGACGGCGATGATGACTTCCAGGTTCATGTCGCTCAGCTTCGACACCAGGTCGTCCAGCGACTTTTTGCCGGCCGGCTTCAGGACAGCCTTGTCGAAGTCGAAGAAGGCGTCAGCCGAGTAGCTCACCTTTTCCGAGGTCGGGACCGGAGCCGGTGCCGGGGCAGGAGCAGGTTCGGCAACCGGAGCCGGGGCAGGTGCCGGCGGCGGCGGCGGAGCGACGCACTTGCCGTTCTCGAGCTTTTCAGGCGGGACGCACAGCGGCGCGTCGCAGCCCGGGACCGCGTCGGCCGGGGTCCAGTAGCCAGTACGCCAGCACAGGCCGAAAGGATTGCGGACGATCACGCCGCGGCTGTCCTGGACATAGGCGCTGTACGGGGTGCGTGCCTGGATGTCGGTGGTCAGCGGTGCGTACGGCGGAGCGCTCTGCGCAAATGCGTTGCCCGCGATCGCGGCCGACGCCGCGAGCAAGATGGTGGCCAATTTATTCATGTTGTTTTTCCTTTCGGTAGATTCCTAGCAAAGCAGACAGGCTCCGTGTAGTCAGGATGATAACACAGCGGCCGAAGCAGTCTGTTTCGTATTGTGAAACGGGCAATTAACTTCCTAGCTATTTTGCCATACACACCAAAATCGCACGACTACACCTAAATCAAATGACAAGCATTATTTGCTTGACGTTGTGCAAATGCAACATTTCGGCAAGCAAATTTAAAGATCGTCGACGATTCTCGAAATTTGGCACTTGACTCGTCATCGAAACGGGCGCTGAAAAGCTGCGGAGGAATTGCGCAGCAGCTAAGGCGCGCGTGGTAGAATCGTCCGTTGCAACTCATAACCAAACGCTGGAAAGCAGCCGACCCGCCCAATGGATCAATTCGCAAAAGAAACAGTCCCCATTTCCCTCGAAGAAGAGATGCGCAAGAGCTACCTCGACTACGCCATGAGCGTGATCGTGGGGCGAGCTCTGCCGGACGTGCGCGACGGCCTGAAGCCGGTGCACCGCCGCGTGCTGTACTCCATGCACGAGAGTAATTACGTACACAACCGTCCGTACGTGAAGTGCGCGCGCGTGGTCGGCGACACGATGGGTAAATACCACCCGCACGGCGACGCCTCCATTTACGACACCCTGGTGCGCATGGCGCAGGACTTCTCCCTGCGCTACACGCTGGTGGACGGGCAGGGCAACTTCGGTTCCATCGACGGCGACAGCGCTGCGGCGATGCGTTACACCGAGTGCCGCCTGGACCGCATCGCGAGCGAGATCCTGGCCGACATCGACAAGGATACCGTCGACTTCCAGCCGAACTACGACGGCAAGGAAAAGGAACCGACGGTCCTGCCGACCCGCATCCCGAACCTGCTCATCAACGGTTCCTCGGGCATCGCGGTCGGCATGGCCACCAACATCCCGCCGCACAACCTGTCGGAAGTCATCAACGGCGCGCTGCACGTGCTGCGCAACCCCGAATGCTCGATCGACGAGCTGATCGAACTGATCCCGGCGCCGGACTTCCCGACCGCCGGCATCATCTACGGCGTCTCGGGCGTGCGCGACGGCTACCGCACCGGCCGCGGCCGCGTGGTGATGCGCGCCAAGACCCACTTCGAAGAGTATGGCAAGGATGGCGGCCGCACCGCGATTATCGTCGACGAGCTGCCGTATCAGGTCAATAAAAAATCGCTGCTCGAGCGTATCGCCGAGAACGTGCGCGAGAAGAAGCTGGAAGGCATTTCCGACATCCGCGACGAGTCCGACAAGTCGGGCATGCGCGTGGTGATCGAGCTCAAGCGCGGTGAAGTGCCGGAAGTGGTGCTGAACAACCTGTATAAGCAGACCCAGCTGCAAGACACCTTCGGCATGAACATGGTGGCGCTGGTCAACGGCCAGCCGAAGCTGCTGAACCTGAAGCAGATGCTGGAGTGCTTCCTGTCGCACCGTCGCGAAGTGGTCACCCGCCGCACCGTGTTCGAGCTGCGCAAGGCGCGCGACCGCGGCCACATGCTGGAAGGCCTGGCTGTCGCCCTGGCCAACATCGACGACTTCATCGCGATCATCAAGGCCGCCCCGACGCCGCCGATCGCCAAGACCGAACTGATGGCGCGCGCCTGGGATTCGTCCCTGGTGCGCGAAATGCTGAACCGTACCGAAACCGGCGCCGCCGGCGGCATCGAGGCCTTCCGCCCGGAGCACCTGCCGAAGCACTACGGCATGCAGCAGGACGGCCTGTACAAGCTGTCGGACGAGCAGGCCCAGGAAATCCTGCAGATGCGCCTGCAGCGCCTGACCGGCCTGGAGCAGGACAAGATCGTCAACGAGTACAAGGAAGTGATGGCCCACATCGCCGACCTGCTCGACATCCTTGCCAAGCCCGAGCGCGTGACCACCATCATCTCGGACGAGATGGTGGCGATCAAGGCGGAATACGCCGACAACGGCAAGGACAGCCGCCGTTCGGCCATCGAGCACAACGCCAGCGACCTGGAAACCGAAGACCTGATCACCCCGCAAGACATGGTGGTGACCCTGTCGCACACCGGGTACATGAAGTCGCAGCCGATCTCCGAATACCGCGCCCAGAAGCGCGGCGGCCGCGGCAAGCAGGCGATGGCGACCAAGGACGAGGACTGGATCGACCAGCTGTTCATCGCCAACACCCACGACTACATCCTGTGCTTCTCGAACCGCGGCCGCATGTACTGGCTGAAGGTGTGGGAAGTGCCGCAGGGCTCGCGCAACTCGCGCGGCAAGCCGATCGTCAACATGTTCCCGCTGCAGGACGGCGAGAAGATCACCGTGATCCTGCCGCTGTCGGGCGAGAACCGGACCTTCCCGGAAGACCACTACGTGTTCATGGCGACCTCGCTGGGCACCGTCAAGAAGACCCCGCTGAAGGACTTCAGCAACCCGCGCAAGGCCGGCATCATCGCGGTCGACCTGGACGACGGCGACGTGCTCGTGGGCGCCGCCCTGACCGACGGCAAGCACGACGTGATGCTGTTCTCGGACGGCGGCAAGGCGGTGCGCTTCGACGAGAACGACGTGCGCCCGATGGGCCGTACCGCGCGCGGCGTGCGCGGCATGAACCTGGAGGAGGGCCAGCAGGTCATCGCGCTGCTGGTGGCCGAGAACGAGCAGCAGTCGGTGCTCACGGCCACCGAGAACGGCTTCGGCAAGCGTACTCCGATTACGGAGTACACCCGCCACGGCCGCGGCACCAAGGGCATGATCGCGATCCAGACCTCCGAGCGTAACGGCAAGGTGGTCGCCGCGACCCTGGTCGACGAGACCGACGAGATCATGCTGATCACGACCGGCGGCGTCCTGATCCGCACCCGCGTGGCCGAGATCCGCGAGATGGGCCGCGCGACCCAGGGCGTGACCCTGATCGCGGTCGAAGACGGCACCAAGCTGTCGGGCCTGCAGCGCATCGTCGAAACCGACCTCGAGGAAGTCGAGCTCGAGCCGGCGCCGGAATAAGGCGCAGGCGCCAGCAACACG
>CAMPHU010000089.1 GCA_946886065.1 uncultured Massilia sp. | reverse complement strand
GTCGTCCGGCAGCAGGCGGACTTCGACGTCCCCCATGGCATAGGTCTGGAGGATACTGGTGCGCCCCTCCTCGTCCGTCACCCCTTCGATGGTGGTGCCGTCCTCGTGGCGGACGATGTAGCGCCGGCCCTTGGCGGGCATGCCGGTCTGGCGGTCGATCACCACCACCCGCTCGTCGGTCTCGAGCGCCGTCGCCGGCAGGTTCAGCCCCACCGGGACGCCGGCGCCGCCGGTCAGGTATTCGACGGCGCCCGATTTGACCACGTGCTTGCCGCTGCTCTGGTGCGTAATGGTCCCTCCGTCCCAGTCGGTCTGGGTGCCCTGCGAAACCACCTTGACCGAGGGCGCCTCGAGCTCGATGCCCTTGGCCGCGATCAGGCTGATGCGCCCGGAGGACTTGATCTCGATGTCGCCCTTGTCCGTCTGGACCACGATATTGCCGCGCCCGGCGATCAGCCTGAGTCCCAGTTCGTAGGCGAACAGGTTGAGCGCCCTTGCGGCGCGCAGGAACAGGCCGCGCCCGGCCGCGATCTCGGTGTCGCCGGCCGAGACCAGGTCGATCTTGTTCTGGGCGCCCAGCGCGATGTTGTCCTCGCTGGCGAGCATGACGCCGGCCGGCGCCGTGACCGCGACCACCGGCTGCCCGCCCTTGCCCGCCGCAGCCGGTGACATATTCGAACCCTCGTGCCAGCGGCGCAGCTTCTCGACCAGTTCGGCCAGGCGCGGCCTGGCCTGCTCGTACTCTCCATGGTCGGCGGCCAGCTTGCCCAGCTCTTCCAGCACCCCCTGCATCACCTCGCCGATACCGACCAGGCCGGTGCGTTCCAGCTGGCCGCCGTCCTCTCCGGCCGTGCCGCCAGCGCTGACCAGGACCCCCTCCCCGCCGCGCAGCGCCACCGCCTTGTCGCTGCGCAGCTCGGCGCCCTCCCCGCGCGGCGCCGCCTGGCCGTTGGCGCGCGGCGCGCCCAGCCACCCCAGGTTCAGCTCGGATGCGGCATGCTCGCTCGCGAGCTGGACACCGATCTGGCCGGGCGTGTCGTCGAACATCAGCTGGCCGCCGCGCGTCCCCCGCACTTCCTGGCTGCGCATGCCGGACAGGTAGCGGTTGCCGGGCAGCTCGCCCAGGCGGCTCAGGGCCGGCGGCTGGGCGCGCTGGTTGTACAGCTGGGACAGGATCACGGGCCGGTCCGGGTCGCCTCCAAGAAAGGCAACCAGCACCTCGCTGCCCACGCGCGGCAGGCCGAGCGTCCCGGATTGCTGCTTGCTGCCCGGTCCGCCCCCGGCCCAGTTGGAGGCGACCCGTACCCAGGCCGAATCCGCCGGGGTGTCGGAGGCGCCGGCGCCATGGGCATGCCGGTGGTCTTGCGGCCGCATGCCGGGAAAGCGGATCTTCACCCGCCCGAGTGCGTCGCAATGCACTTCCTCCCCGGGCGGACCGGTGACGATGGCGCTTTGCAGCTGGGGATGCGGCAGGTCGAAGCGCGGATCGAAGGCCGGCACCAGGGGAATGCCGCGCCGCACCGCGTCGAAGCTCACCCGTGCGCGCGAGGTCGCCAGCGGGTCGCCGCGCCCTTCCAGCGGCATCCGGGCCCCGCTGTCGCGGTAAGGGCCCATCAGCTGGCGCACGCGCGCGGCGACGTCCCCCGGCAGATTGCTCTCGGCCTCGATGCGCAGCGAGGTGACGACGAAGTCGCGCTCGGCCGCCGGATGGGCGTCGATTTCCGGGTGGCCGCCCAACGTGAAGTACTCGCCCGCGCGCAGGTCGCGCACCGTGCCTTCGCCATGGAAGCATTTGGTGTCGAACTCGTGCCGGTTCATGCGCACCTGGCCCAGCCGCCAGTGGTCCTCGGCGTCGTTGCCGGCATGCGGCATCTCGACCACGTAGTCGTCCAGGCTGGCCGCCAATTCGTTGCCGCTGCGCCCCTGGTCGGCCATGCTGCGCGCGGAGGTGGTCATGAACCGGGTGCCGAGCGGGTTGCGATAATCCCAGCTGTGGCGGGTGGTGCTGCCCGGCTGCAGGCGGCGCGCCGCGCACCAGGAGACGATGGTGTCGCGCTCTTCGGTGGCGTCGTCGCGGTGGTAGCGCACGCTGCCGGCGCTGCTGCGCGGCAGCGAATGGGCGTCGGCGAACAGGACCAGCGTATGCGCCGGCACGGCCGCGCGCCCCGGATCGGCCCCATCCTCCTGCTCGCGCCCCGGCCGCGCCCGCCCGCCACGCGCGGGGCCGGACCTGGCGACGCCCGGACGGAAATACCATGCGACCCCGCGCCGCTTGAGCAGCCGCCGCACGAAGGCGGCGTCGGATTCGTTGTGCTGCATGGTCTGCTCCCGCGGCGGGAACTGGCGCAGGTCGAACAACGGGTCGAGCTCCCAGTCGAAGGCGCTGGCCATCACCCCGTTGGAGCGGCTCCATTCCTCGAACAGCACCTGGACGATATCGAGCTCGCTCTGGTAGCGGAACACCCGGCTGTTGACGCGCTTTTCCATGATCGCCAGCGCGTCGCGGATCACCAGCTGGTAGACGGCCAGGCCGCCGTCGTAGTCGCCGGCCCGCGCCTCGGCCACGATGCCGCACACGCCGCGCAGCTGGCCGCGGTCGGTCACCAGCTGGACTTCCGCCGGCAGCGCGATCAGTTCCTTGAGCGGCAGGCGCGGCGTCGAGGCGACGCAGGTGACCACGTATTCCAGGCCCCCGCACACCGATTCGCAGCCGCTGACGCGCTGCGGCAGCAGGACTTCGTCGGCCAGGTGGTCCGCATGCCCGAGCCGCAGGCGGATGGGCCGGTGGGCGGTCGTCAGCGACTTCTCGTGCTGCAGCATGCGCAGGAATTCGCTCGCGCTGTCCACTGTCTCTCCTGTCGGAAAAAGGCCGCTGTCGCAGCGAAGTAGACATCTTGGCAGAGCAGCAGGTTTTACAACTTGCTCGCGATCATGCCGATTCGGCTGAAAATCGCTGAACTTCCCTGTATTGACGCGGTCGGCGGGTGGTGCTTGAGCCCGGCCTTAGCGGGCCGCGAGTCCTTGCAGCCGGGGGATGGCCGCCAGGGCATTGCGCCGGGTCGCCAGCCGGACTTCCTCGTCCGGCAGGCCGCGCAAGCCGGCCAGGGTGGCGCCGATGCGCGGCAACTGGTCCGGACTGTTGCGGCCCGGGTGGATCCAGCTCGGGGCGATGTCCGGCGCGTCGGTTTCCAGGACGATCGCCTCCAGCGGCAGCTCGGCCGCCAGGCGGCGGATCTGCAGCGCCCTGGTAAAGGTCATCGCGCCGCCGAAGCCCAGGTGGAAGCCCAGGTCGATGAAGTTCCGCGCCTGCTGGAAGCTGCCGTTGAAGGCGTGCGCGATGCCGCCCGGCGGCGTGATCTGGCGCAGGTGCTTGAGCACCTGGTCTTGCGAGCGGCGCACGTGCATCAGGGCCGGCAGCCCGAAGTCGCGCGCGATCCGCAGCTGTTCGCGGAAAAAACGCTCCTGCTTCTCCCGCATCGCGGGCTCGCACAGCATCGGGATGAAGAAGTCCAGCCCGATCTCGCCCACGCCCACGAACCTGGGATCGCCCATGGCCGCGCCGACCGCCGCGCGCAGGGCAGCCAGGTCCTCGTCCCGCGCCTGCGGCACGAAGATCGGGTGAATCCCGAGCGCATAGCAGGCGTTGGGAATGCGCGCCGCCATCCCGGCCACCGTGGCGAAATTGCCGCGGTCGACCGCCACCAGCACGATCATCGACACCCCCGCTTCGCCGGCCTGGCGCGCGATCTCCTCGGCATTGCCGCCGAATTCGTGCGCGTCGAGGTGGCAGTGGGTGTCGATCCACATGCCTAGGCCTCCAGCGGCTGCAGGCCGTGCTCGGTCAGGCGCAGCATGCGGTCGCAGCGGCGCGCCAGTTCCATGTCGTGGGTCACGATCACGAAGGCGGTGCCCAGGGTGCGCGACAGCTCCAGCATCAGGTCGAAGATGTTCTGGGCCGTGCTGTGGTCCAGGTTCCCGGTCGGTTCGTCGGCCAGCACGCAGGCCGGCTGGGTCACCAGCGCGCGCGCCAGGGCCACGCGCTGGCGCTCGCCGCCGGACAGCTCGCCGGGACGGTGGACCACGCGCTTGCCCAGCCCCACGCGCTCGAGGATGGCCTGGGCCTTCTGCATGGCGGCGTCGCGCTTCTCGCGCCGGATCAGGAGCGGCATCATGACGTTGTCCAGCGCCGCGAACTCCGGCAGCAGGTGGTGGAACTGGTAGACGAAGCCGAGCGAGGTGTTGCGCAGCTCGCCCCGGCGCGCTTCCGACAGGGTCGCGAAATCCTCGCCGTGCAGGGTGACGCTGCCGGTGCTGGGGGTATCCAGGCCGCCCAGCAGGTGCAGCAGGGTCGACTTGCCCGAACCCGAGGCGCCGACGATGGCCACGCGCTCGCCGCGGTGCACGGCGAAGTCGATGCGGTCCAGCACCTGCACGGTATAGTCGCCCTGCTTGAAGGTCTTGCCCAGGCCGCTGCAGGCCAGGACCGGCGCATTGTCCCTGGTATGGGCGTTATTCATAGCGCAGCGCCTCCGCGGGTTTCACGCGCGCCGCCGAGCGGCTCGGGTAGAGCGTGGCGGCAAAGGCCAGCAGCACCGACACGACGCCGATGCGGGCCACGTCCGGCCAGCGCAGCTCGGACGGGACGGTACTGATCAGGTAGATATCTTTCGACAAGAACTGCACTCCCAGCAGGTTTTCAATAAAGGGGACGATGACGTCGATGTTGAGGGCCACCAGCACGCCCAGCAGCACGCCGGCGGCGGTGCCGAGCAGGCCGATCACGGCGCCCTGGATCATGAAGATCTTCTGGATCGATGCGGGCGAGGCGCCGAGCGTGCGCAGGATGGCGATGTCGGCCTGCTTGTCGGTCACCGTCATCACCAGGCTCGACACCAGGTTGAAGGCGGCCACCGCGATGATCAGGGTCAGCACGATGAACATCATCTTCTTTTCGGTCTGCACGGCGGCGAACCAGTTGGCGTTCAGCTTGGACCAGTCGCGGATCACCACGCCGGCCGGCAGGTAGGCCTTGAGTTCCTCGGCCACCTGGGGCGCGTCGCGCACCTGGTCGATGCGCAGGCGCAGCCCGGCCGGGGCGCGCAGGCGTTCCATGCGCTGCGCGTCCTCGATGTGCACGAAGGAGAAGGACGCGTCGAAGTCCGGGTGGCCGGACTTGAAGATGCCGGCCACGGTAAAGGAACGGGTGCGCGGCAGCATGCCGGCCGGCGTGGTCTGGGCATGCGCCATCAGCATCGTGACTTTATCGCCCACGCCCACGTCCAGCGCGCGCGCCAGCAGGTCGCCCAGCACGATGTTGAACCGGCCCGGCTGCAGCGCCGCGAAGCTGCCCTGCACCACCTGGCGCGCCACATCGGACACCTTTTCCTCGTCGCCCGGCAGCACGCCGCGGATCGCCGAAGGCCGCATGGCGCCGTCGCGCAGCAGCATGCCCTGGGTCTCGACGAAAGGCGCGGCGCCGCGCACCGCCGGGTGCTGGGCCGCCTGCTGCGCGGCCGCGCGCCAGTCCGGCATCCCGCCTTCCTCGTTGAAGACCTCCACATGGGCCAGCACCGAGAGCATGCGGTCGGTGACGTCCTTCTGGAATCCGTTCATCACCGACAGCACGATGATCAGCGCCGCCACGCCGAGCGCGATGCCGGTCACGGAAATCAGCGAGATGAACGAAATGAAGCTGTTGCGCCCGCTGCGCTTGCCGGCGCGGGTGTAGCGCAGGCCGACCAGCCATTCGTAGGGCAGCGTCTGGATCATGCTCATGGTTTCCTGAATGTGTGTTGCAGAGCGCAGTTTGACATGGTGCTCACTCGTAGCGCAGCGCCTCGGCCGGCTTCACGCGCGAAGCCGACCAGCTCGGGTAGATCGTCGCCAGGAAAGACAGCAGCACCGCCACCCCGCCGATCCAGCTCACGTCGCCCCAGCGCAGCTCGGACGGCATCGAGTCGATCAGGTAGACCTCCTGCGACAGGAAGCGCACCTTGAACAGCTGCTCGATGCCGGAGACGATCAGGTCCACGTTGAGCGCCACCAGGATGCCGGCCGCCACGCCCAGCGCCGCGCCCAGCAGGCCCACCAGGGTCCCCTGCACCATGAAGATCTTCATGATCGAGCCCGGCGAAGCGCCCAGGGTGCGCAGAATGGCGATGTCGGCCTGCTTGTCGCGCACCGTCATCACCAGGGTCGACACCAGGTTGAAGGCGGCCACGGCCACGATCATGGTCAGGATGATGAACATCATGCGCTTCTGCGATTCCACGGCCGCGAACCAGATGTAATTAATCTTGGTCCAGTCGCGCAGGACCAGGTTGCCGGACATGGACTGGTGCAGTTCGTCGGCCACCTGCGGCGCCTGGTGCAGGTCCTTCAGGCGCAGGCGGATGCCGCTCGGGGCCGGCGTGTCGAGGGCTCCTTGCGCATCGTTCAGGTGCAGGAAGCCGAGCGAGGAATCGAACTCGAAGTGGCCGGCTTCGAAGATCCCGGCCACCACCAGGGCGCGAGTGCGCGGCAGCGCATCGGGCGACGCGCCCGGCACGCCCTGCATGCCGCTGGAGGGCAGCAGCAGGGTCACGCGGTCGCCCACCGTCACGTCGAGCGCCTTGGCCAGCGCGCTGCCCAGCACCACCTTGTAGCTGCCCGGCTGCAGGGCGTCGAAACTGCCTTGGCGCATGTGGCGGCTCACGTCCGAGACCCTGGCTTCCTCCTGCGGCAGCACGCCGCGCAGCAGCACCGGCTTCATCACCTCGCCGCTCAGCAGCATGGCCTGGGCGTCCAGGAAAGGCGCGGCGGCCGCCACCGCCGGGTTGCGCAAGGCTTCCTGGCTGGCGGTCCGCCAGCCGTGCATGGCGCCGTGGGCGTCGTAGACCTCGATATGCGACACCACCGACAGCATGCGGTTGGTGACTTCCTTGGTGAACCCGTTCATCACCGACAGCACCACGATCAGGGCGGCGACGCCGAGCGCGATGCCGGTCACCGACGCCATCGAGATGAACGAAATGAAGCGGTTGCGCCCGCTGCGCTTGCCGGCGCGGGTGTAGCGCAGGCCGATCTGCCATTCGTAGGGAAACTTGTGGGTGGTGCTCATGTAATCCGGTTCAGGGTCGTCAACCCCGCAGTTTGCCAGACAAACCCCTTCCCTGGCATGAATTGTTAAAAGCACCAGATTATATAGGTAACAAGGCCCCACGCCAAAACGCCGCCGCAGTTTTCGTCCGGGCGCCGTTTGGCCTAGAATAGAGGGATGCCCAAGATCACGCTCGTCCTGCCTTACGCCCTGCCCCTCCCCGAATTCGCCCCCGACCTGGTGCGCGCGCTGAACACCCCGGCGCTGGCCGCCCTGCTCACGCGCACCTCGCGGCATGCGCGCGTGCCGGTGAGCGAGGACGTGCGCGCCCTGCCGCACGAACAGTGGCTGGCGCGCGCCCTGGGCGCCGGACAGGACGGCAAGCCGGCCTTCGCGGGCGCCGCCATGCGCGGCTTCGGGCTGGACCCGGCCGAGGGCACCTGGTTCATCGTCAACCCGGCCCACATCCAGATCGCGCGCAGCCACCTGATGATGGCCGACCTGCGCCACCTGTCCCTGGCAGAGGAAGACAGCCGCGCCCTGTTCGATGCCGCGCGGCCCCTGTGCGAGGAAGCCGGCCATCCGCTCGTCTACGGCGACACCCAGACCTGGTTCCTGCGCGCCGACGACTGGGCGGCGCTGGACACGGCCACGCCGGACACGGCGGTCGGCATGGACCTGATCGATTTCATGCCCAAGGGCGAGCGCGCCATCGCCTACCGCCGGCTGCAGAACGAGGTGCAGATGCTGTGGCACGCCCACCCCGTCAACGCCGCGCGCGAGGCGCGCCGCCTGCCGGCCGTGAACGCGTTCTGGCTGTGGGGAGCCGGGCAGCCTCCGGCCGCCGGCACACCCCGGCAGCTGGTGACCCATGCCGCGCCGGGCTGGCTGGCCGCGCTCGGCACGCGCAAGCTGGCGGCGCTGGACGAGCTGGGCGGCGCCCTGCAGGACGACAGCCTGCTGGTAGCCGGCAGCCTGGCCGAAGCGGCCATCGCGGCCGACTGGGGCAGCTGGGTGATGGCCATGCAGCAGCTCGAAGAGGAGCTGTTCGCGCCCCTGCTCGCCGCCGTGAAGCAAGGCCGGGTGCGCGAACTGCGCCTGGTGCTGAGCAGCCGCGAAGGCCTTCTTGAATCGACGACTACCGGCATGGCGCAGCGCACGTTCTGGCGCCGGCCCACTTTGGAACGACTGACTTGAGCATCAAGACCCGCATCGCCACCCGTCCCTGCCCTTGGCGCACCTCGGAAATGCTGCGCCAGGGCGGCGTCCACCCCGTGCTGGCCCGCATCTACGCGGCGCGCGGCCTGGAAGACCCGCGCGAGCTGTCCAGCGAGCTGGCTGCGCTCTCGCCTCCGGGCGGCCTGAAGCACATCGACGCGGCCGCCGCCTTCCTGGCCGACGCTATTCAAGGCGGCAAGAAGATGACCATCGTCGCCGACTACGACTGCGACGGCGCCACCGCCTGCGCCACCGCCCTGCGCGGCCTGCGCGCGATGGGCGCGCAGGTCGACTACATCGTCCCGAACCGCTTCGAGTACGGCTATGGCCTGACGCCCGAGATCGTCGCGCTCACCGCCCGCGAAAAGGCGCCCGACATCATCATCACGGTCGACAACGGCATCGCCAGCATCGACGGGGTGCTGGAGGCCAGGGAGCGCGGCATCGACGTGGTGGTCACCGACCACCACCTGCCGGGCGAGGTGCTGCCGCCGGCGCGCGTGATCGTCAACCCCAACCAGCCCGAGTGCGGCTTCCCCAGCAAGCACCTGGCCGGCGTGGGCGTGGTGTTCTACGTCCTGCTGGCCTTGCGCGCGGAGCTGCGCCGGCGCGGCGTGTTCGACGCCCAGACCCAGCCCAAGCTCGACAACCTGCTGGACCTGGTGGCGCTGGGCACCGTGGCCGACGTGGTCAAGCTGGACGCCAACAACCGCATCCTGGTGGCCCAGGGCATCCGCCGCATGCGCGCGGGCCGCATGCATGCCGGCGTGGCCGCGCTGTTCCGCGTGGCCGGGCGCGAGGCGCGCTGCGCCTCGCCCTTCGACCTTGGCTTCGCCCTCGGCCCGCGCCTGAACGCCGCCGGCCGGCTGGAAGACATGTCGCTCGGGATCGAATGCCTGGTCACCGACGACGAAGGCCGCGCCTGGGCCATCGCCCAGCAGCTCAACGAGATCAACCTCAAGCGCCGCGAGATCGAGGCCGAGATGCAGGACACCGCCCTGCTGCACCTGGATAGTTTCGAGCCCTCCGGCGCCAGCACCATCGCCGTGTTCGACGAAGGCTGGCACCAGGGCGTGATCGGCATCGTCGCCTCGCGCCTGAAGGAAAAGTTCTACCGCCCGACGATCACCTTCGCCCCGGCCGGCGAAGGCTGGATCAAGGGTTCGGGCCGCTCGATTCCGGGTTTTCACCTGCGCGACGCGCTCGACCTGGTGTCCAAGCGCGTGCCCGGCCTGATCGACAAGTTCGGCGGCCACGCGATGGCGGCCGGCCTGTCGATCCGGGCCGACGCCTTCCCGCACTTCTCGGAAGCCTTCGAAGCCGTGGGCCGCGCCTGGCTTACCGAAGCCCAGCTGGAACGCATCGTCGAGACCGACGGCCCGCTGGAGGACGAGTACTACTCGACCCAGTTCATCGAGCTGTGCGACGGCCAGGTCTGGGGCCAGGGCTTCGCGCCGCCCGTGTTCTGCGACGAGTTCCGCGTGGTCAGCCAGCGCGTACTGAAGGAGCGCCACCTCAAGCTGCTGCTCGAGAAGAACGGCCGCCGCTACGACGCCATCTGGTTCGGCCACAACGAAAGCCTGCCGGAACGCGCGCGCGTGGCCTTCCGGCTGGATGCCAACGAATACAACGGCGTAACCAAGGTCCAGCTGCTGGTCGAGCACGCGGAACCGGCATAAGCGGATGTTCAACATTGTCCTGAACGTTGCCGGCTCGCTGATGCACCTGTACGTGCTCGCGCGCCTGTACCGCATCGACGCCATCCGCACCCGCTTCAAGCCGGGCGCCTGGGCGCTGGGCGGGTTCCTCGTCTGGCTGGTGTACCTGGGCGGCGTCCACCTGGGCGACGAGGCATTGGACTGGCGCTGGTGGCCCGGCCAGTTCGCCATGACCTGGCTCGGCATCCTGTTCGTGATGTCGGTCTGCCTGCTGATCGCGGATATCGCCACCGGCTTCGGCTACTGGTGGCGGCCCCACAACCGCAAGCTGACCGCCGGCGCCGCCATCGCCGGCGTGCTGGTGAGCGCCTTCGCCGTCTACCAGGGGGTGCGTACCCCGGTGGTGGTCGAACACGAAGTGGTCTTGCCTGGCCTGCCGCAGGAGCTCGACGGCACCGTGCTGGTCGCGCTCAGCGACATCCACCTGGGCGCCCAGCGCCGCGCGGCATGGATGGAACGGGTGGTGGAACGCATCAATGCCCAGAACCCGGCCGCCGTCCTGCTGCTGGGCGACCAGGTCGAGGACGAGCCTGCCGCCGATCCGCGCCTGGCCGCCGTGCTGCACGCCATCCGCGCCCCGCGCGGCGTGTGGGCCGTCACCGGCAACCACGAATACTACGGCGACGCCGCCGGCACCATCGCCGAGTTCGAGGCGGGCGGCGTGCGCTGGCTGCGCGACCGGCAGGTCGAACTGCTGCCCGGCCTGCGCCTGGCCGGGATCGACGACATCGGCAGCCGCATGCGCGGCGGCGGCGATGTCCTGTCGGGCCTGGACCAGCTCTTTCCCGCATCGGCGGCAGGGGCCACGATCCTGATGGCCCATATCCCGGCTGCGCCGGTGATCGCGCGCGCCGCCGAACGCGGCATCGGCCTGATGCTGTCCGGGCATACCCACGGCGGCCAGATCTGGCCCTTCAACTACGCGGTGGCGCGGCGCTTTCCGCAGGTGGCCGGCGCCCACCGCATCCAGGACCTTCAGCTGATCATCAGCCGCGGCGCCGGCAGCTGGGGCCCGCGCATGCGCCTCTGGCGGCCGGGCGAAATGCTCAGGATCACACTGCGCGCCCCGCGCTAGCGCCGGGGCCGGTAGGTCTCGCCGATCTTCATCACGAAAAAGGCATCGTCGGCCACGCCCTGCGCGCGGCGTGCGCTCGCGAGGTCGCGCGGCGCCTGGTCGAGACGTTCCTGGCCCATCGGGAAGGTCCCCCAGTGCATGCCGACACTGCGCCGCACCCGCAGCTCGCGGTGGATGCGCACCGCCTCGTCCGGGCTGACATGGGAATTGCGGTACCACACCGGCTGGTAGGCGCCGATGCCGATCGCCGCCAGGTCGAAGCCCTCGAAACGGGCGGCGATGTCCTGGATGTCGCGCGAATAGCCCAGGTCACCCGAGAAAAAGAAGGAAAAGCCCGGGCGCGTGACCGCGTAGGCGCCCCACAGCGTGGCATTGCGGTCCCAGGGCGTGCGCGCCGACCAGTGCATCACCGGCAGCAGCTGGATCTCGTGCCCGCGCAGGCTGGTCTTGTCCCACCAGTCGAGACGGACGATGCGCGAGCGGTCGCCGTCCGTCACGTTCTCTTCCAGCCACACGTCCACGCCCAGCGGCGCCACCAGCAGCGGCGCCCCGCCCTTCTGCCGGTACAGCGCGCGCAGCGAGTCCCGCGACAGGTGGTCGTAGTGCGAATGGCTGATCAGGACCGCGTCGATGCGCGGCAGTTCGCCGAGCGCCAGGCCGGGCGGCTGGTGCCGCTTCGGCCCGGCGAAGGACAGCGGCGAGGCGCGTTCCTCGAACACCGGGTCGGTCAGGATATTCAGGCCGCTGCCGGTCTGGAACAGGAAGCTGGCATGCCCGATCCAGGTCAGGGCCGGCTCCGCCGTATTGGCGTGGATGAAGCCCAGGTCCGGTGCGACCGTGGGAATGGGCGCCAGCGGCAGGCGTTCCGACCCGTCCGAGGACCAGTTTTTCAGCCGCGCCGCCCAGCCCTCGATGAAACCGGTCTGCGGCCGGCGGTAGGCCGGGTTCGACGGATAGTTGTTGACGAAGCCCTCGCGCCGGTGGTGGGGCCTGGCGTCGTCATAGTAGGGATTGACGTTCGCACAACCGCCGGCGAGAAGAGCGCCAACGCATACCGGCACAAGCAAGAAGGTGCGCATGGGCGGCAAGTATTGGTAAAAAAGCACGAGTATACGCTACACGGCGGACACAGCCTGTCGCGTGCATGCCGACATGGCCTGTTCCACCCCGTTTTTTCCATGCCCAGCGTTGTTCAGCGCTACCAATTTCCTGTAGGATAGCGGTTTTTTCGAGGGCACTCAGCGGCCGGCCACCCCGTCCCGCAGCGCCTGCGAATCGGCCCGCACAGTGTTGCCGTGAGGCGGCGCCGGTCATGTGAACGTCCGGAAATCCTGCCCTACCGGGAGGTTTCCGCTACTGGAAGAGTATGGAGCGTCACCAGAACCCGCCCTCGCGCCGTTACAACTGGACCGTATTAGCCTGCGCCCTGGCCGTCCTGGTGGTCGCCGGCGCCGAAGCGCTCCGCTGGGCCCACCACACGCGCTCCACCACCGTCCCGGCCGTCTCCAAGCCCGTGTCATCCGGCCGGCTGACGCTGACCGAGCTCTCGCGCTCCCGGATCCCGATGCCGCAGGGCGTCCCCTCCGCCCACGCCAGCGCCCTGGCCACCTTGCCCGGCGACCGCATGCTCGCCTTCTGGTGGGCCGGCAGCCGCGAAAGCGGCCCGGACGTCAAGGTCTATGCCTCGCGCTGGCACAACGGCGCCTGGAGCCAGGCCTGGGAAGTCGCCAGCCGCGCCTCGCTCGGCCGCGCCCTCGGTTTTGGCGTGCGCCGCATCGGCAACCCGGTCGCCTGGACCGACCGCGACAGCCGTATCCATTTATACGTGGTCGCCACCGGCCTGGGCGGCTGGGCCGCCTCGCGCGTGGCGCACATGGTCTCGAGCGACCACGGCGCCAGCTTCGAGGTCAAGCGCGTGCTGCCGATGTCGCCCCTGTTCAATACCAGCGTGCTGGTGCGCACCAATCCGGTCGGCACCGCCGACGGCGGCTGGTGGCTGCCCGTCTATTTCGAGATCGGCCTCAAGTACCCGATGCTGATGGCCTTCGACGCCAAAGGCGACCCGGCCTGGCTGGGCCGCATCGGCGAGCGCACCAGCACCCTTCAGCCGGCCATCGCGCCGGTCTCGGGCACCGAGGTGCGCGCCTGGATGCGCGACGCCAGCGACGAGCAGCGTGTCCAGCACGTGACCAGCCGCGACGGCGGCAACAGCTGGGAAGACCAGCCGGCGCTGGACATGGCAAACCACGATACCTCGCTGGCGGTGATCCGCCTGAGCAGCGGGCAGTTCCTGATGCTGCACAACCCGGTCGAAGCGGGCGGCTCGGCACGCAGCACCTTGCGCCTGTCGATCTCGGACGACAGCCAGACCTGGCGCACCGTCGCCGATGTCGCGCGCGGCCCGGCGGGCGATGAATTCTCCTACCCGACCATGCAGCAGGTCGGCGCCGAGCTGCACGTCACCTACACCCACCAGCGCCAGTCGATCGCCCACCACCGCTACCGCATCACGCTTGGAGACACACTCTGATGAGCTTGCCCGACCTGACCTGGCAGATGATCTACGGACGGCTGGCCTGGGCCATCGTGCTCGCCACCGTAGTGGTCGCCCTGGCGCCGGGATCATGGCGCCGCAGCCGAAGCCTGCCGCTGGCGGCGCTCGGCATCATGGCCCTGCTTGCGGTACTGCCGGGCCAGGCCTCGCCGGCGTGGACCCTGGGCCTGGCCTTCCAGTACCCGAGCGGCCTGCTGACTGCCTGCTGCCTGCTCAAGCTGCTGGACCGCCGCCGCGGCGTGCTCACCGTGTGCGTCCTGCCCGCCGGCCTGGCGGTCCCGCTGGCGATCGCCGGCACCGCGCTCTACCTGGATGCCTTCGGCCTGATCTCGCAGGGGTATTATTACGCGGGCTTCTCCGCCGCCGGCGTGCCCATCCTGGCGGTGCTGGCGACCATCGCCTGCGCCGCCGCCATCGTGCGCGGCCGCAACCGGCGCCAGGCGCTGCCGCTGCTGGGCGCCTTCCTGCTGTTCTCGCTGCTGCGCCTGCCGACCGGGAACATCTGGGATGCGGTCATCGACCCGCTGCTGTGGGGCTGGGCCGTGGCTGCCCTCGCCGCCAACGGCCTGCGCCGCCTGCGCCGCCGCCCGCTCGCCGGCGACACCCAACGCGAGCCGCCCCCCGGCCTGGCCGCCGACCTGCCGGCCCTGGGCACGGCCGGCATCGACACCTATTCACCGAACAAGGAGCACTGAAGTGGTCACCTCAGCAGTAACATCAACAGTCACCAGGAAAAATTGGCTCACCCATCCGGCCATCGCCACGGGGATCGCCGTCAATGTGTTCGTCCTCGGCCTGGCGATCGCCTGGTCCGGGCCGGACCCGAAGCAGCTGTGGCGCCTGCTGGGCGAGGACGGCATCGTCGAGTGGATGCAGTTCCTCTGCTTTACCGTCATCGCCGGCCTGCTGGCCTTCGCCACCATCGAACGCGCGCGCCAGCCCGGCGCCGGCCGCCTCGAGCTCCTGGCCCTGGGCGGCCTGAGCGTGGTGGTGGCGCTTGCCGCCATCGAGGAAATCAGCTGGTTCCAGCGCGTGCTGCAGGTGCAGTCGCCGGACTTCTTCCTGCAGAATAACCGCCAGGCCGAGACCAACCTGCACAACCTGGCCGTGGGCAGCGGCAGCCTGCACAAGAACGTCATCCTCAAGCTGATCGTGATCGTGGGCCTGACCCACAACCTGATCCTGCCGCTGCTGGCGCGCTCGCGCCCGGCCGTGCGCGACTTCGTCGAGCGTTTCGGCCTCTACCTGCCACCGCTGGCCGCCTCGATCCCCTACCTGGTGCTGGTGATCCTGTCGCATCTGCTGATCGACCATCCGCGCAAGGGTGAACTGGGCGAGATGTTCGGCGCCGTGCATTACCTGGCGACCGTGTTCGGCGCGTATTTCGTCGGCGTCGCCACCAGGCGTGCGCCGCTGTTCGAGAATGCCAACGATGGCCGCCGTCTGAGTACGCTGTTCGCGATGATGCTGGTCTTCCTGCTGTTCGTGGCCTGGCTGCTGAGCGCCGGCGTCGGCGCCACCGGCGCATAAACTTTTACCTCCAGGGGCAGCCCATGCGCATCGATCCCAACGCCATCTTCAACCGGCCTTCGTTCCGTCGGCAACCCTTGGCGACCAGCGCCGCCTGGCTGGCCCGCCTCACGTCCTGGGCCGGGCCCTACGTCGGCCTGGTGCAGATGCTCCTGATCGGGCTGGCGCTGTTGTCGCTGTCGCGCATCGGGCTGATGATCTGGCAATCGGAGCGCGTGGCGGCTACCGGCATCGCCGGCGCCATGCTGCTCCAGGGCGTGCGCGCGGACCTGATCCTGCTCGGCTACCTGTTCGTCCTGCCCCTGGTGCTGGCGCCCCTGCTGGCCCACCACGCCACGCGGCGCGCCTGGCGCATCTTCACGGTGGCCTGGACGACCTTCGGGCTGGTCTTCGTGGTGTTCATGGAAGTCTCGACGCCGCAGTTCATCATGCAGTACGACGTGCGCCCGAACCGGCTGTTCATCGAATACCTGTCGCATCCGCACGAGGTGTTCGCCACCTTGTGGAACGGCTTCCGCACCGCGCTGCTGCTGGGGATGGGTGCAACCGTCTTCCTCGGCGTGAGCCTGTTGCGCCTGCTGAAGGCCGCATCCGGCGGCGCCGCGCCGTGGTCGTCGAAGAAGCTGCTCCTGACCTGGCCGCTGATCGTGCTGGTGGTGTTCTTCCAGATCCGCTCGACCACCGCGCACCGCCCGGCCAACCCGGCGCTGTTCGCGCTGACCAAGGATGCGATGGTCAACTCCCTGATCGTGAACTCACCCTGGTCGGTGCTCGATGCGATCAATTCGATGGGCAAGGAAGCCAAATCCTCCGAGATCTACGGCAAGCTGCCGCGCGAAACGGTCTTCGCGCAGGTGAAGGCCGCGCCCTGGCTGAAGGACCACCAGTTCCCGAACGCCGAGCTGCCCACCCTGCACCGCCAGACCGCCGCGGTCCAGCGCGCGAGGCCGCTCAACCTGGTGATCGTGCTCGAGGAAAGCCTGGGCGCGACCTTCGTGCAGTCGCTGGGCGGCCTGCCGGTGACCCCGGAACTCGAAAAGCTCAAGGGTGAAGGCTGGTGGTTCGAGCAGCTGTACGCCACCGGCACCCGTTCGGTGCGCGGCATCGAGGCCGTGATCGCGGGCTTCCCGCCGACCCCGGCGCGCAGCGTGGTCAAGCTCTCGCTGGCGCAGCAGAATTTCTATACCCTGGCCGCGGGCCTGGGCAAGCAGGGCTACCACACCGAGTTCGTGTACGGCGGCGAGGCGCACTTCGACAACATGCGCAGCTTCTTCACCGGGAACGGTTTCCAGAGCGTGGTGGACCAGGCGCAGATGAAGCCGAAGTTCGTCGGCAGCTGGGGCGCCTCGGACGAGGACTTGTTCGACAAGTCGCTGGAACGCCTCAAGCACCTGCATGCGCAGGGCAAGCCTTTCTTCAGCCTGATCTTCAGCTCGTCGAACCACGAGCCCTTCGAATTCCCGGATGGGAAAATCGACCTGCACGACTCCAGCAAGCAGACCGTCAACAACGCGGTCAAGTATGCCGACTTCGCACTGGGCAAATTCATCCGCGAAGCGAAGCGTCAGGACTACTGGAAGGATACGGTGTTCCTGATCGTGGCCGACCACGACAACCGCGTGTACGGCAACAGCCTGGTGCCGATCAAGAAGTTCCATATCCCGGGGCTGATCCTGGGGGCGGATATCCAGCCGAAGCGGATCCCAACCATCGCCAGCCAGGTGGATCTTGGTCCGACCCTGCTGTCGCTGCTGGGCGTGTCCAGCGATCATCCGATGATCGGCCGCGACTTCGCGCGCGACGATGCGACGCCGGGGCGGGCGCTGATCCAGTTCAACGATTACTTTGCGTGGCTGGAAGGTGAGAACGCGACCATCCTGCGGCCGGGGCAGGCGCCGCTGCTGGCGAAGTACGAGGCAGCCAGCGGGAAGGTGGACTTCAATGCGGGCACGCCGGGCAAGGCGCAGGTGGAACAGGCGATGGCGCACGTGATGCTGCCGTCCTTGCTGTACCGTGAACAGCGGTATCGCCAGCCGAAGTAGTCAGC
>CAMPHU010000088.1 GCA_946886065.1 uncultured Massilia sp. | reverse complement strand
TCGATCCCGACACCGGCTCGACGATGACGGCCGCGATGGTCGAGGCGTCGTGCAGCGCCACCAGGCGTTCCAGTTCCTCGGCCAGCTCCGCGCCGAAATCCGGCTCGCCGCGCGAGAAGGCGTTCTTGAGCAGGTTGTGGGTGTGTGGCAGGTGGTCGACGCCCGGCAGCAGCGGACCGAACTGCTTGCGGTTGGGGCCGATGCCTCCCACCGACAAGCCGCCGAAACCGACCCCGTGGTAGCCGCGCTCGCGGCCGATCAGCCGGGTGCGCCCGCCCTCCCCGCGCGCCTTGTGGTAGGCCAGCGCCATCTTGAGCGCGGTGTCCACCGCCTCGGAACCGGAGTTCGTATAGAACACGTGGCCGAACTTGTGTCCGGTGTATTCCATCAGCTGTTCGGCCAGCTCGAAGGCGGCCGGGTGGCCCATCTGGAAGGTCGGCGCGAAATCGAGCTGGCCGGCCATGGTGGCGATCGCCTCGGTGATGCGCGGCTGGGCATGGCCGCAGGGCACGCACCATAGCCCGGCGGTGCCGTCGAGGATGGGATTGCCGTCGACGTCCTTGTAGTACATCCCTTCGGCCGAGACGAGCAGGCGCGGACTGGACTTGAAGTCGCGGTTGTTGGTAAATGGCATCCAAAATGAGGACATCGACTGGGGCCTGGACTCGTTCATGCGGTCTCCTTCGCCGTCGCGGCAAAATTTTTACCAATTGGCAAAATACTGGTCAATAATAGATAGCAAGGCAACATTGGCAACAGATACACCACCGGCAAAAGCGACCAACCGTAGCGGTCACGCGGCCTGTACAGTTCTTAACCCGTCGAGCGGAGCGCGATGATGGAAGAAGCGGTGTTGATGGAAGATGTCTCATGCACGCCACCCGGCGCGGCCTGGCCTCAGCTGGACATAGACCGTGGCAGGCGCGGCGGCCTGGTCGACCAGATCGTGGCGGCCATCTCGGCGATGGTAAGCGAAGGCCAACTGGGCGCCGGAAGCAAAATGCCCTCGGTTAGACAATTCGCAAAGTGCAACGCGGTCAGCACTTTCACGGTGGTGGAAGCTTATGAGCGCCTGCACCAGCTTGGCTTGTTGTCCTCGCGCCGCGGCTCGGGCTTCTTCGTGGCGCGCACCCAGCCGCAGACAGCGCCGTCGCCCGCGTCGGCGCAGCCCGGCCTGGCGACCGAGATCGACGCCCTCGCCCCCGACCTGTATTCCGGCCAGGCGGAAGCCTTGCCGGTCGGCGCCGGCTGGCTGCCGCCCGAGTGGTATGGCGAGAACACCATCCTCGACGCCGTGCGCCATGCGATGAAGATCCCGGCCGGCCGCCTGCGCGGCTACGGCCATCCGCTCGGTTTCCCGGCGCTGCGCCAGCACCTCGCCGCCAGCCTGTCCGCCGAGCTGTTCCCCGTCGACGCCGACCAGGTCCTGCTGACCCATGGCGCCACCCATGCCTTCGACCTGGTGCTGCGCACCCTGACCCGCCCCGGGGACGTGGTCTTCGTCGAGGATCCCGGCTACAGCAACCTGCTGGCCCTGATCCGCCACCATGGCTGCGTCCCGGTCGGCGTCAGGCGCGGCGCCGAGGGGCTCGACCTGGACGAGCTCGCGCGCCAGGCCGGCGAACTGCATCCCAAGCTCATGTTCGTCAACACGGTGCTGCAGAATCCCCTCGGCACCTCGCTCACCCAGCGCCAGGCGCACCATTTGCTGGGCCTGGCCGAGCAGTTCGACTTCTGGCTGGTGGAAGACGACATCTACCGCGAACTGGCGCTGCCGGGAGAAGCCTCGCTGGCGGCGATGGACGGGCTGCGCCGCGTGATCCGGGTGGGCAGCTTTTCCAAGACCCTGTCGCCGGTGCTGCGCGTCGGCTCGCTGTGCGCCTCCGGCTCGCTGCTGCCGGAACTGCTGCGCGTGAAGATGGTGGCGGGTCTCACGACGTCGGAAATCAACGAGCGCGCCGTGCTCGACGCCATCGGCACGCGCGGCTACCGGCGCATGGTCGAGCGGCTCGCGCACCAGCTGGCGGACGCGCGCGAACGCACCCTGGAAGGCCTGCGCGGCATCGGCATGGCGCCGCTGGCCCAGCCGCGCGGCGGGATGTTCGTCAGCGCCGGCTGGCCGGAGCCGCCCGGCGCAACGCGCAGTGGGCGCAGCATCGCCGACGCCGCCCTGAAAGCCGGCATCCTGCTGGCGCCGGGCGAGTTCTTCACCCAGCGCCCGCCCGCCGGGACCTGGTTCCGCTTCAATGCGGCCTATGCGGACGACCAGCGCCTGCTGGACTTCCTGCGTTCACAGCGCTGAGGACAGCATGGACATGCACGCCAAACGTCGCGACAAGGCCGAGAGCGCGATCCTGGGCGCCGCCACCCGCCTGTTCGCCGAGCGCGGCTTCGAAGGCACCAGCATCGCCGCCGTGGGCGAGCATGCCGGGATCTCGAAGCAGAACCTGCTCTACTACTTCCCCACCAAGCAGGACCTGTACCGGCGCGTGCTCGACGACGTGCTGGACGACTGGCTGGCGCGCATGCGGCACCTGGCCGAGGCCGAAGGCGAGCCGGGCGACGTGCTGCGCGCCTACGTCGCGGCCAAGCTGCGCTTCTCGCGCGAGCAGCCCTGGGCTTCGCGCGTGTATGCGATGGAAGTCATCGGCGGCGCCAGCTTCTACGGCGCCCAGATCCGCGCGCGCGTGGTGCCGCTGCTGCGCCGCGATATCGAGGTGTTCGAGCGCTGGATCCGCGAAGGCCGCATCGCGCCCGTGAACGCGACGCATTTGCTGTTCGCGCTGTGGGCCATGACCCAGTCGTATGCCGACTTCGCCGCCCAGATGGCGCTGGTGCTGGGCCGGGACGAGCTGCTGGCGGCCGACTTCGAGGAGGCCGAACGCACCATCGGCGACCTGGTCGTGCGGGCGGTGACGGCCGCCGGCCAAGGTTCAGGGTCTTAAGGGTTCACCCAGGCAGATGCCGAGCTCGCGCGCCGTGCGCACCGTGTCGCCGCCGAGCGGCACGCGCTTGGTGCGGCCGGCCACCTCGGCCAGCGGCGCGGTGCCGATATCCTGCCCGCCCAGGGTCACCATCACGCCCGACTGGCCGGCGGCCAGCGCCCGCACCGCCGCGGCGCCGAAGCGCGCCGCGATCACGCGGTCGACCGCGGACGGGCTGCCGCCGCGCAGCAGGTGGCCCAGCACCACGCTGCGGCACTCCTTGCCGGTGCGTTCGGCCAGCCGCGCCTCGACCCAGGCGGCGATGCCGCCCAGGCGCTCGGCGTGTCCGCCTTCGGCCGCCGCCTGCACCATGCGCTGGCCGCCGAGCGGCTGCGCGCCTTCGGCCGCCACCACGATCGCATGGTGGCGGCCGCGCGCATCGCGCCGCCGCACCGCGCCGGCGACGGCATCGATGTCGAAGTCGAGTTCGGGCAGCAGGATCGCATGGGCGCCGGCCGCCATTCCCGCGTGCAGCGCGATCCAGCCGGCGTAGCGACCCATCACTTCCACCACCATGATACGGTGCTGGCTGTCCGCGGTCGTGTGCAGGCGGTCGATGCATTCGGTGGCGAAGCCGACCGCCGTATCGAAGCCGAAGGTCTGGATGGTGCGGTCGAGGTCGTTGTCGATGGTCTTGGGCACGCCGATCACGCGCACGCCCTTGCGCTCCAGGCAGGCGGCGATCTCCATCGAACCGTCCCCGCCCACCACGATGAGGGCATCGAAGCCGCGCCGGCGCAGCAAGGCCGCCAGCTCGTCGCTGCGGTCTTCCTCCGCCAGGCCGCCGTCGGCGCGCCTGACCGGGTAGCGCAGCGGGTTGCCGCGGCTGGTGCTGCCGAGGATGGTGCCGCCGAGATGGCCGATGCCGTGCACATGGTCGGCCAGCAGTTGCGGCACCGGATCGCCGAGGCAGAGTTCCGGCGCCAGCAGGCCGTTGAAGCCGTCGCGGATGCCGTAGCACTCCCAGCCCAGCCGGTCGGCCGCCAGCACGGCCGCGCGGATGACGGCGTTCAGGCCGGGGGCGTCTCCGCCGCCGGTGACGATGGCGATACGTCGGATAGTCGCATCCATGGGGCCTCCGGGATCGAGTGTGACGGGCCAGGCGCCATTATCCGCCGGGCGCGGGACCGGACGCGCACCGCAGCGCCGTTTCAATCAGGACCGGCCGGCCCCGCCCTCCCCCGAACAGCTTCAGTCACGGCATCGGGAATCGGTAGTGTTCGCCTAGCGGTGCACCAGGACCGGGATCGCGCTGTGGACCAGCACCTTGTGGGTTTCGCTGCCCAGCAGCAGGCCCTTGATGCCGTGGTAGCCGTGGGAAGCCATCACGATCAGGTCGCAGCCGCGCTCGCGCGCCGTGGCGATGATGGCTTCGTAGGGGCTGTCCGCCTCGACCCGCAGGCAGGTGCAGGGCACGCCGGCGCCGCGCGCGGCGTCGGCGATCTCGTCCAGCAGGCGCTGCGCGCGCGCGGCGCTGGCCGCTGCGTAGCTTGCCGGGGTCTCTTCCAGCATCTCGGCACTGACGGTGAAGCTGTGGAAAGGGGGCGTGGCCGTCATGCCCACCACTTCCGCCCCTACGCTCCGGGCGAAGTCGATGCCGGACTGGACGGCGCGCCCGGATGCCTCGGAACCGTCGGTCGGCAGCAATATGCGCTTATACATATCAACCTCCCATGCGGGCGGCGGCCGCGGCGGAAGTCGTCAGGCGGCTTCGTCCCCTTGACTCCAGCATATGCGCTGGCGCCGAATAGGCAAGGCCCATCGGTATCGGGCCCGGCGGTGCAAGCCGCTGCCACTTCGTGATACGCAATTCCGCGTACCCGCACGTTTCCTGTGTCATATCCCTTCGATCTGAGCGCCGGTGGCTCAAGACCGTTTCGTGATACCCACGCGATACGGCTTGTGCCCGGCAGACAGCAGCCTAGACTGAAAGCAGCGCTACTGGCGGAGACCAGGGTGCAGACCATGCCCGAAGGCGCGCTCGCGCTGCTCCAACGCGACACGCACCACGAAGGCCCATCCGTGTCTTGAAGGAGCAACGATCATGCGTATCCATTACCTGGCAATTCCCGCCTCCCTGCTGCTCATGGCCCAGGCCGGCGCACAGACGGCACAGTATCCCTCCCTCGCACCAGGCTCCACCGTGCAGGTGACGGCGCCGGCCCCCAGCTACGACATCTGGCCCCACGAGCAGGACCGCGTCAGCGGCGCCTATGCCTTGTCGAACGGCTGGCGCCTGGACATCGAACCCTCCAGGGACGGCATCGAAGCGCGCATCGACAAGCGCCGCCCGATCCGGCTGGTCGCCCTCTCGGCGGACAAGTTCGTCTCGCTCGACGGGAATGTATCGATGGAGTTCAATCGCGGCGACTACGGCACCGATATGCTGATGAGCTACGTGCCGGAATCGCGCGACCCGCGCCTGGCCCAGGTCATCGTGGTCAAGGCGACCATGGCCCAGCGCTGAACGGCGCTGGATCCGAACCGGCCCGGTGGCGGCGGCTGGCCGCCGCCGGGCCGTTCGCTTGCCGTGCAGCCTGCCCCTCAGCGCCGCGCACGCACGAACTTCATCACCACCCCGGTCGTACCGAGCAAGGTGCCGGTTCCGTTGGCCAGCAGGTAGAGCTCGCCCCTGTGATCCTCGGCGAAGCCGAGCACCGCGAGGTCGAAGGGATTGCGGTTGACCGGGGTCAGGTTCTCGACCCGGTTGTTCCGGCCCAGCACGAACAGGTGGCCCTGCGGGGTCGGCCCGCCCCTGCCGGAATAGTCGCCGAACACGTACTGCCCCTTCATCTGCTGCAGGCGGTTGCCGCGGTAGACGTAGCCGCCGATGACGGCGACCCGGCTCGGGGGCGCGCCGGCGCCGTCGGCGTGGTCGTACTGGGCGATCGGATCGACCAGGCCGGGCGGCAGGCCCGGACTGTCGGCAAACACAAAACCGGGCGCGTCCGGTCCGGCGGTATCGAACAGGAAGGTCCCTTCCTTGATGCGCCAGCCGTAGTTGCCGCCCGCGCTCACGACATCGACTTCCTCGATCTGGTTCTGGCCGACATCGCCCACGATCAGGCGCCCCAGCGGGTCGAAGGACATCCGGAACGGGTTGCGGAAGCCATAGGCAAAGATCTCGTCGGCGCCGGCCCGGTTGACGAATGGATTGTCGGCCGGGATGCCGTACTTGCCGTTGGCAGCATTGCGTCCGAGCGGATCGATGCGCAGGATCTTGCCCAGCACATTCCCCGGGGCCAGGCTCTGCGCATTGCCGCCCGGGACATGACCCACGCCCTCGTCGTCGGCCGCGCCGCCGTCGCCGAGCGACACATACAGCATCTGGTCGGGGCCGAAGACGATCGCGCCGCCGTTGTGGTTGAACTGGGGCTTATCGATGCGCATCAGCTCGCGCGCGCTGCCCAGGTCCACCGGACTGTTGCGCCGGCCGGGACGCTGGACCCGCCATTCGGTCAGCACGCTCTGGCAGTTCGGCGCGGCGCCCGCCGGCATGGTGCTGAAGTCGGCGCGGCCCTTCACCGGCTGCGAGGTAAAGGTGTAGAACAGGCCGTTGAAGCGGAATTGCGGGTGGAAGGCGATGCCGAGCAGGCCGCGTTCGTCGAATCTTCCCGGCCCCAGGCCAAGCGGGCTCACCAGCAGGCTGCGCACGTCCAGGAACCGCGTGGGCTGACGCGAAGCGCGGTCGTCCTCATCCCGGTCCTCGGCGCCGTCCGCGCCATCCTCCACGCGCTGGCCGGTGTGGACGCGCCAGACCAGGCCGATCTGGTCGGCCACGTAAAGGTGGCGGCGATCGCCCGGCGCGACCGCCGCGGCTACCGGGGAGACCAGGCCGGAGATCACGGTCTCGAGGGCCACCCGGGCGTAGCTTTGGGCAAGCTGGCCCGGTATCGGGTCAGCGAGCGGCGTTGGCGTCCCTGTCTGGGCGCTCACGGCAGTGGCGACGATGCCGGCGAGCGCCGGCATCAGGATGCGGAAAATCCTGGGGTTCTTCATGGCATGCCCTTTCCTTTGGCCGGACGGCCGTCGACTAGACAGCCGGTTAATTCCGCGCACGCGGTGAAAGGTTCATCCATGACAAACGACATTACGGGCCCTCGACGGGCCCGACCGCGGGAGGACGTCTTGCGGACCGCTCAGGCCGGCAGGTCGCCCTTGCCGATATCGGCCGCAGCGAGCGCCGTCATGTTGACGATGCGGCGCACCGTCGCGCTCGGGCTCAGGATGTGCACCGGCTTGGCCGCCCCCAGCAGGATCGGTCCCACCGTCACGCCCTTGCCCGCCGTGACCTTGAGCACGTTGAACAGGATGTTGGCGGCGTCGACGGAAGGCATCACCAGGAGGTTGGCGCTGCCCGCGAAGCCGTCCTCGATCTTGTAGATCGAACGGATGTCTTCCGACAGCGCGGCATCGCCGTGGATCTCGCCGATCACCGACAGTTCCGGCGCCGTTTGCTTCAGCAGTGCGTGCGCTTCGCGCATGCGCAGGGCCGACGGCCTGCTGGACGAGCCGAGCGAGGAATGCGACAGCATTGCCAGCTTCGGCTCCAGGCCGAACTGGCGCACTTCGGCAGCCGCCAGGCGCGCGATCTCGGCCAGTTCAGCGCTTGTCGGCTGGTCGTTGACATAGGTGTCGGTGATGAACAGCGTGTACTTGTCCAGCACCAGCGCGTTCATCGCCGCCAGCACGCCCACGCCGGGCGCCGTGCCGATCTCGTTCTGCACGTGCACCAGGTGGCTGTCGTAGCTGCCCTGCATGCCGCAGATCAGCCCATCGACCTCGCCCGACTTCAACAGGCGCGTGCCCTGCAGGGTCGCGTCGCCGTCGAGCTCCACCAGCGTGTAGTCGGCATCGCGCTTGAGCCGCAGCCCCGCTTCCTTGATCGCACGTTCGACCTGGTCCGCCTGGCCGATCAGCACCGGCCTGGCGAGGCCTTCGTCGACCACGGTCTGGACCGCGCGCAGCACGCGCACGTCGGCGCTTTCCGCATACGCGATCTTGCGCAAGGTGGCGCGGGCCTTGTTGAACACCGGCTTCATGAAGAAGCCGGTGTGGTAGATCATCTGCGCCAGCTTGTCGCGGTAGGCCGCCATGTCCTCGATCGGACGGGCCGCCACGCCCGATGCCGCCGCCGCTTCGGCCACGCGCGGCGCAATCGCCGCCAGCAGGCGCGGGTCGAAGGGCTTGGGGATGATGTAGTCGGGCCCGAAGCTCAGGTCCTGGCCCTCGTAGGCCGAGGCCACCACGTCGCTGGCTTCGGCTTCGGCCATCTCGGCGATGGCGGTCACGCAGGCCAGCTTCATCTCGTCGGTGATGCGGGTGGCGCCGCAGTCCAGCGCGCCACGGAAGATGTAGGGGAAGCACAGCACGTTGTTGACCTGGTTCGGGTAGTCCGAACGGCCGGTGGCGATGATGCAGTCGGGGCGCGCGGCTTTGGCGACTTCCGGACGGATCTCCGGTTCCGGGTTGGCCAGGGCAAGGATCACCGGCTGGGTGCCCATGGTCTTGACCATCTCGCCGGTCAGCACGCCGGCGGTCGAACAACCCAGGAAGACGTCGGCATCCTTGACGATATCGGCCAGGGTGCGGGCGTCGGTCTGTTGCGCATAGCGCGCCTTGTTGACTTCCATGTTCGCTTCGCGGCCCACGTAGATCACGCCGCGCGAGTCGGTGACATAGATGTTCTCGCGCTTCACGCCCAGCAGGACCATCATGTCCAGGCAGGCGATCGCCGCGGCGCCGGCGCCGGAGGCGGCCAGCTTGATCCGGCCGATGTCCTTGCCGACGACTTTCAGCGCGTTGAGCAGCGCCGCGGTGGAGATGATCGCGGTGCCGTGCTGGTCGTCGTGGAAGACCGGGATGTTCATGCGCTCGCGCAGCTTCTTCTCGATGTAGAAGCACTCCGGCGCCTTGATGTCTTCCAGGTTGATGCCGCCCACGGTCGGCTCCAGCATGGCGATGGCGTCGACCAGCTTGTCCGGGTCGTTCTCCGCCAGTTCCAGGTCGAACACGTCGACCCCGGCGAACTTCTTGAACAGGCAGCCCTTGCCTTCCATGACGGGCTTGGAAGCCAGCGGGCCGATATTGCCCAGGCCCAGCACGGCCGTGCCGTTGCTGATCACGGCCACCAGGTTGCCGCGCGAGGTGTACTCGGCAGCCATGTTCGGGTCGGCGGCGATCTCTTCGCAGGCGTAGGCGACGCCCGGCGAATAGGCGAGCGAGAGGTCGCGCTGGTTCGACAGGGGCTTGGTGGCCACTACCTCGATCTTGCCGCGCACGGGGCTGCGGTGGTAGTCGAGGGCATCGGCGCGGAGCTGGGTGTCCGCAACTTCGTTAAGGCTGGATTCTGTACTCATGGCAGTTTCTGTCGTGTAAATAGAATTCGGGTGCAATCCGGGCCGGCGGTCGACGAAAGCCTCGGCTCACGGATCGCTCGTGCATGGCATGGCGTTGCAGATGCGCTCCAGGCAGGTCTTCTGGTGCAGCTGAACAGCGTGGAGATGCCGGGAAGATGCCCCGGCATTCTTGGATCGGTCCACCGGTACGGTGCGATCTTTCTTGCGCTAACCCCGACAGATTACTAAGAGCGGGCTGCTCTGTATACAAGCTTGGCCTTTTTTTAATCCGATTCCTCCGCCGATGATTCGGAAAATACCGCGTCTTGCCGGCAGAGCTACGCCAGCCGGCAAGACGCGGGTGCGGATCAGTTCACTGCGGGGAAATCGACGACGGTATCGTTCACCCGGTTGAGCAGGTTGGTGAAGGTGATCGCGGCCACCGTCAGCAAGGTGTCGACCACCTGGGCGTCGCTGTAGCCGGCCGCCCTCACCTCCTCGAGCACCGCGGCCGGCACGGTGCCGGCGCTGCCGGCCACCTTGCGCGCGAAGCCCGCCAGGGCATCGACGGCCGCATCGCCGCTCGGGCTGCCGCTGCGGATCGCCTTGATCGCCTCGATGCCCAGGCCGGCGCGCTTGCCCATCAGGGAGTGGGCGGCCAGGCAATAGTCGCATTCGGCGGCCGCGCTGACGGCCAGTTTGACGACCTCGATCTGCTTCGCCGACAGGCTGCCCCTGCGCAGGGCCTGGTCCAGGCCGAGGAAGGCTTCCAGCGCGGCCGGGCTGTTCGAGCCGATCGTGGCATAGGCGTTCGGGACCATGCCGATCGAAGACTTGATCGCGGTGAACAGTTCGGCGGCGCGGCCGGTGGCTTGATCGGGCTTGATGGTATGCAGACGGGACATGATCTTCCTTTCGATGTTGGTCGGTGAATGCCGGATTTGTTCTGGCATGGAAATCAGTGTAGGCTGCGGACCTTGGAGTTTGAATGCTCGAAATCGGCAATAATTTGCTCCTTCGTCTCAACCGACCTTTTCACTTCTCTATTACGCATGGATACCCTGAGCCGCCTGCTGTCGCTGTGCACCCTCCGGACCACGCTCGACATCCGCTGCAGCCTCGCCGCCCCATGGGTGCTGGACGATCCGCCGGCCGCGCCGGGCGTCGCGCCCTACCACCTGATCGTCGACGGCCATGCCACGGTCGATGTGCCCGGCGGCGAACGGCACGAACTTGGCGCCGGCGACATCGTCGTCTTTCCGCACGGCGGCGCGCACCGGCTGCACGCGGGTCCCGCGGCCGCCGCGACGCCCGTCCATGAGGTTCCCGGCCCCGACATCGTGCGCTGGAAGGCGAACAGCGGGGACGGCGCGCTGACCGGCATCCTGTGCGGGCAGTTCATCTTCGACGACAATGCGCGCCGCATGCTGCAGCCCGCCCTGCCCGAGGTGATGGTCGTGCGCACCTCCGGCCGGCCGGACTTCGGCGGCCTGCACGCCTTGATGATGATGCTGCGCAGCGAGACGGATGGGGTCCGCGCCGGGTCCGCCATCGTGACCGCGCAGCTGTCGGCGGCGCTGTTCGCGCTGCTGCTGCGGGCCTGGCTGGACGGGAATGCGGCCATGCCGGGGCTGCTGGCCCTGCTGGCCGATCGCCGCCTCGCCGCGGCCCTGCACAAGATGCTGGAACAGCCGGGGCATGGCTGGCTGGTCGAGGATCTGGCGCAAGCCTGCTTCATGTCGCGCGCCACCTTCGCGCGCACTTTCCGGCAAGTGGCGGGGCTGACGCCGGCCGCCGTGCTGACCCAGCTGCGCATGGCGCAGGCCGCGCACTGGCTCCTGCGCGACAGGCGTCCCATCGCGGAGGTCGCGGAAGCGGCCGGCTACCAGTCGGAAGCGGCCTTCCACCGCGTATTCAAGCGCAGCCAGGGCGTGGGGCCGGGAGAATTCCGGCGCGCCGCGCGGGCCGGCAGCGGGAACTAGCGGCGCGGCGCCGGAACCTGGGCCTGCGCCGGCGCTTCCTGGCGCAGGATCTTGCCCCGCGTCGCGGACAGCACCAGCTTCGCACCGGCGTCACCGGTCCTGACCTTCAGCCAGTCATGGATGCGCTTGATGTCTCCTGCGCCGGGCCGGCGCCGGCAGTCGGCGCTCAGGATCGGCACCAGCGCGCCCTGCCCGGCATCTTCCCCGGCGGCGGGCGCCACCGCCCTGCCCACCAGCACGTTCCCGCACTGCGGATACTGGGCCTCGAACTCGCGCGTGACCGCCGCCGCCTGCTCCACCCATTCCTGCTGTCCGCTCAGCTGCGCCTGCAGCGCGGCGATGCGCGCATCCTTGTCCTGCAGCGCCTGCTGGTTGTTGCGCACGATGTCGGCCAGGATGTCCGCCTTGAGGCTGCGCACGTCGATCTTGTTGTCGGTCTCGGCCTGGGCCTGGTGCACCGACAGCCGCGCCCCCTCCAGGCCGGCCGGCGCCAGGCGCGCCTCGATCGAGCGGATCGTGGGCGCGGGCAGCCGGGCGCCGATCAGGGTCACCTCGATGTCGCGCGAGCCGGGCACCACATTGGTGTCGAGCACGTGGACCTGGGCCGCGCTGAACTCGCGCCGCACGAACTCGCGCGCCCGGTTCTTGAAGACTTCGTTGTCGACCAGCTTGGCCGCCAGGTAGATGCTGGGCAGGCCGGTGAGCAGCACGATCGCCAGCAGCGCGCGCTTGACGTGGCGCTCCCTGCGCGGGTCGAGGAACTTGCGGTGCGGCAGGCGCAGGAATTCGATCACGACCACCGCCGCGAAGGCGATGAACACGCAGTTGATCGAGAACAGGTAGAAGGCGCCGCCGAACACCGACCAGTTCCCGTTGGCGAGGCCGTAGCCGGCCGTGCACAGCGGCGGCATCAGCGCGGTCGCGATGGCCACGCCGGGGATCACGTTCGATTTCTCGCGGCGGGTCTGGCCGATGATCCCCGCCAGGCCGCCGGCCAGGGCGATCAGGACGTCCCACAGGGAAGGCGTGGTGCGCGCCAGCAGTTCGGACTGGGCCTCGTCGAGCGGGGTCAGCGCGAAATACAGCGTCGAAGTCAGCAGGCTGATGCCGGCCGCGATCCCGAGGTTGGCCAGCGAACGGCGCACCAGGGCGAAATCGTAGATGCCCACGCCGTAGCCGAGCCCGACGATCGGCCCCATCAGCGGCGACACCAGCATCGCGCCGATGATCACCGCATTCGAGTTGGTGTTCAGGCCGACCGAGGCGATCACGATCGCGAACATCAGGATCCACGGCGTGGCGCCGCGCAACTCCACGCCGGCGCGCAGGCTGCGGTCGATCTCGTCGTCGTCGGCCTTGTCGTCGAGCAGGCTGAAGCGGTGGGCGATGGCCTCGCGCAGGGAGGCCGTGCGGGATGTCGTCTGGGGCAAATTCATGTCGGCTAGTCGGTATTCCCTGATGGAAAGCCGAGATTTTCGCCGGGAATTCCCGTTCGTACAAATGTTTCTTGCCGCGACGCTGCCAGGGTGGCAAGCTTTGTGTCCCCCCGCCGACAGCCCCGCCCTATTCCTGCACCTCGGACCCGGCCTTGGCCCGCGCCAGGTACACGGTCTGGGTCGGGTAGGCGAAGTCGATACCTTCCTCGGCGAAGCGCTCGAACAGGGTGATGTTGATCGCCTGCTGGATGTCCATGTAGGCGTTGTAGTCCGAAGTCTGCACGATGTACACGGTCTCGAAGTCGATCGAGGACGCGCCGTAGGACTTGAAGTGGGCCCGGTCGAACTTGGCCTGCGGCTGCGCTTCCACGGCTTCGCGCAGGATGGCGGGAATCGACAGCAGCTGGCGCTTGCCGATCTCGTAGGTCACGCCGATGCCGAACACGATGCGGCGCGTCTCCATGCGCTTGTAGTTGCGGATCCGGCTGCCGAGCAGGTCGCTGTTCGAGAACACCACCTGTTCCCCGCCCAGCCCGCGGATGCGGGTGGTCTTCAGGCCCACGTATTCCACCGTGCCGGCAATGTCGTCCACCGCGATGAAGTCGCCCACCACGAAGGGCTTGTCGAGCACGATCGACAGCGAGGAGAACAGGTCGCCCAGCACGTTCTGGAGCGCCAGCGCGACCGCGATGCCGCCGATGCCGAGGCTGGCGACCAGGGTGGTGATGTTGACTCCGAAGTTATCGAGGATCATCAGGACGACGATGACCCAGATCGCGGTGCGGGCCACGAAGCCCAGCGCCGCGGTGGAGGTGGTGCTGGCGGCATCCTGCGCGCTGCGCCTGGTCCGGTAACTCTGGAGCCAGCCGTGCACCCCGACGTCGCCCCAGCGCGCCACCTGCAGCAGCAGCGCGGCGATGGCGAGACGGGACAGCAGTGTCGCGCTCTTGTCCGACAGGTCCAGCCAGTGCGTGCCCACATACAGGCCCATCGCCAGCAGGAACAGCGGGTGGGTGGCCGACAGCACGCCGGCGGCCAGGTCGTCCAGGTAGGTCGAGGTATTGCCCGCGAATGCACGCAGGCGGCGCACGAGCAGGCCCTTGGCGAGGTGCAGCAGCAGGTAGACCGCTGCGCCGATGCCGAGGGCGATCGACCAGGCAAGCGGGTCGTTGTCGAGTATCAGGTAATCCATGGTCTTCGCTCCATTCAAGGGATCCCGGCCTCAGGCGGCCAGTGGCTCGGTCGCCGTCGCCGTGGCCGCGTCCGCCGCCGCCCCGCCGGCTGCCGCGATGAAGTCCCTGCCCCAGCGCGCCACGTCGTGATCGGCCGCGATCATGGCCATGCGCGCGGTGCGGTAGGCGCGCTCGTCCTCGCCCATGCTCAGGGCCTGGTGCAGCGAAGCGGTCATGGCGTTGGCGTCGTAGGGATTGGTCAGCAGGGCTCCGTGCAGCTCGACCGCCGCGCCGGCGAACTCCGACAGGATCAGCACGCCGGAACGCGCGCTGGCCTTCTTGGCCGCCACGAATTCCTTGGCGACCAGGTTCAGGCCGTCGCGCAGCGGCGTGATCCAGGCGATGTCGCAGGCCACGTAGTGCGCCAGCACTTCCTCGAACGGCAGCGAGCGGTAGAAGTAGCGCACCGGCACCCAGTTCAGGGTCGAGAAGCGGCCGTTGATCCGCCCCACCGCCCGGTCCACTTCCACGCGCAGGCTTTCGTAGATCTCCATGCCGGGCGCGGCCGGCGTGATCACGTTCAGCAGCGTGACCTTGCCGATGTGCTCGGGATGGCGCTCCAGCAGGCGCTCGAAGGCTTCCAGCTTCTCGAGCGTGCCCTTGACGTAGTCGAGGCGCTCGATCGACACGATGCCGGTCGCGCCGCCCAGGTAGGCCTCGATGGCCGCGGCCTGCTCCTTCAGCGCCGCGCCGGCCACGACCCGCTCGATCATCGCGACATCGGTGCCGACCGGGTGCGCGCCCAGGCCGACCCGGCGCCCGCCCGCTTCGATGGCGGTGGTCATGGTATCGACCCCGAGCGCGCATCCGTAGGTGAGGAAGCGCGGCGCGCAGGCCACCTTGCCGCAGGCGTCGACGGGCGCATAGGTGCGCACCGCGTCGACGAAGTTCTCGACGTAGCGCGGGATATGGAAGCCCACGTAGTCGCACTGGAGCAGGCTGCCGATGATCTCGCGGCGCCACGGCAGGATATTGAACACGTCGCTCGAGGGAAAGGCCGTGTGGTGGAAGAAGGCGATGCGCAGGTCCGGCCGCAGCGGGCGCAGGAAGGCCGGCACCATCCACAGGTTGTAGTCGTGCACCCAGACCAGCGCCCCTTCGGCCGCCTCGCGCGCCGCCTGCTCGGCGAACAGGCGGTTCACCTCCAGGAAGCGTTCCCAGTGCGCCTGCCTGAACTCGGCCTTGTCGGGGAAGGAGAAGATGATCGGCCAGAAGGCTTCCTTCGAAAACTTCTTGTAGAAGATGTCGATGTCCTCGGCCGTCAGCGCCACGCGCGCCGCCTGCAGCAGCGGATAGCGTTCGGGGTCGACCTGGACGTGGGTGGCGAAGCCCTCCGGATCGCGGCTATCCTGCTGCGACCACGCCACCCAGGAACCGGCGCGCTCCCCGGCGAAGAAGCGCAGCAGGGTCGGAATGATGCCGTTCGGGCTGCGCGGGCGGCGGCGCTGCGGCACGCCGTCCTCGATCACCTCGTCGAAAGGCTGGCGGTGGTAGACCATCACCAGCTCCGCGCCGCCGCGCGGCGCCGGGAGCGCGGCGGGCAGCCCCGCCGGCGCGATCGCGCCATGGCGCACGAGTCCTTCCAGGATGCCGTCGCAGCCTTCGCCGCCGGCCACGTGCACCAGCGGCCACTTGCGCACCTGCTCCACCAGCGCCGGCTCGGCGCCGCCCACGACGATGCCGCGCAGGCCGGTCTCGTACATCGACAAGTCGTTCAGCGTGTCGCCGGCGACCACCACCGTGGCCGGATCGAAGCCGGCCGCCTGCGCCAGGCGCAGCAGCGCCGGGCCCTTGCCGACGCCGCGCGGCAGCACGTCGAGGTAGCGGCCCGCCGACATCAGCAGGTCGCAATCGAGCTCCTCGACCGCCGCGCGCAGGGCCGGCGTCAGGTCCTCGGCGCGCGCCTCGAAAGAGCAGCGCCGCTCCTGGGGCACGCTCTGGCGCACCAGGCCCGGGAAGCCGGCCAGCGCGCGCAGCACGGCCTGCGAACCCGGCCAGCGCGCGGCGATCTCGTCCTGCAGGTCGCCGACCGGGCGCAGCGCGCCGTCGACGATGGTGGCGCCGACGTCGGCGATGATGTAGTCGGGGGTGGGAATCGTCGGGTCGCTGAGCAGCGGCAGGATCGATTCGAGGCCGCGCCCGGTGACGAACACCAGGGTGGCGCCGGCAGGCGCGCCGGCGAACAGCTCGCGCACCTGGCGGCGGGCGGCGACGCTGCCGGCCAGCAGCGTGCCGTCGAGATCGGTGGCGAGTACAAAATGATGGGGATGGGGGCGAGGCGCCCATTGCGGTGGTACGGCGATGGTCATCGTCTTCGTCCTTTCAGAGCGATGCGCTCGGCGCTGCTGCGCCGACCTGGTGGGTGTGACGGCGCTGCCGGCACAAGGCGAACACAATCGGACGCCCGAAGGCGTCATCCGATTGCCAGGAGTGGAAACAAGCGAGGTGGTGCTGCTGCGCCGCGGCAATTCTGCCGCTACGGCGAGCTCATTGCATTATAACAAGTTAATTCTATTGGCACAAATGGAGTGTCAAAAAATGCAACACCCGAAAGCTCAACGCGCCTGCCGGGGCGGCAACTGGAGCGCGGCCAGCGCTCCGTACAGCGGCGGGCTCAGGACCCGCGAGACGGTGCTGGCCACGACCGCGCAGGCCATCAGGCTCAGCACCATGCTGTGGCCGTCGACCATTTCCATGACGATGATGAAGGCGGTCAGCGGCGCCTGGGTGGCGGCGGCCAGGAAGCCGACCATCCCCAGCGCGATCAGGGCGGCGCCGTGGGTGTAGCCGGTCAGCAGCGCGATGTCGTGGCCGAGGGCGGCGCCGATCGAGAGCGAAGGCGCGAAAATCCCGGCCGGCGCCCCGGACCATGCGGTCAGCCAGGTCGCGACGAACTTGAACAAGGTGAATGCGCCCGGCAGGCTGGCTTCATTCTCGAGCAGGCCGCGGGTCGCCTCGTTGCCGCTGCCATAGGTCGCGCCGCCGCTGAGGACGCCGATCAGCGCCACCAGCAGGCCGCAGCCGGCAGCGAACCACACCGGATGGCGCGCGCGCCAGCGGCTGGGCGCGTCGGGAGACTGCCCGCGCAGTGAGCTCAAAAGCAGACGCGCGAACAGGCCGCCGGCGCAGCCGCTGGCCAGGGCCGCGAGCAAGCCCGGCCACAACAGCGCCAGGCCGATCGGCCCGGGGTGGATGACGCCGAAATGGGTGCCGTTGCCATGGACGGACACGGCGATCAGGCCGGCCAGTACGATGCCGGCGACGATCAGGCCGCTGTTGCGCTGTTCCGGCGAGCGCGACAGTTCCTCGATGGCGAACAT
>CAMPHU010000087.1 GCA_946886065.1 uncultured Massilia sp. | reverse complement strand
CCTGGCCGCGCGTTTCGCGAAGGAGCGGCTCGTCCTGCGCGTCATCGAGGGCGCCGGTCACAATACAATTTCAGACAGCGCCGGGTACGCCGAGGCGCTCCAATGGGCACGCTAAGCCCCACCTGACAGGAGGAGTCACATGCACTATCAAGGAAGCTGCCACTGCGGCGCCGTTGCTTTCGAAGTCGAGGGCGAGATCGACAGCGCCCTGGCCTGCAATTGCTCGATTTGCTCGCGCAAGGGCTCGCTGCTATGGTTCGTGGCGCGCGACAGGCTGCGCCTGCTGACGCCGGAAGATGCGGCCAGCACCTACATGTTCAACAAGCACGTGATCAAGCACCGCTTCTGCCCGACCTGCGGCATCCATCCCTACGGCGAAGGCAGCGACCCGAAAGGCAATGCAATGGCCGCGGTCAACCTGCGCTGCCTGGAGAACCTGGAGCTGGACAGCATCCCGGTCCACCATTACGACGGCCGCTCGCACTAGGCGCCCCTAGTTCCGCCGGCGCACGCCCGCCTTGAGCATGTCCAGGATCTGCGGCGACGCCGCATACGGATCGGCCGGCGGCCGGGCATGCACGATGGCCTCGAAGCGCTCGGCCACCGCGCCCAGCGCCTGCGGATGCGAATAGAGATAGAAGCGCCCCTCGCGGATGCCGTCGAAGGTAAGGCGCGCCACGTCGGCGGCCGACACCTTGCCCGATCCCACCGCCTTCTCGGTCAGCGCCTGCGCCGCCATCTGGCTGGCGGTGACGCCCTCCTGGCTGTGCAGTTCGTCCGGCCGGTGACGGTGCGAATGCGCGATCGCGGTCGGAACAAAATAGGGACACAGGACCGAGGTGCCGATCGGCGCCCCGACCAGCTGCAGGTCGTGGTAGAGCGTTTCGGACAGCGCGACCACGGCATGCTTGGAGACGTTGTAGACGCCCAGTGCCGGCGCGGCGAGCAGCCCGGCCATCGACGCCGTATTCACGATGTGGCCTTCGAAGCCCGGGTGCTTCTCGGCGCATTCGAGCATCACGCGGGTGAACACGCGCACGCCGTGGATCACGCCCCACAGGTTCACGCCCAGCACCCATTCCCAGTCCTGTTCCGAGTTCTCCCAGATCAGGCCGCCGGAGCCGACGCCGGCATTGTTGAACACCAGGTGCACGGCGCCGAAGCGCGCGATCGCCGAGTCGGCCAGTTCCTGCACGTGGGCGCCCTTGCGTACGTCGCAGACCATGGCCAGCACCTCGGCGCCGCCATGCAGCAGCTCGTCGGCCGCCTGCCCGAGCGCCTTGGCCTGGACGTCGGCCAGCACCAGCTTCATGCCCAGCCCGGCCGCCACGTTGGCGAATTCACGCCCCAGGCCGCTGGCCGCGCCCGTGATGACGGCCACCTTGCCGCGAAACTCCTTCATCGTCCTCTCCCCACGGATGCACTCCGAGCGCGGGTCAGACAGCCGACACGCCTCCATCGACGGCCAGCGTCTGCCCGGTAATATGCTTGCCGGCGTCGGAAGCGAACAGCACCACCGCGCCCTTCAGGTCCTCGTCGTCGCCAAGGCGGTTCAGCGGCGCATCCTTGGCCAGGGTGTCCCCGCCGATGGTCGCCAGCACCCCCTTGGTCATCCTGGACGGGAAGAAGCCCGGCGCGATCGAATTGACCGTGATGCCGTAGCGTCCCCACTCGCCCGCGAGGGTACGGGTGAAATTTACCACCGCGCCCTTGGACGTGTTGTACGCGAGGGTCTGCATGGTGCCCGGCGGGTTGCCGGCCAGGCCCGCAATCGACGAGATGTTGACGATCCGGCCGTAGCGGCGCGGGATCATGGACAGCTTGCCGACCCGCTGCGAGACCAGGAACATGGCGCGCACGTTCAGGTTCATCACCTTGTCCCAGGCTTCGAGCGGATAGTCCTCGGCCGGCGCGCCCCAGCTGGCCCCGGCATTGTTGACCAGGATGTCGACCTGTCCCAGGCGGCGCAGCGCCTCGTCCACGAAGGCGTGGGCCTGGGCTTCGTCCGACAGGTCGACGGCGATGCTGGAAGCCTCGATGCCGCGCGCCTGCAGCTGCGCCACGGCTTCGTCGAGCTCGCCCTGCTTGCGCGAGGAAATCAAGAGGCGGGCGCCCTGCTCGCCGAGCGCTTCGGCCATCTGCAGGCCGAGTCCGCGCGAGCCGCCGGTGACGATGGCGGTCTTGCCCTTCAGGGAAAACAGTTCGTGGGTGGTGCGCATGCGGTCTCCGTGTTCAATCAGACTTCGTAATCCATGCACTGGCGCGCCTCGCGGATCGCGCCGATGAAAGGCACCAGGGCCTTGTGAGTCGGGTGGCTGGCGTAGGCGTCCAGCGCCGCCTTGTCCTCGAATTCCGAGTACAGCACCACGTCGTAGGTCGCTTCCAGCCCGGGCTGGGCGAGCACGACCTCGAAGGCGAGGATGCCGGGGACGATGTGGGCGCACTCGTCGAGCCGGCGCTTCATCTCGCGCGCATTGGCGGCGCGGTCCGCGCCTTCGGCCTGCTCCTTGAGCTTCCACATCACGATATGCTTGATCATTGCTTCTCCAGAATAAGGTTCAGACGACTTCGAACAGGCCGGCCGCGCCCTGGCCGCCGCCGATGCACATGGTCGCCACCACATACTTGACACCGCGCCGCTTGCCTTCGATGAGGGCGTGGCCCACCAGCCGCGCTCCCGATACGCCGTAGGGATGGCCGACCGCGATCGCGCCGCCATTCACGTTGAGCCTGTCCATGGGGATGCCGAGCCGGTCGGCGCAATACAGCACCTGGACGGCGAAGGCTTCGTTCAGCTCCCACAGGCCGATGTCCTCGACCGCCAGCCCGGCCTTCTGCAGCAGCTTGGGCACGGCGAACACGGGGCCGATGCCCATCTCGTCCGGCTCGCAGCCGGCCACGGCGAAACCGCGGAAGATGCCGAGCGGCTGCAGGCCCTTGGCCTCGGCCGCACGGCTGCTCATGACGATGGTGGCGGCCGCGCCGTCCGAGAACTGGCTGGCGTTGCCCGCGCTGATCACGCCGCCCGGCAGCGCCGGGCGGATCTTCGCCACGCCTTCGAGGGTCGTGTCGGCGCGGATGCCTTCGTCGGCGCGGATCGTCACTTCCCGCGTCAGCAGCATGCCGGAAGCCTTGTCGGCCACGCCCATCACGGTGGTCATCGGCACGATCTCGGCATCGAACAGGCCGGCGGCCTGGGCCGCCGCGGCGCGCTGCTGGCTGCGCACCCCGTACTCGTCCTGGCGCTCGCGTGGAATCCGGTAGCGGTGCGCCACCGTCTCGGCGGTCTGCAGCATGGGCCAGTAGAGTTCCGGCTTGTTCTTCTTGAGCCAGCTCTCGTACAGCATGTGGCGGTTCATCTCCTGCTGCACGCAGGAGATCGACTCGACGCCGCCGGCGGCATAGATCTCGCCTTCGCCGCTGAGGATGCGCTGGGCCGCGAGGGCGATGGTCTGCAGGCCGGAAGAACAGAAGCGGTTGACCGTCATGCCGGGCACGCTCACCGGGCACCCGGCGCGCAGCGCGATCTGGCGCGCGACGTTGACGCCGGTGGCGCCTTCGGGATTGGCGCAGCCCATCACGACGTCTTCCACCTCGCCCGGCGCGATGCCGGCGCGCTCGATGGCGGCCCGCAGGACGTGGCCGCCGAGGGTGGCGCCGTGGGTCATGTTGAAGGCGCCCTTCCAGGACTTGGCCAGGGCGGTCCGGGCGGTCGAAACGATCACGGCGTCATGCATGCAGCTGTCTCCTGTTGTTCGTGTTGGAGTTCGTGTTGGACCGGGCGAGCATAGCATATAAGAACGGTCGTTCGTAATGAAAACCTCAAGTCAACGGATGAGGCTGTCGGATGCGGACCGACGGGGTAGCAGCGCACCGTCCGACACAGCCGCAGCCCGCACGGGCATGCGCTTGTAAGCTCCGCGTAAGCTTGCCGCAAGAATCGTGTAAGGTTTGCGGAACACACTCGGTCCCAGCTGATAAGAAAGTAGCAATTCGAATTGGCAAGTCGAATCAGCCACCGTCAGCAAGTGCTTCACCATCCGGTATCACAACTACTATACGGAGACACACATGGCTATCACACCCGGCATGACCGCCGGAGGAAAGGCTGCACCATCCTCCGCCGGACTGACCAAGGAAGAACGCAAGGTCATCATCGCATCTTCCCTGGGTACCGTTTTTGAATGGTACGATTTCTATCTCTACGGCTCGCTCGCTTCCATCATCGCCAAGCAGTTCTTCATCGGCGACCCGACCACCACCTTCATTTTCGCGCTCCTGGCCTTCGCCGCCGGCTTCATCGTGCGCCCGTTCGGCGCGCTGGTGTTCGGCCGCCTGGGCGACATGATCGGCCGCAAGTACACCTTCCTGGTGACGATCCTGATCATGGGCGCCTCGACCTTCCTGGTCGGCCTGCTGCCGAGCCACGCGCAAATCGGCATCGCGGCCCCGATCATCCTGGTCACCCTGCGCATCCTCCAGGGCCTGGCCCTGGGCGGCGAGTACGGCGGCGCCGCCACCTACGTGGCCGAGCACGCGCCGCACGGCAAGCGCGGCCTGTTCACTTCCTTCATCCAGACCACGGCCACCGTCGGCCTGTTCCTGTCGCTGCTCGTGATCCTGGGAACCCGCACCGCGATGGGCGAAGAGGAATTCCAGGCCTGGGGCTGGCGCATTCCCTTCCTGATCTCCGTGGTGCTGCTCGGCATCTCGGTGTGGATCCGGCTGTCGATGTCCGAATCGCCGGCCTTCGCCAAGATGAAGGCCGAAGGCAAGACCTCGAAGGCGCCGCTGTCGGAAGCCTTCCTGAACTGGAAAAACGGCAAGATCGCCCTGCTGGCCCTGATCGGCCTGACCATGGGCCAGGCGGTGGTGTGGTACACCGGCCAGTTCTACGCCCTGTTCTTCCTGACCAAGACCCTGAAGATCGATGAGCCGACCGCCAACATCCTGATCGCGATCTCGCTGGCCCTGGCGACCCCGTTCTTCATCTTCTTCGGCTCGCTGTCGGACAAGATCGGCCGCAAGAAGATCATCCTGGGCGGCTGCCTGATCGCGGCGCTGACCTACTTCCCGATCTTCAAGGCCATCACCCACTACGGCAACCCGGCGCTGGAGCGCGCGATCCAGACCTCGCCGGTCGTGGTCGTGGCCGATCCGGACACCTGCAGCTTCCAGGTCGACGCCACCGGCACCAAGAAGTTCCCGTCCTCCTGCGACATCGCCACCCGCATGCTGACCGCGGCCTCGGTGAGCTACACCCGCCAGGATGCGCCGGCCGGCACCGTCGCTTCGGTCAAGGTGGGCGACACCGTGTTCCAGTCGTTTAACGCGGTCATGACTCCGGACAACCTGAACTTCGACGCCGCCAGCAAGGAGCGCGAGACGGTCCTGAAGAAGGAAGTGACGGGCGCCCTGAAGGCGGCCGGCTATCCGGAGAAGGCCGACCCGGCCGCGGTGAACAAGCCGATGCTGGTGCTGCTGCTGTTCATCCTGGTGATCTACGTCACCATGGTGTACGGCCCGATCGCGGCCATGCTGGTGGAAATGTTCCCGACCCGCATCCGCTACACCTCGATGTCGCTGCCCTATCACATCGGCAACGGCTGGTTCGGCGGCCTGCTGCCGACCACCACCTTCGCACTGGTGGCCTTCAAGGGCGACATCTACTACGGGCTGTGGTATCCGATCATCATCGCGCTGATCACCGTGGTGGTCGGGGCCCTGTTCATCCGCGAGACCAAGGACAACGATATCTACGCGCATGACTGATCCGCGGATCGGTTAACCGAAAATGCCGCTGGGGACAGCGGCATTTTTTTGTCCTGGCGGGTTCAGGGACTCAGGTTCCGGCCTTCGCCGGAGGTCGTCGGCTCCCGGCGAAGGCCGGGACCGAAGTGCATCGCATACCGCCAGCGTCAGCTATTGAATCCCTTCCCCTCCGCCGCCAGCTTCACCATCAGCGGCGCCGGCTTCCACGCCTCCCCATGCCGCCCGCGCGCATACTTCTCCATGGCCATCAGCACATTCGGCAGTCCCACGCTATCCGCGTGGAACATCGGCCCGCCGCGGTGCAGCGGGAAGCCATACCCGGTCAGGTACACCATGTCGATATCCGATGCGCGCAGCGCGATGCCCTCCTCGAGGATCTTCGCCCCTTCGTTTGCCAGCGCATACACCAGCCGCTCGACGATTTCCTGGCTGGAGATGGTGCGCCGCGCCACGCCGATGTCCGCCGAATGGCGCACGATCATATCGTTCACCGCGGCCGACGGATAGGCCTTGCGGTCGCCCGGCTTGTAGTCGTACCAGCCGGCGCCGGTCTTCTGGCCGAAGCGGCCCTGCTCGCACAGCAGGTCGGCCGTCTTCGAGTACGCGATCTCCGGCGACTCGACGGCGCGGCGCTTGCGGATGTACCAGCCGACGTCGTTGCCGGCCAGGTCGCTCATGCGGAACGGTCCCATGGCGAAGCCGAATGCCTCGATCGCCTGGTCGACCTGCTCCGGCAGCGCGCCCTCGTCCAGCATGAAGTAGGCCTGGCGCAGGTATTGCTCCAGCATGCGGTTGCCGATGAAGCCGTCGCACACGCCCGATACCACGCCGGTCTTCCTGATCTTCTTGGCCAGCGCCATGCTGGTCGCCAGCACGTCCTTGCCGGTTTCCTTGCCGCGTACGATCTCCAGCAGCTTCATGACATTCGCCGGGCTGAAGAAATGCAGGCCGATCACGTCCTGCGGACGCCTGGTGAAGCCGGCGATGCGGTCCAGGTCCAGGGTCGAGGTATTCGACGCCAGGATCGCGCCCGGTTTCATCACCCGGTCCAGCTCGCGGAACACGGCCTCCTTCACGCCCATGTCCTCGAACACCGCTTCGATCACGATGTCGGCCTGGCCGATGTCTTCGTAGTCCAGCGTCGCGCCGATCAGGGCCATGCGCTGTTCCAGCTTGTCGGCCGTCAGCTTGCCCTTCTTGACGCTGCTTTCGTAATTCTTGCGGATGGTCGCCAGACCCCCGTCGAGCGCTTCCTGCTTCGTTTCGAGGAGGGTGACCGGAATGCCGGCGTTGGCGAAATTCATGGCGATGCCGCCGCCCATGGTGCCCGCGCCCACGACGGCCGCCCTGGCGATGCTGCGCACCGGCGTATCGGACGGCACGTCCGGGATCTTGCCCACGGCGCGCTCGGCGAAGAAGGAATGGCGCAGCGCCTTCGATTCCGGCGTCTGGGTCAGGTGCAGGAAGCGTTCGCGCTCGAATTTCAGGCCTTCCTCGAAATCCTTGCTGGTCACGGACGCGGCCACGGCCTCGACGCACTCGAGCGGCGCCGGGAAGGGACCGGCCATCGCCTTGACGGTGTTGCGCGAGAACTGCAGGAAAGCCTCATGATTCGGATAATCGACCTTGCGGTCGCGCACCTTTGGCAGCGGCCGGACATCGGCCACCTTGCGCGCGAAGCCGACCGCCGCTTCCAGCAAGCCGGTACCGGCCGGGAAGACTTCGTCGAACAGCGCGGTGTCCGCCAGCTTTTCGGAAGGCACCGGGGTGCCCGACACGACCATGTTCAGGGCCATCTCCAGGCCCAGCAGGCGCGGCAGGCGCTGGGTGCCGCCGGCGCCGGGCAGCAGGCCCAGCTTGACTTCCGGCAGCGCGATCTGCGCGCCCGGCAGGGCCACGCGGTAGTTGCAGCCGAGGGCCAGTTCCAGGCCGCCGCCCATGCAGACGCTGTGGATGGCCGCGACCACCGGCTTGGAGGCATTCTCGACCACGCGGATCAGGGAATGCAGGGTCGGTTCGGTGAGCGCTTTCGGGGAGTTGAATTCGCGAATGTCCGCGCCGCCCGAGAACGCCTTGCCGGCGCCCGTGATCACGATCGCCTTCACGGCTTCGTCGGCCTCGGCGCGGCGCACGCCTTCGGCCGCGGCGCTGCGCGTGGCCAGGCCAAGTCCGTTGACCGGCGGATTGTTCAGCGTAATGACGGCGACGTCGCCATGCACCTGGTAGTCGGCACTCATGTCTCTTCTTCTCCTTTTCGGTTGAACTATCCCGACAACTATACCCCAAATAATAGAACGCCCGTATTATTTCCTCAGCGAAGAAGCGCACTTTTTGCGCGCCGGCAGGTTCGGATGCGGTGCGGAATTGGCCCGTTGTAAAACAACCAAAAGTCGATAACTCCCCGCTAACCGGACGCAACAATTCAGCAGAACGCGTCTTCGCGGGCGCACAATACATGCTCGCGGCACCAACATCACAACAAGAGACCGGGCGCCCCGCTGCCGGCCTCGAGGAGACACACACATGCGCAGCAAAATCACCTTCAGGGTGACGCTGGTCGTCGCCCTTGTGCTCGCCGTTCAGCATGCCGCCGAGGGCGTGTCGGTGCATTACTTGTTCGAGGAGGCGGCGTTTCCCGCCTTCTCCAACTGGTGGGGTTTGCTCCTCCTGCCCGCCATGACCTGGATCGCACTGGGACGCGTGCGTCCCGGCTACGATGGCGAGGCTTTTCTCAAGGACGCGATCGGCGCCTTGCTGTTCGGGGGTGCGCTGGCTTTCTTCTACGAACACGGCCGGCTGGACCTGTTCGAGTTCCTGGGCGAAGGCCTGGTGCTGCTGACCTTGGCCTATCCGATCTACCGGGCAGGCTGCCTGCTGGGCTTCGTGTTCGGGGCGGCGTATGCCTTCGGCCCCGTGATCCCGGTGCTCGCGGCCTGCGCGCTGGCGCCCGCGTTCTACCTGGGCCATCACGGCATGCGCCTGCTCTGGTTGCTGGCCGAGGCGCCGCGCTCCGAGCAGCCCAGGCCAACAAACCAGCAATCGCAGCAATCGCAGCAATCGCAGCAATCGCAGCAAAACATGCAGTCCGCATTGCGTTCTGCCAAATAGCTGCCACAATCCTCGTGTCCCGCTTAACGAGGAGTCAGCATGCGCCGCCAACTTACTCTCGCCGTGGCGCTAGCCACCGGTCTCCTGCTCGCCTGGCAGCAGCTCACCACGGGCGTGCCGGCCCACCACCTGCTGGCGCGCGCCGACATGCCGTCCATCTCCAACTGGTGGGGCTTGCTCCTGCTTCCGCTGCTGGCCTGGGTGGCCGCCTCGCGCATCGAGGCGCGCTACGGCGGGGTGGCGGCTGCCTCGGGCGCGATTCCCGGATGCGTCGGCGGGCTGGTGTTCGGCGCCGCCGTCGCCCTGTTCTTCAGCCTGGGGCGGACCGACCTGTGCGAATACCTGATGCAGGGACTCCTGCTGCTGGCGCTCTTCTATCCCATCTACCGCTCCGAAACCCTGCTCGGCTTCGCATTCGGCATGACTTACGCCTTCGGCCCGGTGCTGCCGGTGCTGGTCGCCTGCGTCCTCGCGGCGGGCGGCTATGTCTTGTACCAGCTACCCCGGGTACTCTGGTCGGCCGTCGGCGCGCTGAGGCGCTGAGTCCTGTTCAGCCGCCCTTGCGCCTGGTCTGCCGGGGCAGCGGAAAGACGTCCGCCACGATGATGCTGTCGCCGATCTGGCGGCTGGCCGAGGCCGAATCGTAGACCACCATCAATCCGTCGCCGGCGCCTTTCGCGCCCGGAAACAGGGTCATGCCCTCGGGATGGTCGACGCCCTCGCCGTAGGGCAGGCTCAGGACGCGCTCGAGGCGCTCGTGCGGCATCACCGTCTCCTTGTCCGGCGCCGCGCCGCCGCGCCAGCGGTAGACGTACACCGGGCCGTCCAGGTCCATGGTCGGGCCGGCCAGGATCAGCAGGTCCTTGCCCTGCACGCACAGGTCGCGGATGCCCAGGCCGTGCAGGTCGACGAAGTGCTTGACGACCATCCGGCCCTCGCCGTCGACCGGCGCCAGGCGCAGCTTGCCTGGCTGCTCGTCCTCGACCAGGGCCACCTCGAGGATGGCCGCCCACCCGCGCAGCACCGGACCGCGCAGGCCAAGCAGCACATGCTTGCCCGCCACCGCGATGCCCTCGATGTCGAAGCCGTTGTCCTTGCCCGGAATGGCCAGGAAGGGGCCGAAGTGCTCGTCCTCCTTGAGCAGCGCGGTCAGTTCGTTGCCGTGCTGGTCTCCGCGCAGCAGCGCGGCGGTGCGCCGCTTGCCCTTGTGCCCGACCTCCTTCGCCAGGGTGGTCTCGCCGTTCTCCGTGACGACCGGGATGCGCGCCAGCAGGTAGCGGTTGCCGTCGGCGCCCACTGAGCACAGGCGCTTGTGCGCCTTCCTGGCGCCGTCGTCCGGCTTGGGCTGCTTGCGCCGCAGGCTGTGCGAACCGACCAGCCACATGTACTTGTCGTCGCAGGCCAGCCCTTCGATGTCGGCCTCGTTGATGTCGTCCTCGCTTTCGCCATGGGGCGGCAGCGGCAGGTCGAGGAAGTCGTGCAGGGCGAACTGCCGGTGGCCGCTGGTGAAGCTGCTCTTGCCCGAGCTGTCCTTGTCGGCCAGCGTCAGGCGCTCGATGCTGACCGATTCGTCGTTGGCCAGCCAGAGCGTCTTCCCCATGCGCAGGGCCACCGACAGGCCGTCGCGCAACTCCTTGTCATGGGTCAGGTTGTCGCGCTCCGGATGGAATTCCAGCAGGACGATATTCGAGGGATGCATGCGGGGCCTCCGTGCACATGACGATAAGGCCGAGCATACAGCCAAGCACAGGAATGCGGCGCAGCGCGGGCGCGGCTGTGGCCGCGCGCCATTCACGCCGTGGGCAGGCGGTATTCCTGGTAGGCCTCGCGCAGCTTGTTCTTCTGGACCTTGCCGGTGCCGCCTACCGGCAGGCTGTCGGCGAAGACCACGTCGTCCGGGATCCACCATTTGGCGACCTTGCCCTCGAAGAAGGCGAGCAGCTCCTCCGCGGACACCTCCATGCCGGGCCGGCGCACCACGACCAGCAGCGGACGTTCGCTCCACTTCGCGTGCTGCACGCCGATGCAGGCCGCCTGCAGGACGGCCGGATGGGCCATGGCGATGTTCTCCAGGTCGATCGAGCCGATCCATTCGCCGCCGGACTTGATCACGTCCTTGCTGCGGTCGGTGATGCCCAGGTAGCCGTCGGGGTCGATGGTGGCCACGTCGCCGGTAGGGAACCAGCCGTCCCGCAGCACCTCGCCGCCCTCGCCGCGGAAATACCCGGACACCACCCAGGGACCCTTCACCAGCAGGTGGCCGTAGGTGCTGCCGTCCCAGGGCAGTTCGCTGCCGTCGTCGTCGACGATCTTCATGTCGACCCCGTAGATCGCGTGGCCCTGCTTGCGCAGCACGGCGCGCTGGTCCTCGACCGGCAGCGCCAGGTGCTTGCCCATCAGGGTGCAGGCGGTGCCCAGCGGCGACATTTCCGTCATGCCCCAGGCGTGGACCACCTGCACGCGCAGGCGGTCGATCAGGGTGTCCATCATCGCCGGCGGACAGGCCGAGCCGCCGATGACGGTGCGGCGGAAGGTGGAAAAGCGCAGGTCGTTCTGCAGCACGTAGTTGATCAGGCCGAGCCAGACGGTCGGGACCCCGGCCGAGAAGGTCACGCCCTCCTGCTCGAACAGCTCATAGAGCGACCTGCCGTCCAGCGCCGCGCCCGGATAGACCATCTTGGCGCCGGACAGCAGCACCGAATAGGGCAGGCCCCAGGCGTTCACGTGGAACATCGGCACCACCGGCAGGACCACGTCGGCCGAGGACACGTTGAGGGCGTTCGGCATGGCCGAGGCGTAGGCATGCAGCACCGTCGAGCGGTGCGAGTACAGCGCGCCCTTCGGGTTGCCGGTGGTGCCCGAGGTGTAGCACAGGGCCGCGGCGCTGCGTTCGTCGAACTGCGGCCAGCGGTAGTCATCGGGAGCGGCGCCGACCAGCTCCTCGTAGCACAGCAGCATGGGGATGCTGGTCTCGCGCGGCATGTGCTCGCGGCCGCACATGGCCACGTAGCCCTTCACGGTCTTGCAGGTGCGCGCCATGATCTCGATGGCGGGCAGGAAAGTCAGGTCGAAGAACAGGAACTGGTCTTCGGCGTGGTTGACGATGTAGGCGATCTGCTCAGGGTGCAGGCGCGGGTTGATGGTGTGCAGGACAGCGCCGGAGCCGGACACGCCGTAGTACAGCTCCATGTGGCGGTAGCCGTTCCAGGCCAGGGTGGCGACCCGGTCGCCCATCCTGACGCCCAGGCCGGCCAGCGCATGGGCCAGCTTGCGCGAGCGCTGCTCGCACTCGCGGTAGGTGTAGCGGTGGATGTCGCCTTCCACCCGGCGCGAGACGATCTCGCTGTCGCCATAGTGGCGCGCGGCGAACTCGATAATGCTCGAGATCAGCAGCGGCTGGTCCATCATCTGGCCCATCAGGGGGCTCATCGGGTAGTCGGTCATTGGCGTCTCCATGAACAATTTGGCAACTTGATGAAAGTTGTAACGTGGCTAGAGGAGAGTCGTCAATGCAATTCGATGATGCGATGCAGCAGCTGCCCGTGGCGCATGCGCCATCCCACCTCGCTCCGCCTTCGGGGAGCGGCGTCGTGGTGCGCGCGCCTCCACATCCGGCCCGGTACGGTAGAATCCCGACATCCACATCCCTTGACACTGGAACTGCCATTACTGCCGACGAACTCCCCCTGAACAATTCGTTTGCCGAGCTGCCCCCGGCCTTCTACACGCGCCTGATGCCGACCCCGCTGCCTTCGCCCTATTTCATCGCGGCGAGCAGCCCGGCGGCGGCGCTGGTCGGTCTGGATCCGGCCGAGCTGGCGAACGAGGACTTCGTTGCCGTCTTCACCGGCAACAAGGTCGCCGTGCGTTCCCAGCCCCTGGCGGCCGTGTACTCCGGCCACCAGTTCGGCGTCTGGGCCGGGCAGCTGGGCGATGGCCGCGCCATCACCCTGGGCGATATCGCCACCCCGACCGGCCCGATGGAACTCCAGCTCAAGGGCGCCGGCCTGACCCCGTATTCGCGCATGGGCGACGGCCGCGCCGTGCTGCGCTCGTCGATCCGCGAATTCCTGTGCTCGGAGGCGATGGCCGCCCTCGGCATCCCGACCACCCGCGCCCTGGTCGTCACCGGCTCGCACCAGCCAGTGGTGCGCGAAAGCGTGGAGACGGCCGCCGTGGTCACCCGCATGGCGCCCTCCTTCGTGCGCTTCGGCTCCTTCGAACACTGGCACTACAGGAATAAACAGGACGAGCTGCGCATCCTGGCCGACTATGTCATCAAGACCTTCTACCCGGAGTTCGCCGGCGCCGTGAACCCGTACAAGGAATTGCTGTCCGAGGTCACCCGCCGCACCGCGCGCATGATCGCGCACTGGCAGGCGGTGGGCTTCATGCACGGCGTCATGAACACCGACAACATGTCGATCCTGGGCCTGACCCTGGATTATGGCCCCTTCGGCTTCATGGAAGCCTTCGACGCCAACCACATCTGCAACCACACCGACCAGGGCGGCCGCTATTCCTATGCCAACCAGGTGCCGGTGGGCCACTGGAACTGCTATGCGCTGGGCAATGCCCTGCTTCCGCTGATCGGCACGCCCGAGGAAGCCGAGGAGGCGCTGGACCTGTACCGCCCCGCCTTCGGCGCCCAGCTCGACGAGCTGCTGCACGCAAAGCTCGGCCTGCGCGACACGCGCGACGAGGACGGCGCCCTGTTCGACGCCTTGTTCCAGCTGCTCCAGGCCAACCATGCCGATTTCACCCTGTTCTTCCGCCGCCTGAGCGGGCTGCGGGTGGACGATCCTTCGTTCGACACGCCGCTGCGCGACCTGTTCGTCGACCGCGAGGCCTTCGACGCCTGGGCCGCGAGCTACCGCGCGCGCCTGCGGGCCGAGTCCAGCAACGACGCCCTGCGCAGCGAAGCCATGAACCGGGTCAATCCCAAGTACGTGCTGCGCAACTACCTGGCGCAGGCGGCGATCGAACAGGCGCAGAATGGCGACTACAGCGGCGTGCACAAGCTGCTGGCCGTGCTCGAACGCCCCTTCGACGAACAGCCGGAGAACGAATCCTATGCGGCACTGCCGCCCGACTGGGCGGCCCATCTTGAAGTAAGCTGCTCATCCTGACCGGGAGACCGACCATCATGACCGACAAAATGACCGACAAAATCAGCAAGACCGACGCCGAGTGGCGTTCCCAGCTCGACCCGATGGAATACCAGGTGACGCGCCACGCCGCGACCGAACGCGCCTTCACCGGCAAGTACTGGGACCACCATGAGCACGGCATCTACCACTGCGTGTGCTGCGGCACCGCCCTGTTCGAATCGGACGCCAAATTCGATTCAGGCTGCGGCTGGCCCAGCTATTTCCGCGCCCTCGACCCGAACAATGTGATCGAGAAGGAAGACCGCACCCACGGCATGCTGCGCACCGAAATCATCTGCGCGGTCTGCGACGCCCACCTGGGCCACGTCTTCCCCGACGGCCCGCCGCCGACCGGCCTGCGCTACTGCATCAATTCCGCCGCCCTGCGCTTCGAACCCGTCTGAGGATACGCACCCAATGAAATTCCTGTTCGACCTGTTCCCGGTCATCCTGTTCTTCGGCACCTACAAATACGGCGAAAGCCACCAGGAGTGGGCCCATGGCCTGGTCACCCAGTTCCTCGGCGGCCTGATCGCGGGCGGCGCGGTGCCGGCCGACCAGTCGGCGATCCTGCTGGCGACGGCGGTCGCGATCGTCGCCACCTTCCTGCAGATCGGCTACCTGCTGGTACGGGGCCGCAAGGTCGACGGCATGCTGTGGCTGTCCCTGGGGGTGATCGTGGTCGCCGGCGGCGCCACTATCTATTTCCACGACGATACTTTCATCAAGTGGAAGCCGACCATCCTGTACTGGGCCTTCGCCCTCGCCCTGCTGGTGGCCCAGGTCTTCTACCGCAAGAACCTGATGCGCACCGTGATGGAAGCCAGCGTCAAGCTGCCCGACCCGGTCTGGAGCCGGGTCGGCTATACCTGGATCGCCTTCTTCTTCGCCATGGGCCTGCTGAACCTGCTCATGGCCTTCGTGGTGTTCCGCACGGATACCAGCGCCTGGGTCAGCTTCAAGCTGTTCGGCTTCACCGGCATTTTCTTCGCCTTCGTGCTTGTCCAGACCCTGATGCTTTCCAAACATATTGAGGAGGACGCATGAGCACCCCGACCGACCGTACCGAACGCCTGCGCGCCCGCCTGCAGGCCGAATTGAGCCCGTCCGTACTGGAAATCACGGACGATTCTCACCTCCATGCCGGCCATGCGGGCGCGGCCTCGGGCGGCAGCCATTACAGCGTGAAAATCGTCTCCGACCGGTTCGAGGGCCGCACGCTAGTCATGCGGCATCGTCTTGTGTATGATGCCGTGCACGAAATGATTAACAAAGCGGAAATCCACGCGCTCGCCATCACGGCGGTCGCGCCTTCCGAGCAGTCCTGAAGGTCGGCTTCAGGCTGCTTTAAGAAAACTCGCCGACAATTGAACCGGTTGTTACAAAAACTACGCTAACCTCGTCCAAGCAAACACCCCGCTACAGGAACACCACATGACTTTTAAGCCAGCACGCCTGCTGTTAGCTCTGATCGCCGTTGCAGCGGCGCCCGCCTTTGCCCAGAACCTCGCAGTGGTCAACGGCAAGCCGATCCCCTCGGCGCGTGCCGAAGCAATGGTCAAGCAAGTCGTGGCCCAAGGCCAGGGCCAGGATTCGCCGCAACTGCGTGCCATGATCAAGCAAGGCCTCATCGAGCGAGAAGTGCTGATGCAGGAAGCCATCAAGCAAGGCTACGACAAAAAGCCCGAGGTCAAGGCAGCGCTGGACAACGCGCGCCAGGCGATCGTCGTGAACCAGCTCGCCAAGGACTACATCGCCAAGAACCCGGTGAGCGACGCGGAAATCAAGGCCGAGTACGACAAGTTCAAGGCCCAGACCGGCGACAAGGAATACCATGTGCGCCACATCCTGACCGAGAACGAAGCCGACGCCAAGGCCGTCATCGCCAAGCTCAAGGGCGGCGCCAAGTTCGAGGATCTGGCCAAGCAGTCGAAGGACACCGGCACCGCCAATACTGGCGGCGACCTGGACTGGGCCGTGCCGGCCTCGTTCCCGCCTGAGTTCGCTGCCGGCTTCACCGGCCTGCAGAAGGGCGCCATCACCGAGACGCCGGTCAAGACCCAGGCTGGCTACCACGTGATCAAGCTGGACGACACCCGCGCAGCCAAGCTGCCGTCGCTGGAGGAAGTCAAGCCGCAGATCGCGGAATCCCTGACCCAGCAGAAGCTCCAGGCCTACCAGGAGCAAATGGTCAAAAAGGCAAAGGTGCAGTAATATGTGCTGTCGCCGGCGCCGCATCCAGGCTTGAGACTGTCCTGGTTCGGCGCCGGTTCTCGTCGCCCGCGGCGATACTTTTCGTGTTTATATAGGATCTCAACAATGATTTTGAAGCCAGCCCGCCTGTTGTTAGCCATGACCGCAATGGTTGCCATGCCAGCATTCGCGCAAAACGTTGCTACCGTCAATGGCAAGCCGATTCCGGCGGCCAAGGTAGACCAGCTGGTCAAGCAAGTCGTCGCCCAGGGCCGCGCCACCGATTCTCCGCAGCTGCGCGAAGCGATCAAGCGTGACCTGATCGGCCGCGAAGTGTTGATCCAGGAAGCCGACAAGCAGAACATCGGCGCCCGCGCCGACGTGAAGGCAGCGATCGACAATGCCCGCCAGAGCATCATCATCAACGCCATGCTCGCGGACTACGTCAAGAAGAACCCGGTCAAGGATGCCGACATCAAGGCCGAGTACGACAAGTACAAGGCGCAGGTGGGCGACAAGGAATACCACGCACGCCATATCCTGGTGGGCACCGAAGAGGAAGCCAAGGCCATCATCGCCAAGCTGAAGGGCGGTGCCAAGTTCGAAGAACTGGCCAAGCAGTCGAAAGACGGCAGCGCAGCCAACGGCGGCGACCTGGACTGGGCCAGCCCGGCGACCTTCGTGCCTGAGTTCTCGAAGGCCATGACCTCGCTGCAAAAAGGCGCCATCACCGAAACCCCGGTGAAGACCCAGTTCGGCTACCACGTGATCAAGCTGGAAGACACCCGTGCAGCCAAGGTCCCGGCCCTGGAAGAAGTCAAGCAGCAGGTCGCGGAACAGCTGCAGCAGCGTCAGCTGGCGCAGTATCGCGAAAGCCTGGTCAAGAAGGCCAAGGTCCAGTAATCACTGGCTCGGCTGACGAAGAAGCGCTCCCGCGGGAGCGCTTTTTTATTGCCTGCCCGCAGAGCCGCGGCGCTGCTCGCCTGCCGTTTCGCGGCGCGCAAGTGCCGGCGGATCAGGCTGACCAGCCGTCCCGCCTCTTCCCGCGCGGCGGAATTTCCGCGGCTATCTACCCGGGAGTTCTCCACCTTCACGCACGAGAAACAGGACCTGCGCCTCACCGGCCGCCATGGCGTAGCGGGAGG
>CAMPHU010000086.1 GCA_946886065.1 uncultured Massilia sp. | reverse complement strand
GGCGAGAAGAACAAGTACCACATCGACGCCGTGTTCTCGATGGAGCCGCTGCGCTACCCGGAAGCGGGCGACGCCTGCGCCATCGACCCCAACAGCGTCACCGGCCTGAACTGCGCGGGCTTCGGCTCCAGCATGGTGGTCACCGCCACCTTCGGCATGGTGGCCGCCGGCCACCTGCTGCGCAAGCTGGCCGACGCCGCGAATGCGCAGCCGCAAGCGGGGACGGAAGCTGTTGTCGTGCAAACTGTGCAACCCGGAGAGGCCTTGCTATCATAGGATCAGTTTGAATCCTTTTGATGGAAGAGCCCATGATTCGTCGATCCGCCCTCATCGCCATGCTGCTGGCCGCCGCCAGCGTCCACGCGCAGCAGAGCGCGCCGCAGCAGCAGGAGGCAGGCAAGCCGGCCACCCAGCCGCCGCCGGAACAGCAGCAGCCGGCATCCCCGCCTGCCACGCCGCCCACGCCGGCGACCGAGGCGCAGCCTGTCCAGCCGGCCGAGCCCGCCGTTCCCGCCGCCCCCGCGCCCCAGGTCGAGATCATCGACCGCGTGGTCGGCAAGGGCAAGGAAGCCACGCTCGGCAGCAACGTCGCCGTCAACTACACCGGCTGGCTGCACAAGCCGCTGGCGCCCAAGCAGCGCGGCCGCAAGTTCGATTCCTCGCTCGATGCGGGCCGTACGCCGATCGAGTTCCAGCTGGGCGCGGGCCGCGTCATCAAGGGCTGGGAGCAGGGCGTGGCCGGCATGAAGGTGGGCGGCAAGCGCACCCTGATCATTCCCAGCGCCCTGGCCTATGGCAAGCGCGGCGCGGGCGGCGGCGTGATTCCGCCGGATGCGGACCTGATCTTCGACGTGGAACTGATGGATGTGAAGTAAGTATGTGAAGTAAGTCCGACTGAACTCGACAACCGGAGGGCTGGCAGGATGAGAATCGCAAACGATGTCACTGAGCTGATCGGCAACACCCCGTTGGTACGTATCCGCAAGCTGGGCGCCGGGAGCGGCGCCGAGATCCTCGGCAAGCTCGAGTTCCATAATCCCGCGCACAGCGTCAAGGACCGCATCGGCCTGGCCATGATCGAGGCGGCCGAGGCGGCGGGGCTGATCGGCCCCGACACCACCATCGTCGAACCCACCAGCGGCAACACCGGCATCGCGCTCGCGATGGTGTGCGCCGCGCGCGGCTACCGCTGCAAGCTGGTGATGCCCGAGACCATGAGCAACGAGCGCCGCATGCTGCTGCGCGCCTACGGCGCCGAGCTGGTGCTCACTCCCGGCAGCGAAGGCATGCTGGGCGCGATCCGCCGCGCCGAGGAACTGGTGGCGGCCGACCCGCGCAACTTCATGCCGCAGCAGTTCAACAATCCCGCCAACCCCGAGGTGCACCGCCGCACCACCGCCGAGGAGATCTGGCGCGATACCGACGGCAAGGTCGACATCCTGGTCGCGGGCGTGGGGACGGGCGGGACGATCACCGGCGTGAGCGAGGTGATCAAGGCGCGCAAGCCCGGCTTCCGGGCGATCGCGGTGGAGCCGGAGGCCTCGCCCGTGCTGTCCAAGGGGACCAAGGGACCGCATCCGATCCAGGGCATCGGCGCGGGCTTCGTGCCGCAGGTGCTCAATACCCAGGCCTACGACGAGGTCATCACGGTGAAGAACGACGACGCCTTCGAGACGGCGCGCGCGGCGGCCAGGGAAGAGGGGCTGCTGGTGGGGATTTCGTCGGGCGCGGCGCTGTGGGCGGCGATCCAGGTGGCGCGCAGGCCGGAGAATGCGGGGAAGCTGATCGTGACCATTATCCCTTCATTCGGGGAGAGGTATTTGAGTACGGCCTTGTACGCGAATCTGGCGGGGTAAGCGCTGCGGTTTTCACGCGAACTTGGGTCCCCGCGAAGGCGGGGACCCAAGTTCGCCGTACACCACCACAGCATCAATGCGCATGCACCCTCAACGCACAATGATGATGCGTGGTCCCTTCCTCCACCTGCAAGGTGCAGTGGTGAATCCCGAAATCCTCCCGTAGATGCTGGACGATATCGTCGAGCACCGCATCCCCCGGATACCCGCCCGGCATCACCACATGCGCCGTGAGCGCGGTCTCGGTGGTGCTCATGGCCCAGATGTGCAGGTCGTGCACCTCGCTCACCCCCGGCCACCTGGCCAGGAAGCCTTTCACCTTGACCGCATCCACCGACGCCGGCACCGCCGCCATCGACAGCTGCACCGACTCGCGCAGCAGCGACCAGGTGCCGGCCACGATCACGACCACGATCACCAGGCTCACCGCCGGGTCGATCCAGGTCCAGCCGGTCGACATGATCACCAGCCCCGACACCACCACGCCCAGCGACAGCGCGGCATCGGCCGCCATGTGCAGGTAGGCGCCGCGCACGTTCAGGTCGTCCTTCGCGCCCTTCATGAACAGCCAGGCCGAGAAGCCGTTGATCGCCACCCCGATGGCAGCGATGATCGAGACCGTCGAACCGGCCACCGGCGCCGGCTCGGCGAAACGCTGCACCGCTTCCCAGGCGATCGCGCCGCAGGCCACCAGCAGCAGCACGGCATTGGCCAGCGCCGCCAGGATGGTCGAGCCGCGCAAGCCGTAGGTGTAGCGGCCGTGCGGCTTGCTCCGGGTGAGCACCGCCGCGCCCCAGGCCAGCAGCAGGCCCAGCACGTCGGACAGGTTGTGGCCGGCGTCGGCCATCAGCGCCGTCGAGTGGGCGATGAAGCCATAGATGAATTCGATCGCCACGAACAGCGTGTTGACGCCGATCGCCAGCGCGAAGGCGCGGCCGTTGCCGTCGGGATCGGGCATGTGGTGGTGATGGTGGCCGAGTCCATGGTGATGTCCGTGGTGATCATGGCCATGGTGACGATCGTGCTCATGGTCATGGTCGTGGCTGTGGTCGTGCTTCATGGATCGATTCCGTTGGCAGGTTCGGCGATGTGCTCGAACATGTTGGTGAGCAGGCCGCTGATGTGGGCGTCGGCGGCGGAGTAGAACACCTGCTTGCCCTGGCGCTCGGCCTTGACGATGCGGGCGGCGCGCAGCAGGCGCAGGTGGTGGCTGACCAGGGAGCTGGACAGCGCGAGCAGGCCGGCGATGTCGCCCACCGCGGTCGGCTGGGCCAGGCAGGCCAGCACGATGCGCAGGCGGGTCGGGTCGCCCAGCAGGTGGAACAGGTCCGCCAGCTGGTCGACGGCTTCCGCCGGCGGCGCTTCCGCCAGGCCCGGATGGCCGGATTCAAGGAGTGTGTTCATATTCAACATGTGAAGAATTGTTCACATGTTAGATGAAGCCATCGGAAGCAGCAAGGGCCGCGTGCTTGGTTTTTGCCGGATCCCGGCCGATAATGGACATCCCGGGGCGTCAAGACCCCGCCTGAAAGCCTGCCATGAACGCCTCGTTTCGAACCGCCGCGCCGGATGCGCTGGCCCTTGCGCTGCAAGACGCCCGCGCGCGCACCCTGGCCTTCTTCGATCGCTTCGCCGAGGCCGGCATGGACGATCCCTCCAGGGTGCCCCTGCTGCCCATCGTGAATCCGCCCCTGTGGGAACTGGGACACATCGCCTGGTTCGCCGAGTGGTACCTCCTGCGCGGCGCAAGGTCGAGCGCGCCGGAAGCGGCCCTGCGCCCTTCGCTGCTGGCCGGCAGCGACGCCTGGTTCGATTCCAACACCATCGCGCACGCTACCCGCTGGTCGCTCGGCCTGCCGGCGGCGGGCGAGGTCAAGGCCTATTGCCGCGCCGTGCTCGACGGCGTACTGGCAAGGCTGGCGAAGGAAGAACACAGCGACGCCGCCCTTTATTTCTACCGCCTGGCCCTGGCGCACGAAGACATGCATGGCGAAGCCTTCGCCTATACCTTGCAGACCCTGGGCCTGCCCTGGCCGGGGAGGGAGCCCGCGCCCCAGGCCCCAAGTGCCGCAGCGGGCGAGCTCCACTTCGATGGCGGTGCGGTCGAACTGGGCAGCCGGCCCGGCAGCGGTTTCGTGTTCGACAACGAGAAATGGGCGCAGGCCTGCGAGCTGGCGCCGTTCCGCATCGATGCCGCGCTGGTGAGCAATGCCGACTACATTCGCTTCATCGCTGCCGGCGGCTACCGCGAGCCGCGCTTCTGGAGCGAGGCGGGCCGCGCCTGGCTGGCGCAGCAGCAGGCGCAGGCGCCACGGGGCTGGCGGCGCGAGGGCGAAGCCTGGTATGCCCTGCGCTTCGGCCGGCCCTGTCCCCTGGTGGAGACGGAGCCGGTGCGCCATGTCAGCCTGTACGAGGCGCAGGCCTATTGCGCCTGGGCGGAACGGCGCCTGCCCGGCGAGGCCGAGTGGGTGCGTGCGGCGGCGCATCCGGGTTTCCGCTGGGGCGGGCTGTGGGAATGGACGGCATCGCCTTTCACCCCCTTCCCGGGCTTTGCGCCGGACGCCTACCGCGAATATTCGGCGCCTTATTTCGGCACCCACCAGGTGCTGCGCGGCGCATCCTTCGCCACGCCCGGGCGTCTGCGCTCGGCCGCCTTCCGCAATTTCTACGCGCCAGGGCGCAGCGACATGTTCGTCGGTTTCCGTACTTGCAGCTGAGCCGCATCCCTTGCCCTGAGGGTTCTATTGGGCGCTCTAATGCGCGTGGCTGCCGAGGATGGGCAAGCGGCCGCCGTCGGCGGTGAGCACGGCGCCGGTCACCGATTGCGCGCGCGCGCTCGCCAGGAACAAGACCAGTTCCGCCACCTCGCCGGTGGACGCCACCTCGTCCGGATCGATCTTTTCCTCGCCCGAGCGCACGTCCGGGTTATTCCAGAGCATGGGCGTATCGACCGCGCCCAGGCGCAGCGCGTTCACCCGTATCTTGCGCGGATGGCATTCGAGCGCGAGCGCGCGCGTAAAGGCTTCCAGCCCGCCCTTGCTGGCGGAGTAGGCCGTGCTGTGGGCGTCGGTCGCGACCGCATGCACCGAGGAGATGTTGACGATGGCCGCTCCCGGCGGCATGGCCGGCAGCGCGTGCTTGACGAGCAGGAAGGGCCCCTTCAGGTTGACCGCCATGGTCTTGTCCCAGTCGGCCTCGCTCATGTCGACCAGGGCGCCGTTGTGCATGACGGCGGCGTTATTCACCAGCACGTCCACCCGGCCCCAGCGCGCCACGGCCTCTTCCACGGCGGCCTGCACCGCGCCGGACCCGCTCACGTCGGTGCGCCGGTAGAAGCAGTCGGCCGCGCCCTGCAGCTGCAGGGCCGTCTGCACGTCCTGGCCGCGCGTGTCGTCCAGCCCGAGGAGGAGGACGCGCGCGCCTTCGCGGGCGAAGCGCAGGGCCACCGCGCGGCCGATGCCGGAGGTGGCGCCGCTGACGATCACGACTTTTCCCTGCATCTCCATGGCTAGCGCAGGCAGATGAAATCGTTGCTGATCCGGTGCTTCCATGTATGGATCAGGTCGCGGTAGGCCTCGCCCACCGGGCGCACCCGGCGCTCCAGGTCGCACAGGCCGTAGCGGTTGACGTTGCCGGCGTCGACGGCGAGCGAGCTGTCCCAGTCGACCTGGTCGACCAGGCTGTACCAGGTGAAGCCGAGGATGGGCACGCCGTCGGCCTTCAGGCGCAGCAGGTTCGACCACTGCTTCTCCAGCCACACGCGGGCGTCTTTTTCGCCGTTGCCGGCGTCGCGGTTGTTGGTTTCGGTGTGCATCACCGGGATGCGGTAGCGGTCGTAGTACTGCTGGGTGATGACGTAGTAGCCGAACATCTCGCACACGAAGGTGCTGCCGTCCGGGTAGACGATGTGCTCGTTGGTGGCGTAGTAGTCGTTGCCCATGATGCAGACCGGCTTGACGCTGCGGTCGAGGAAGAAATGGTACTCGTCGCGCGTCATTCCATTGTCGAGCAGGAACTCGTACATCCTGGCGTAGACGTCGTGGCCGTAGGTGAGGTCCAGGGCCAGGAAGCGCATGTCGTTCATGTGCCTGGCCACGCTCACGGCTTCCGGCCCGCAGGGGTGGAAGTATTCCGAGGATTCGCTCTGGATGAACCTGGCCGTGGGCTGGACCTTCAGGATCGCCTCGGTGGCCAGGATATTGGCCTTGGCCAGGTGCTTGATGGCGGTGACGAAGGCGCGGTCCGAGCGCAGGCGCTCGTTCCACAGGCCTTCGTGGGCCGAGAACTTGGCGGTGACGTAGATTTCGTTGATCGGGGTGTACAGCTCGACCCAGGGAAAGCGCTGCGCGAAGGCGCCCGCATATTCGGCGAAGAAATGGGCAAACTCCGGGTTCTGGAAATTGCCCAGCCAGTCAGGCAGGCCGAAGTGGCAGAGGTCGACGATCGGCTTGATATGCAGGTGCTGGACCTCGGCGAAGAAGGTGTCCGCGAAGTCCCAGTCGTAGCGGCCCGGGCCCAGGTGCACCTTGTAGTAGGGCGGGCCGCAGCGCAGGGCGTCGATCCCGAGCGCGCGCACCAGGCGCAGGTCGTCCTTCCAGCGCCGGTAGTGGCCGGTCTTTTCCATCTCGTCGACGCGCAGGTCCAGGCCGTCGCGCCCGCTGACGACCGGATAGCTGCCTTCGATCCCTGTCGCGAACAGGAAGCGCTGCATTGCCCGCCTCCGTCAGTGCAGGCAAATGAAATCGTTGCGCACGCGGTGGCGCCAGGTATGGATCAGGTCGCGGTAGGCCTCGCCGACCGGCCGCACGCGCCGCTCCAGGTCGCACAGGCCGTACTGGTTGACGGTGCCGGCGTCGATGGTGAGGGCGCTGTCCCAGTCCACCTGGTCGACCAGGCTGTACCAGGTGAAGCCGAGGATGGGCACGCCGTCGGTCTTCAGCCTCACCAGGTTCGACCACTGCTTCTCGAGCCAGGCGCAGCCATCCTTTTCGCCGGTGCCGGCGTCGCGGTTGTTGGTCTCGGTGTGCATCACGGGGATGCGGTAGCGGTGGTAATACTGCTGGGTGATCACGTAGTAGCCGAACAGTTCGCAGGAGCCGGTGCTGCCGTCCGGATGGATCACGTGTTCGTTGGTGGCATAGTAGTCGTTGCCCATGATGCAGACAGGCTTGACGTTGCGGTTGAGGAAGAAATGATAGTCCTCGCGCTTCATGCCGTGGTCGAACAGGTATTCGTACATCCTGCCGGAGACGTCGTGGCCATAGGTCAGGTCCAGGGCCAGGAAGCGCAGCTCGTTCATGTGGCGCGCCACTTCCATGGCTTCGGGACCGCTGGGATGGAAGTACTCGGAAGATTCGCTCTGGATGAACTTGGCGTTGGGCTGGATACGCATGATCGCCTCGGTGGCCAGGATGTTCGCCCTGGCCAGGTTGCGGATCGCGTTGACGAAGGTCCGGTCGGACTTCAACCGCTCGTTCCACAGGCCTTCGTGGGCCGAGAACTTGGCGGTGATGTAGATTTCGTTGATCGGGGTGTACAGTTCCACCCAGGGATAGCGCCGCGCGAAGGCTTCGGCGTATTCCGTGAAAAACTGGGGAAACTCGGGGTTCTGGAAGTTGCCCAGCCAGTCCGGCAGGCCGAAGTGGCACAGGTCGACGATGGGCTTGATGCCGCGGCGCTGGATATCGGCGAACACCTCGTCGGTGAAGTCCCAGTCGTAGCGTCCCGGTCCCTGGTGCACCCGGTAGTAGGGCGGCCCGTAGCGCAGCGCATCGATGCCCAGCGAGCTGACCAGGCCCAGGTCGTCCTTCCAGTGCCGGTAATGGCCGGTCTTCTCCATTTCGTCGATACGCAGGGAGGCGCCGTCGCGCCCGGTGACGACGGGATAGCTGCCTTCGATCCCGGTCGCAAACAAGAAGCTCTGCATGGCGTGCCCCCGAATCCGGCGGCCTGAATGCGCACCGGCAGATTCATCATCCTGCCAAAGCCGCGGCCTTGCAAGCGGAAAGCGGGCGCATTTGTAATCCTTTGTAAGCCTTAGGCATCCGCGCAACGGTCGCTCATCGAGCCGCTTTTGGGCCTACTTGCTTGCCTCCTTCTTGAGCACGAGCTGCCCGTCCTCGTCGCGCATTTCCGGCGCGCCCAGTTCGAGCGCCTGCAGTTGCGGCAGGATCTTCCTGCGCTCGCCGACGGCGACCACCACCAGCTTGCCGGGCGCGAGCCAGGTGCGCGCCGCCTGCTGCACCTGGGCCGCGTCGACCTGCGCGAAGCGGCGCGGCAGGCCGGCGTACCAGTCGGGCGGCAGCCCGTACACGAACAGTTCGGCCAGGCTGGCGCCGACTTCGCTGCTGGTCTCGAACTGGCCGGGCAGCGACAGCAGCTGGGCGTCGCGCGCCGCCGCCAGCTCTTCAGGCGGCAGCGGCTGGTCGCGCATGGCGCGCACCTCGCCGAAGATCTCGCGCACCGAGGCGCCGGTGAAGGCGCGCTCCACGTTGCCGGCGATGATGAAGGGGCCGGGCGACCGGTCGAGGCGGAAGGCCGAGTAGACGCCGTAGGTATAGCCCTTGGTCTCGCGCAGGTTGTTGTTGAGCCGGCTCGAGAACATGCCGCCCAGCGCGCCGTTCATCACTTGCAGGGCCGCATAGTCGGGCGTGTCGCGCGCCGCGGCGATGCTGGTGACGCGCAGCGCCGTCTGGCCGGCGCCGGGCTGGTCGACCAGCACCAGGCGCGCGCGCGTGGTGGCGGGAGCGCCGGCCGCGGCGGGCGGCGCGGCTTCGCCTTGCCAGGCGCCGAAGCGCGCCTCGGCCAGCGCGCGCAGCTCGCCCAGGGCGAGGTGGCCGCTCACCACCAGGGCCGCGTTCGAGGGCACGTAGTGGCGGCGCCAGAACGCATGGATATCGTCGCGGGTGGTGGCGCGGATCGCCTGTTCGGTGCCGAGCTGGCCGTAGCCTTTCGGATGGCGCGCGCCGTACAGCGCGCCGGCGGCGGCCACCGCGGCCACCATGTCCGGTTCCTCGCGCTGCTGGATCAGTTCACCCAGCCGGTCGGCGCGCTGGCGCTCGACCTCGGCATTGGGGAAGGCCGGGCGCTGCACCACGTCGGCCATGATCTCGAGCGCCTGGGCGAAGGTGGAGCGCAGCGCCAGCAGCGAGACGCTGGAGGCGTCGGCGCTGGTGGCGCTGTCCATGAAGGCGCCCAGCTGGGCCAGCTCGTCGGCGATCTGGGGCGCGCTGCGGGTGGCCGTGCCTTCCTCCAGCATCTGCGCCGTGAAGCCGGCCAGGCCGGGCAGGCGCGCGGGGTTGGCCGCGCTGCCGCTGCGTAGTACCAGCTGGGCCGACACCAGGGGCAGGGCCGGGTTGTGGTGGTGGATCACGGTCAAGCCGTTGGCCAGCTTGAAGGACTCCCCTTGCGGCAGCGTGAACGCGGGCGCCGGCCCGGCCTTGGGCGGCGTGGCGCGCCATGGCTCGTCCGCATTGATGTGCTGCTGCGCGCGCGGTTTGGCGGCGGGGCCCGGTTTCTTCCTGGGCGGGCGCGGGTCGTCGATCACCGGCGTGCCGGGAATGCCGGTCACCACCGCGCGTGCGCTCTGCTTGAGCCAGGTCTGCACCGCGCGCCGCACGGCCGCGGCGTCCACGCGGCGCAGGCGCTCCAGGTCCTTGGGCAGGTAGCCCGGATCGCCCGTGTACTGGTTGTAGTGGTTGAGCTGGTCGGCCAGGCCGTCGCCGCCCAGCTTCTCGATCGAGGACAGCAGGGCGGTCTCGATGCTGTTGCGGGCGCGCTCGACTTCGCGCTCGGAGGGGCCGGCGTCGCGCAGCTGGGCCAGTTCGGCGTCGACCGCTTCTTCCAGTTCGCGCGCCGTGTGGCCGGCACGCGCGGTGACGTCGATCACGAAGGTCGAAGTGAGTCCATAGGAGTTCTGGGCCGCGTCCACGTCCTGTGCGATCTGGCGCTCGTAGACCAGCGACTTGTACAGCCGGCTCGACTTGCCGCCGCCCAGGATGTGGGCGGCCACGGCCAGTTCGATATCGCCCGCCTGGTAGGCCGGCGGCGTGAGCCAGCCCATGAACACGCGCGGCAGCTCCACGCGGTCGGGCACCACCACGCGCCGCTCGCTGGTGATGGGCGGCGTCGCCACGCTCGGACGCGCCACCGGCGGGCTGCGCCGGAAGCTGCCGAAGTAGCGCTCGACCAGGGCGCGGGTCTTCGCCTTGTCGATGTCGCCGGCGATCACCAGGCTGGCGTTGTTCGGGCCGTAGTAGCGGGCGAAGAACTGGCGCACGTCTTCCAGGCGCGCGCTCTGGATATCGGCATGCGAACCGATCACCGAGGCGTAGTAGGGGTGGCCCTTGGGGAAGAGGGCGTGCGACAGGGCTTCCTCGACGATACCGTAGGGTTCGCTCTCGACGCTTTCGCGGCGCTCGTTGCGCACCACGTCCTGCTGGTTGGTGAGGGCCTTCTGGTCGAGCACGTCCAGCAGGTAGCCCATGCGGTCGGCATGCACCCACAGCGCCAGCTCCAGCTGGTTCGAGGGCACGGTGTCGTAGTAGTTGGTGCGGTCGAGGTCGGTGCTGCCGTTGCTGTCGGTCGCGCCCGCGCCTTCGAGCAGGCGGTCGGCCAGGCCGCGCGGGATGTGGCGGGTGGCGGCGAACATCATGTGCTCGAACAGGTGGGCGAAGCCGGTCAGGCCGGGCGCCTCGTTGGCCGGACCGACGTGGTACCACAGGTTGACGGCGGCGATGGGCAGGCGCCGGTCTTCGACCAGGATCACCTGCAGGCCATTGGGGAGAATGTATTTATCGTAGGCGACCACGGGCAGAGGAATAGGAGGTTGGGACATGGCGGGGGCGGATAAGGAGGCCAGCAGCAGGGCGGCCAGGATGACGAGCATTCTCATGCTGCTCTCCGTGCGGCGCGGGGCCGCCATGATAAATGAAAAGGACGCGGTCGTTGGATTCGAGGGGAAGGAGTTCGTGGCACTTGACTAGGATGCAACGATCAAGCCGTCGTAGGCGCCAGTGGCGCGTACGACGGTGGGCGGGGGCCAAGGGCGGATGGTCAGTGGCATTCCGTCCGCCCACGGTCCATTACCGCCCCGGCCGGCACCTTGTCCGGCGCCGCGGGCAGGAATTCCCACTCGTACGCCCCGTCGAGCAGCCGAAGCTGCAGCACCCCGTCGAAACTCGCCTCGCGCACTTCGCTGTTGGCCGGGAACTGCAGGAAGGGCGTCGCATACGCGCCCCCCGTGCCGACCACGAACTGGCGGATTCCGCGCGCCCGGTCCAGCCGCCCTTGCGCATCCTGCGGCGCGAAGCGCTCGTAATCGTGGTCGTGGCCGGACAGGACGAGCTCGGCCCCGGCGTCGAACAGGATCTGCCATGCATCCTGCAGTTTTCCCTTTTGGCGGTGCCCGCCCGAGGAGTACGCCGGATGGTGCCAGAACGCCAGCGTGCAGCGCCCGGGCGCGCGTCCCAGTTCCACGCGCAGCCACTCCAGCTGGGCGGCATGTTCGCCGCCCGTGAGATTGCTGTTGAGCGAGATCACCAGCCAGCTGCCCAGCCGCAGGCTGTAATAGCCGCGCCCGGCGCGCTCCCCGAAATAGGCGAAATAGGGCGATCCGTTGTCGGTGTGGTATTCGTGGTTGCCGGGCGTGGGCCAGGTGCGCTCGCGGAAGCGGCCCCAGGTCGGCGCGTAGCAGTCGGCGAATTCGCGCGCCGCGCCGTTCGGGTAGGTATGGTCGCCCAGTGTCAATACGGCGGCGTCAGGATCGCCGGCCAGCCGCTGTTCCACCAGCGTGGCGGTGGCGGCCGCGCCCGACCACTGCGGATCGGGATGGGCACAGCGGGCGATGTCGCCCGCCGCATAGATGGTATAAGCCCCGTTGTAAGCCCCGGTATGATCCGGCGCGGACGGCGACGCCGGGCCGGCGACCGCCGTCAGCGGCATGGCGGCCAGCGTGGCGAGGAGGGTATGGCGCAAGCTGCCTGGCATCCGGCGCGCCTTATTCGATGAAGCGCAGCAGCCCCCGGAGTGCGTGCGCGACGGTCTGCTCGCGCACCGCGTGGCGGTCGCCCGGGAACACCAGGCGCTCGGTGTAGGTGGTGTCGCCGCGCGACCAGCCGAAGCAGACCGTGCCGACCGGCTTGCCCGGCACCGCGCCGGTGGGGCCGGCGATGCCGGTGGTGGAGACGGCCACGTCGGCATTGCTGTTGGCCAGCGCGCCCTCGGCCATCTTGCCCGCGACTTCCTCGCTGACCGAGCCGAACTGGGCGATCATCGCCGCCGGCACGTCCAGCAATTCGGTCTTGGACGCGTTCGAATAGGTCACGAAGCCGCACTCGAACCAGCCGGTCGAGCCGGCGACTTCGGTGATGGCCTGCGAGACTCCGCCGCCGGTGCACGACTCGGCGGTGACCAGCAGCAGCCGTTTGGCCTCCAGGGCCCGCCCAACCTGGGTGGCAAGATCGATGAGTTCGTTCGTCACGTGCGTCTCCTTTCGTTTCTTGCCGGGGCGGTCCGGCGGCGGCGCCCCGGCGCGGCGGACGGGGTCGTCGGCCTGGAATCCATTCTAGCGCGCCGCAGGCCGTCATGGCATGGCGGAACAGGCAAAATTTGCTGTTCATACACAGAAGAGCCGCTGACCGTGCAGCAGCGTCCGCCGCCGCCAAAAATGTTCCGTGCGACATGACGCACTTCCGAACTGCTATGCTGGACGCCTGCTGGGCGCGCCTCTGGCAGGCAAGCCTGTTCCCGAGATTTCCCTGTTTTAGTAGGACCTGAGAATGCCGCACGCCTTGAACGCGCGAAGCCAAGCCGGGCCGCCACGGCCGTGAACACCTCTGTCGCTGTCCCGTCGCGGTCCGCGCCTGCGCCGGCTGTCCGTCCGGCTTGCGTGCGCACGCCCGTACCAGCCGTGGAGCAGGCATGAGCCGCCAGCATTCGATCCGGAAGAAGCTGGCCACGGCGGTGATGGCGACCACCTTCGCCGCGCTGCTGGTCTCGATCGCGATCGTGATCGGCTACGACCTGCGCAGCTACCACCGCGCGCTGGTCAACGACCTGACCACCCAGGCCGAACTGGTCGGCCACATGAGCTCGGCCGCGCTGACCTTCGACGACCCGCGCCTGGCCAACGAGAACCTGGCCCTGCTGCGCACCCGTCCCCTGGTGCGCGCCGCCGCCATCTACGACGCCGGCGGCGAGCTGTTCGCCTCCTATGCCGCGGCCGGGGAGGGCCGCCCGGTGCCCCAGCGCCTGGACGATGCGGCCGTCAGGAGCGAAGGCGAGCTGGTGATCCGGCAGCGCATCGTCGAGAACGGCGAGACGCTCGGCACCGTGGTGCTGCGCGCCGAAAGCGGCCTGGTCCAGCGCTTCGTCGACTACCTGGCGATCGGCGTCGGCGTCACCCTGCTGGCCATGGGCGTCGCCTGGCTGCTGATGTGGCGCCTTGGGAAGCGCCTGACCGCGCCCCTGACGGCGATCACCGGCATCGCGCGCGAGGTGGTGGCCACGCGCGACTACTCGCGCCGCGCGCCGCGCAACAGCGACGACGAGGCGGGCGAGCTGGCCGACTCCTTCAACGCCATGCTGACCGAGATCGAGCAGCGCACCCGCGAGCTGGAGGACTCCAACAGCGCCATCGTGCGCGAGGCCCAGGAACGCAACCGCGCCCAGCAGGAAGTGATGCGCCTGAACGAGCAGCTCGAGCAGCACGTCGACGAGCGCACCATGCAGCTGGCGCTGGCCAACGCCGAGCTGGCCAACGCGATCGAGGAGGCGCGCAACGCCAACCAGGCCAAGTCGGCCTTCCTCTCGTCCATGAGCCACGAGCTGCGCACCCCGCTCAACGCCATCCTCGGCTTCGCCCAGATCCTCACCTCGGACACCCTGCCGTCCACCCTGGAGCAGAAGAAGGAGTTCGCCAACCACATCCTCAAGTCCGGCCGTCACCTGCTGACCCTGATCAACGAGATCCTCGACCTGGCCAAGGTGGAGTCGGGCACCGTGACCCTGTCGATGGAGCCCGTGGCGCTGAGCGACACCCTGCTCGAATGCCGCACCATGGTCGAGCCGATCGCCGCCAGCCGCGGCGTGCGGGTGCTGTTCCCGGACGTGGCCGGCGCCGTGGTGCTGGCCGACCGCACGCGCCTGAAGCAGGTGATGCTCAACCTGCTGTCGAACGCGGTCAAGTACAACCGCGAATCGGGCGCGGTGGTGGTGACTTGCGAGCAGACCGCGCCAAGCCGCCTGCGCCTGTCGGTGCAGGACACCGGCCAGGGCCTCTCGGCCGAGCAGGTGGCGAGCCTGTTCCAGCCCTTCAACCGCCTGGGCCAGGAGGGCGGCGCCCAGGAAGGCACCGGCATCGGCCTGGTGGTCACCAAGCGCCTGGTCGAGCTGATGGGCGGCCAGATCGGCGTCAGCAGCAGCCCCGGCGTGGGCAGCGTGTTCTGGATCGAGCTGGCGTCCACCGCGCCGCTGGCCTCGGCCCTGCCGGAGGGCGTCCAGGAAGCGCATGCGGCGGCGGCTCCCGCGCCGGTCGAGGGCGAGCCGCACCTGCTGCTCTACGTCGAGGACAATCCGGCCAATCTCCGGCTGATCGAAGAAATCGTGCGCTTCCGCGCCGACCTGCGCCTGCTGTCCGCGCCCGACGGCCACCTCGGCCTGCAGCTGGCGCGCGCGCACCGCCCCGAAGTGATCCTGATGGACCTGAACCTGCCCGGGATGAGCGGGATCGAAGTGCTGCGCCAGCTGCGCACCGATCCCGAAACCGCGGCGATCCCCGTGATCGCCCTCACCGCCAACGCCATGCCGCGCGATATCGAGCGCGGGCGCGCGGCGGGCTTCCACCGTTACCTGACCAAGCCGATCGACATCGACAAGTTCACCGAAGCGATCGACAGTACGCTGGCGCACCTGCATGGACGCGGGGCCCAGGCCGATAGGAAGGAAGCTTGATGATTTCCCTGTCCGACATCCGGCGCGCGCGCATCCTCGTCGTCGACGACGAGCCTGTGAACGTGCAGCTGCTCGAGTACCTGCTCAAGACCACCGGCTACGAGAATGTGTTCAGCACCAACGACCCGCGCCAGGTGGTGTCGCTGCACCTGAAGCACCGCTTCGACCTGATCATCCTGGACCTGCACATGCCCGGCATGGACGGCTTCGACGTGATGGAAGCGCTCAAGCCGCTCGAGAGCGACTCCTGGCTGCCGGTGCTGGTGGTGACGGCCGAGCCGGACAAGAAGCTGGCCGCGCTGGAGGCCGGGGCGCGCGACTTCATCGGCAAGCCTTTCGATACGGTCGAGGTGATGACCCGCATCCGCAACCTGCTGGAAGTGCGCCTGCTGCACCGCGAATCGCGCGACTACGGCGCCCAGCTCGAGCGCGAGGTGCGCGAGCGCACCGCCGAGCTGGCGCGCTTCCGCGGCGCGATGGACGCCACGCCGGACGCGATCTTCCTGATCGACACCGCCAGCATGGCGACGGTGGACGTGTCGGATGGCGCCTGCCGCATGCTGGGCTTCTCGCGCGACGCGCTGATGCGCATCGACCCGGTGGCGCTGGGGCTGGCTTCGCGCGCGCAGATCGAGCGCCTGATGGGGCACACCGGCGCCCAGGAAGGGGAGGCCAGGGAGACGGACATCGTCGAGACCGAGCTGCTGCGCGCCGGCGGCGAGGGTTCGGTGCCGGTCGAGATCAGCTGGAAGCTGCAGGACCTGGGCCACAGCCGCATCCTGATCGCGGTGGTGCGCGACATCAGCGAGCGCCTGCACGCGGCCGAGCGCCTGCGCCATGCGGCCAGCTACGACGCCCTGACCGGCCTGCCCAACCGTCCCCTGTTCTTCGAGAACCTGGGCGCCGCGATCGACCTGGCCAAGGACAAGCGCTGGCGCGTGGCGGTGCTGTGCATTACGCTCGACCGCTTCAAGGTCATCAACGATTCGCTCGGCACCGCGCTGGGCGACGAGCTGCTGCGCCAGTTCAGCACCCGGCTGGTGCGCAGCGTGAAGATGCGCGAGCTGGTGGGACGCCTGGGCGGCGACGAGTTCGCGCTGATCCTGACCATGCAGCGCGACCAGCAGGAAGCGGTGAACGTGGCCAACGACATCCGCGAGACCCTGCGCGCGCCCTTCGACCTGCACGGCCAGCAGGCCGCGCTCACGGCCAGCATCGGCATCGCCATGTACCCGGACGACACCAGCGACCCGGGCGCCCTGGTCAAGTACGCCGACGCCGCCATGGTGCGGGCCAAGGAAGCGGGGCGCGACGGCTACCGCTTCTTCACGGCAGGGATGAACGTGCAGGTGCTGGCGCGCCTGGACCTGGAGCTGGCGCTGCGCGGCGCGCTCGAAGACGGCCAGTTCGTGCTGCACTACCAGCCCAAGCTGGAGCTGAACACCGGCCGCATCTCGGGCGTGGAGGCGCTGCTGCGCTGGCACCGTCCGGGCTACGGGCTGGTGTACCCGGCCGAGTTCGTGCCGGTGATGGAAGAGACCGGGCTGGTGGTGCGGGTCGGCGAATGGATCATCGACGAGGCCTGCCGCCAGATGGCGGCCTGGAACGAGGCGGAGGTGCGCGACGTGCGGGTGGCGGTGAACGTGTCGAGCCGCCAGTTCGCCGAGGGCGACCTGGAAGCCACGGTCCGCGCGGCGCTGGAGCGCCATGGCGTGGAGGCGCACCAGCTGGAGCTGGAGCTGACCGAGAGCGCGCTGATGGTCAATGCCGAGCACACCACCGACGTGCTGCTGCGCCTCAAGCAGCTGGGCATCCGGGTGGCGATCGACGACTTCGGCACCGGCTATTCGAGCCTGGCCTACCTGAAGCGCTTCCCGATCGACAAGCTCAAGATCGACATCGCCTTTGTCCGCGACATCATCAACAACCCGGACGACGCGGCGATCGCGCTGGCCATCATCAGCATGGCGCACAGCCTGCACATGCAGGTGATCGCCGAGGGCGTGGAATCGCGCGCCCAGATGGCCTACCTGCGGCGCCACCATTGCGACGAGATCCAGGGCTTCCATTTCTCGCGCGCGCTGCCGGCAGCGGAACTGGGCCAGCTGGTGCTGGACAACCGCGCCCAGCCGGACAAGATGCCGGCCACCGAGGACAAGGTCCAGACCTTGCTGGTGGTGGACGACGACGTCAATGTGCTGACGGCGCTGCACCGGCTGTTCCGGCGCGACGGCTACCGCGTGCTGACGGCGGCCACGCCGACCGAGGGCTTCGAGCTGCTGGCGCTGTACCGGGTGCAGGTGATCCTGTGCGACCAGCGCATGCCGGTGATGAGCGGGACCGAGTTCCTCAGCAAGGTGAAGGAGATGTATCCGGACACGATACGCATCATCCTGTCGGGGTACACGGGGGTGGAGACGGTGCTCGATTCCATCAACCGCGGGGCGATCTACCGGTTCTATACGAAGCCGTGGGACGATGCGCAGTTAAGGGACAATGTCCGGCATGCGTTTCGCCATTACTGGCTGACGTATGGGCCGTTCGATGACCGGAAGGTGCCGAGGGAAGGGGATGACAGTTGACCTGAGTGTTGGACTTCGAACCGTCATCCCCGCCTTCGCGGGGACGACGGTGGCAGGCGAAGGCGGCGTGGAATGGCTCAGGGCGTGGTGAAGTGATCCCACCCCTTCAGCCCCAGATCGAGCGGCTTGCCTTCGGCATCCA
>CAMPHU010000085.1 GCA_946886065.1 uncultured Massilia sp. | reverse complement strand
CTGCCGCACAAGTCGCAGATCACCGCGCCGGGCTACCCGCTGATCCGCCACGAAGTCCTGCCGGCGAACGTGTCGCCCAAGACCCTGCTCCACGCCCAGCCCTGGACCCGCCCGGTCGACACCGACAGCAGCAACCTGGGCCTGCGCTTCGAATACCGCTTCAACCCGGAGTGGAAGGCCACCGTCACCGCCAACAAGCACTGGTTCAAGCGCGACGACTTTACCGCCTTCCCCTACGGCTGCAGCAACGAAGGCGACGGCTTCTATCCGGGCTACTGCTCCAACGGCGACTACGACGTCTACGACTACCAGAGCACCGGCGAGCGCAAGACCCCGTTCGGCATGCAAGCGCTGCTCCAGGGCCGCTTCGCGACAGGCTCGCTGCGCCACGCCCTCAACCTGGGCGTCGGTTACGCCGAGCGCCACGACAGCTTCGGCGAATACGTCTACGACTACGCCGGCTACAGCAACATCTACCAGAACCTGATCGTCGACCCGGCGCCGGGCAACCCGCGCACCGGCCCGGTCATGGAACGCCGCAGCAATGAAGAAAGCTCGCTGTTCGTGCAGGACGTGGTGACCCTGTCGCCGGCATTCACCCTGCACGCCGGCGCGCGCTACGTGAAGCTCAAGCGCGACGAACTGGCCGAGATCGGCCTGCCGTGGGTGCACGCCAGCGATTCCTTCGTGCTGCCGAACGTGGCCCTGGTCTACAAGCCGGCCACCGACTGGACCGTGTACGGCTCGCTGAGCCACGGCCTGCAGTACGGCGGCATCGCGCCGATGGAGACCGCCAACGAAAACAGCGTCCTGCCCCCGAGCCGCTCGAAGCAAACGGAGATCGGCGTACGCGGCGTCGTCAATTACCAGCTGATGGTCAGCGCCAGCCTGTTCGAGATCACCCAGGGCCTGGAATACATCAACGCCGCCAACAGCTTCGTGCGCGCCGGCGAGCAGCGCCACCGCGGCATCGAGCTGTCGGCCCAGGGCAAGGCCACGCAAAACCTGAGCTACAGCCTGTCGCTCGCGGCCCTCGACGCCAAGCAGACCGGCACCGGCGACGCGGCGGTGGAAGGCAAGCGCGTCACCAACGTGCCGGAATTCCGCTCGACGGCCTACGTGGAATACGCCGTGCCCCAGCTCCCGGGTCTGAAAGTGGACGCCGTGTGGCAGTACTCGGGCAACAAGGCTTTCGATCCGAGCAACCGCGTAAAGGTGCCGGGTTACCACGTGGCGGGCCTGGGCGTGTCGTACGGACTGCGCCTGGCCGGCTTGAACACGGTCATCCGTGCGCGTGTCGACAACGCCTTCGACAAGTTCTACTGGCGCGACGTGACGCAGGCGCTGGGCGGCTACCTGCTGCCGGGCGCGCCGCGTACCTTCCGCCTGTCGGCGCAGTTCGACTTTTAAGCGGGGCCCAGCAGTTCCTCCACCTGTCGCAGCCGCTGCGGCAGGCTTCCCTCCAGCAGGACGTAGGGGATGCCCCTTGCGTCCAGCGTCTCCAGCAGCATCCGGTGCACCATCTGGCGCACCGCTTCCGATTCGCGTTGCAGACCGTCCGGCTCCCACGGGCTGTCGGGCGCCGTCACGAAGGTCCGGTCGTAGTCGTGGACCGTTTCCAGCCGCGCCAGCGCTTCATCCACCCTGCCCCAGTACACGCGGCTGTACAGCGCCGTCATCAGGGGCGTGGTGTCGCAGAACAGGAAGCGACTGGCGCTGCCCAATGCCGCCTGCTCGCGCTCGCGCTGGGTGCGCGCGATGCCGAACTGGTCGTGCTCGAAAGGCACGCGGCCCCGGGTGTCGACGAACTCGCGCAGGTATTCCGGCACCCACAAGGTAGAATAATGCGCCGCCAGCGCTTCGGCCAGGGTCGACTTGCCGGACGACTCGGCGCCCAGGATCGCCACGCGCACGACGGGACTCATGCGTCCCTCCGCGCGATATTGCCCCAGGCGCGCAGGCCGGTCCAGGCCAGCAGCACGAACACGGCGTACAGGAAGGCGGTCAGGATCAGGCCCTTGTAGACATAGAGCCCGACGTACAGGATGTCGACCACGATCCAGACATGCCAGTTCTCGACCTTCTTGCGGCCCAGCAGGAGCTGGCCCACCAGGCTGCCGGCGGTGAGGAAGCCGTCCGCGTGCGGCACGTCGGTGTCGGTCAGGTGATCCAGGAAGCTCGACAGCAGCAGGAAGCCGACCAGCCAGCCGAGCAGTGACCAGGCCCAGCCCTTGCGGCCCAGGCGCGTGACCACCAGCGGTGCGCTGCCCTCCCCGTGGAGCCACTGGTACCAGCCCCACACCGAGGCCGCGATGAACACGAACTGCAGGCCCATGTCGCCGTACAGGCGCGCCTCGAAAAACACGGCCGCGTAGGTCGCCGAGGACGCGATCGAGAACAGCCAGGCCCAGTGCTTCTGGCGGATGTTGAGCACGACGGTCGTGACCGCGAGGAGGAAGGAGATCAGTTCCAGCGGCGTGGTGGCCAGCGGGCCGAGTTGAAGCGTGTCGTTCATGCGGTGGAGTGTAAAGGCAGCGCGGTCGAGAAGCAAAAAGGCCGCGGCGAATGTCGCCGCGGCCCCGTCAGGCTGGTCGCCCGATCACTTCTTCGGGTACTTGATCGTCATTTCCTTGAGCAGGTTGTCGGCCTTGTCCACTTCCTTCATCACCCACAGCATGTAGCGGATATCGACGTGGATCGCGCGCGTGATGGCGCTGTCGAAGTACCAGTCCTTGGTGATCGATTCGTAGGTCGAATCGAAGTTCAGGCCGACCAGTTCGCCGCGCTTGTTCATCACGGCCGAACCCGAGTTGCCGCCGGTGGTGTCGGCGCTCGACAGGAAGTTCACGGGCACGGTGTTCAGCACCGGATCCTTGAACACGCCGTAGCGCTTGGCCTTGATGGCGTCGGTCAGGACTGCCGGGACGATGAACGGATCCTTGTTGGTGGCTTTCTCGGTGATGCCTTCGACGGTGGTGAACGGGCCCTTGACCAGGCCGTCGCGCGGCGCGTACGGCGCCACGGTGCCGTAGGTCACGCGCAGGGTCGAGTTCGCGTCCGGATAGACCGGCTTGCCCTGCGACTTCTTCCAGGCGATCACGGCCGTCATGTACTGGGGGATCACGCGTTCGAGGTCGCCGTCGATCTCGTTGCGGTTGTTTTCCAGCGCCATGCCGGTCTCGTGCAGGCGCACGGCCAGCTGGATGAAGGGGTCGCCCGATTTGCGGAAGGCTTCCGGGTCCTTGCCGATCCAGGCCAGGCGCTTGGCGGTGTCGGACAGCTCGCTGGCCTTGTACATGGCGTTCAGCGCGCCAGGGGCCGGCAGCAGCGCGTCGAGGCCTTGCGGACGGACCTTGGCGTCGATGCGCGCGTAGCGTTGCAGCGCCGCGCCGTAGCGTGCCTCGTCGACCTGGGCCACGAAGGACTGTTCCAGGCGGGTCAGGCGCGCCTTGATGAAGGACAGGTCGCGCTCCTGGTAGCCGCTTTCGCGCTGGGCGTCCGGCTTCTGGCGCTCCAGCGCCAGGCGGTACAGGGTGCGCGCGCTCTTGAGCAGGTCGCTGTGGGTAGCCTCAAGCCAGGCGGCTTCCTGGCGCGACTGCGCCATGTCGGCGGCGATCACACCATCCAGTTCGGCCAGCAGGTTCCTGGCGCCGTTGCCGTTCTGCTTGTGCCAGGCGCGGAATTCGGCGTCCTGTACGTCCTTGATGGCCGCGATGTCCTTGCGCGCGAAGCCGTCGAGCAGGCCCTGGGTCTTCTTGAGCACGTTGTTCAGGCTCTTGTCGACGCTCGCGTAGCGCACGTTCCAGGCCGGGTTGCCCATGGTGGCCGCGGCGATCACGGACAGGTCGGCGGTGATGCTGGCCACCTTGGCCGGGAAGTCGACGTCGCGCGCGAAGCGGATTTCCGACGGCAGCTTGTAGCGGCTGGTGCGGCCCGGGTAGCCGGCCAGCAGGATCGGATCGCCCGCCTTCAGGCCCTCGGCCGAGACCACCAGGAAGTCCTTCGATTTATACGGCACGTTGTCCGGCGAGGGATCGGCCGGGCGGCCGTCCTTGCCCACATAGGCGCGCAGGAAGGAATAGTCGCCGGTCTGGCGCGGCCATTCGTAATTGTCGATGTCGCCGCCGAAGTTGCCGATGCGGTCGGACGGCGCGTACACCAGGCGCACGTCGCGGATCATCAGCTGCTTGATGCGGTAGTACTCCAGGCCGCGGTGGAAGGCCGGCACCGAGCAGCGGACCGATTTGTCGGTCTCGCATTCGGCGATCAGGCCCTTGATGCGCGATTCGACCAGCTCGTGGCGCTCGCGGCCGGACATGCTCGGCGACAGGCCCTTGAGCACGCGGTCTGTGACGTTCTCGACCTTCTCGGTCACGTACACCAGCGTATTCGGGCCGCCCGGCAGCTCCTCGGCGCGGGTCTTGGCCAGGAAGCCGTTGACGATGTAGTTCTTTTCAGGGGTCGAGTTGCGCTGGATGGCGCCGTAGGCGCAGTGGTGGTTGGTGACCACCAGGCCGTCGGGCGACACGAAGGACGCCGAGCAGCCGCCCAGCGACACGATGGCGCTCATCGGGTGCTTGGTCAGGTCGGCCAGCTTCTCGGCCGGCATGGCGATGCCGATGCGCTTGAGTTCGGATTTCAGCTGCGGCAGCTGGTGCGGTTGCCATTGGCCTTCGTCGGCGACCGCCACGGTGGCCGCGCCCAACAGGGCAACAGGCAGGACGATGGATTTGAACAAGGTGAACCCCTGGATGAAAAAAACAATGCGGGAGTATAGCCTTGTTGAGTTGGGGTGCGGTGGTTTTCTGGCGTATTGACAGACTGCCAAGTCGCTGCCGGTGGCGTGCTGCCGGACTGCCCCTGTCGGTATGCCCTCTTCTCCCTGGCTAGCGATCCAGGTCAAACTGCTTGCGCAGGGTAGCCCTTTGAGACGCATGGAAAAACAGGAGCGCAAGTCCACCCCACGCCAGAACAAGCGGCCACACCCTGAATGTAAAGATGGCCGTATAAAAGCCGAGCGGGCATATGATGACCAGCCACAGCAGGTTGACGACGATCCATCCCCGGGACAGCTGTACTTGCCATCGCTCTCCGCACTGGCGGCACCCGATGGAACTTCTCATAAAAGCGGCGACGGTCATACGGACCGGCCGAAATGTTTTCGCTCCACACTTACCGCACGCTTTCAACGCCTTCCAGTCGTTCGCCATTTCGTCTCCAGCACGATCGAGGACTGCGGGCATCGCCCCCGTGTGGGGACGGCGAGAAACAGGCACTCAACGCAGCTCTGCCAGGCTCCAGTCGATGCCAGTGTCCGGAGTGCAGAAAAATCCTTCAAGGCTCAGCCAGTTTACGAGCGTTTCAAGCACGGACTGCGAGCCGCACAAGAAGGAGAAATGGCTGTCCCAATGTGTCGTGTACAACAAGCTCTTGTCCGCGGCGAAGATGCTTTGGGTGCCATCGGTAAGCTCCCGGTCGCCTGTTTTCAGATCATCAATCCAGTACAGCGTGCGTTGCGTGCCGAATTCGTCTCCCACCCAGGCCCATTGGTGCCCGACACGCTGAAATCCATCCAGGATCAGGTCATGCAGCAGGTCTGAAAAACGTCCTTCGCAGGGGGCCACGATACCATGACGCTGCTCCAGAAGTTCCAGTGCTTCGGCGAACTGCGGACTCGCCGCCTGCTGATTCAACGCTCCAATGCTCGTGCGCAAACCGATGTCGATTGCCGAATACGACGGAAGGCCCGTCAATCCCGAGACTTCCGCCCAGGCGACTGCTTGGCAAGTCGCCGCCAGGCTTGCCCTGACCTGGAAAGTCTCCGTCTTGTAGCCGTCTACCGATATGGAAACGGGACGGATAAACGGATGAAACAGCACGAATACCGCTTCGAACGTCCCGGCGTAATAGTCGAGGATCTTGCCCTTGACGGGACAGGTGGCGAAATGGTCCGGCTCGGGGGAGATTCGCGCTGTCACTGCACTTTCCTTTTCATCTGGCCCGAAGCGTCAAAACCGCGTCTCGAGCGTCACCCGCGCCATCGTGGCCCCAGGGAAGATCGCCGTGCGGCGCAGGGTGCCGCTGGCGTCGAGGTAGCGCGCGTCGGAGATGTAGTCCTGCGCCAGCAGGTTCGACAAGGCCACGCGCAGCTGGTACTGCGGATTGAATTTCCACAGCGCGTAGACGTCGAGGTCGCGGCGCACGCTCTGGTAGCCCAGCTGGTTGAGATTGATGCGCACCGGCCCGCCGCTCTTGAAGGCGAAGCTGGAGCCTGCCGAGAACTTGCCGCCGGGCGTCTTGTAGTCCACGCCCAGGGTAGCCGCTACGGGCGTCTGCTGGTCGAGCCGGTTGTCCGGCCCCGGCACCGCGTCAACCCGCGACCAGTTGCGCGCCACGCTGGCGCGCAGGTCGAGGTCTAGCGCTTCCTTCATCACCGCCGACAGCGGGAACTTCGCCTCCAGCTCCAGGCTGCGCGTGACCGCCTTGCCGTCGTTGACCGGCGTCTGGATCCAGCGTCCGTTCTCCAGAATCAGGCCCTGGCGCGTGAAGTCGCCGATGCGGCGCACCGAGACGCTCGCGCTCAGTAGCGCCTTCTCGGCCCAGTAGTGCTCGTAGGAGGCGTCGATGCCGGTGGCCAGTTCCGGCTTGAGGTCGGGATTGCCGCGGAAATCGGGCTCGGTCTGGCTGTTGTTGGGCGTGGTGAAGCGGCGCGGAATCAGGCTGCTCGCGGCCGGCGCCTTGTAGGTGCGGGTCAGCGCCAGGCGCAGCTGGTCGCGGCTGTCCGGCAGCTTGTACAGGGTCTGGGCCAGCGGGCTCCACACGCTGCTGCGCCGGCTGACCGTGGCGAAGGTATTGCCTTCGCTGGTGGTATCGATGCCTTCCCAGCGCAGGCCGGCGTACATCGACCAGCGCGGCGTCAGGTTCCATTCGTCCTGGGCGAACAGCGCCAGGCGCCTGACGCGGGCTTCATAGGCTTCGTTGGGTTCGACGACGCGGCCCGTGGGCGGGAATACCTCGTGTTCGATGCGCGTGTCGTCGCGCAGGCTGGTGCCGCCATCCCAGCCCATCGCCAGCGCATGGCCGGTCCCCAAGGGCATGGACAGTTTGCCGGTGCTGGACAGGCCCCGCTCCCGGGTCGCGCTCCACACGGTGGAATCGCGCGCCAGCACGCCGCCGCTGTCGTCGTGCTCGCGCCAGAGGCCCTTGCTGCGTACGCCGTTCGCGCCCAGCTTGAGGTCGAGCTTGGCCCCGTCGCCGAGTTTGCGCACCCAGTTGAGGTCCGTGCGCGCAATCGTGTTGCGGCCGGTCGAGCGCATGTCGCGCGTGTCGTACGGCGGCCGGGCGCCGAGCAGCGTTTCGGTGACGGCGTGGCCGTGGTACTGGTTGCGGTTGTGGTTCACCAGCGATTGCCAGGTAAGCGTATCGCCATCCTCCAGGTTCCAGTTGATGCGCGGGGTCAGGTTCAATCCGTAGGGACTGCCCTCGTCGCGCTGGACGGTGCGGCGCTGCAGCGTCGGCCGGCCGTCCGGCGCGGCCGCGGTTTCTTCCGCCGGCGACGGGCGGTCGAAGTGGAACCGCCAGGCGCTGGCATTCAGCGAATACGACATTTTGCCGGCGCGGTCGGAGAGCTGCAGGCTGGCGTTGGGGTTGCTGGCGTCGCTGCTCTTGCCGATGCCCAGCTTCAGTTCGCGCTGCGCTTTCTGGATCGCCTTCTTCAGCACGATGTTGATGGTGCCGGCGATCGACTGGGTCGAGAACTCGGCGCTCGCCGCGCGCAGGATCTCGATGCGCTCGATGGCGTCGGGAGACAGCTCGTCGATGGAGAAGCCGGCGGGAGCCCGTTCGCCGTTGATCAGGATCTGCGTGTAGCCGCTGCCCAGGCCGCGCATGCGGATCTCGCCGCCGCTGCGCCCCGCGGCGCCGCTGACCGTGATCCCGGGCAGGCGCTTGAACACGTCGAGGACCGAGGTGTCGCCGTAGCGCCGGATCTCCTCGTTCGTGACGACGATCTTGCTGGCGGTATCGTCGCGACGCGGATCGTAGGAGGATGTGCTGGCCTTGACCTCGACGGTCTGGATCTCGGCTGGCTGCTTCGCCTTTGGCGCGGGTTCAGGGGTGGTCTGGGCGTGGGCGGAACAGGTGGCGAGGAACAGTGCGGCGGCGGTCGGGCGAAGCATCGGGAGGTGCGGGCACAGTGCAAAAACGATAAGGGATGCGTATTCTGCCGCAAGCCCGGAGCGTGCGCCCGTTTTTTTTAAAAATATTCAAGCCGCATCATTGCGCGCGGATCGCTCCCTGGTACAAAGCATCGGTGATGCGCTCCTGGAAGCGCGCCTCCGACGAGAAGCGGCCCGGCTGCAGCTCGGGATTCGCGCCCACCCCGCTGCTCACGTAGATCATCCCGTCCTTCGTCCGCGGATCGAAAACGAACAGCGCATTCAATCCCCACGACCAGCCCAGGTGCCCCACTCCCTTGAAACCGCCGCCTTCGACCAGGCGGTCGCCGCTGGCGCGTCCATCCTCGACCCTGCTGAGGTCGAGGAAGTGCTGGTTGCCCAGTCCCCAGGCGTGGTACAGGCCGCGGAAGTTGTCGCTGTCGCCGCTGCCGTTCGCGCCTTTCGCGCCCAGCGTCCACTGCCGGCTCAACATCGTGGCGACGGTGCCGGGCTGGAGGATCTGGCGGCCGCCATGGCGGCCTTCGTTCATCAGCATCAGCATGATCGCCGCCAGTTCATTGGCCGAGATGCGCAGGCTGCCCTGCGGCCCGAACAGGGTGCCGTTGGTGCCGGTCACGTACTTGTCCAGGCCGGAAGGCGCGACGGGCGGCGCCGCGCCGAAATCGTCGGATTGGGCGATCCAGGGGCCGTGCGGGGCCCACTTCTCCTCGCCGTCCTTTTCGCGCTTGCGGTACAGGGTCGCCACATCGTCGATGCTGGCGGGCGCGAAGTCGGCGAGGTAGAAGCCGGCCTTCAGCCCCATCGGGTCGAAGACCAGCTTGCGCATCAGGCGGTCGAAGCGCTCGCTGCCGGCGCGCTCCATGACGGTGGCGATGACGCCCGAGTTGAAGTTGACATACTCGAAAAAGGCGCCCGGAGCCGCCTTCGCCGACCAGGCCTCGCCCTTGCCGTAGTGCCGGCCGCCGGGGACCAGCACGTCGCGCAGGTCGACCGCCGGGTCCCACTTGAAGCCGCCCTCGTCGCGCAACGAGGAGGTATGCGTCATCAGCATGCGCAAGCTGATCGGATGGTCGGGGAAGTGAGGATTGCGCAGCCGGTAGCCGAGATAATCGCTGACGTCCGCGTCCAGCGCCAGGCGGCCCTGCTCGACCAGCTTCATTGCGCCGATCGCCGTCACCAGCTTGGAGAGGGAGGCGATGCGGAACATGGTGGCGGCATCCATCGGCCTGGCCGGCGCGTCGCCGGTCGCCAGGCGCTTGCTGCCCAGCTGCCTGCTGTAGACGACCTCGCCCGCGCGGATCGCCACCACCGACAGGCCGGGGAGCGGCATGGCCGGATCCTTCATGATCGCTTCCAGTTGCCGCGTCAGGGCGGCGGCGCGCTCCGGCGCCAGCGGCGCGGCAGAAGCCGTGGTGGACATGAGGGATAGCGCCAGCAGCGCGGCGGTCGGTTTCATGCGGTCTCCAGGTGAGCGTCCGGCAGCATAAGGCCGTCGCCCCGGCGAAGGCCGGAGCGACGGTCTTACTGCTAAGGAATCAGGCGTCCAGGTCGCCCAGCTTGCCCAGGCAGCGGCGCTGGAAGTTGTCGAGGCCCTCGGTCACGAAGGGATCGTCCTCCGGGATCACGTTGGCGTCGATCAGCAGGCGCAGCTTGGAGACGCGGTCGCCATGCGCGAGCGCCTCCGCCAGCGGGGTATCCGGCTTGCCGGCGTGGGCGATGGCGTCGGCCACCTCCTGCGGGAAGTTCCAGTGCGCGGCGATGACGGCCGACAGCTGGCGGCTGATGTTCAGCAGGCGCAGGCCGAATTCGCTGGACCCCGGCATGCGGCCGCCCTCGCAGTGGCGGTCGGCCATGCGGAAGGCCACGATCAGCCCGACGTTCTGCATCAGGCCCGCCAGGTAGGATTCGAACACGCTGGCCGACATCCCCGGCGCCAGCATGCTGGCCGCGAAGGCGCATTTCTCGGACTGGCTCCAGACGATCGGCAAGGCGTGGCGGGCGAAGCCTTCCACCTGCATCTTCACCAGCGGGCGCAGGGCCACGCGCGCCAGCAGCATGCGCACGCCGTTCAGGCCCAGCATCATGACGGCCGCTTCCAGGGTCTTGATCGGCGTGAGCGGCTTGTAATAGGCGCTGTTGGATTCGCGGATCACTTCGGCCACCAGCACCGGGTCCGCCGACAGCTCGCGCGACAGCTCCGTGGTCGAGAAATTCTCGTCCATCAGGCCGCGCAGCAGCTTCGGAATCAGTTCCGGCACGCGCGGCACCAGCTCGGCGGCGCTGCCCGGGTCATGGACCAGCATGCGCACGCCATCCAGGATGCGGGTCTGGAGCTCCGTGGACGCGTCATAGCCGGCCGCCGCCGTCAGCCAGCGGTAATAGGTCGCGTCGACCTCCTTGTTCAGGGAACGAAGCTCGACGTCCTGCTCATCCTCGTCGTCGAGCATCTCTTCCGTGTCTTCCGGAGCTTGCTCTTCTTTTTCCGAGCCGCTCAATAGGCGGCCAATCCATTTTTTCATAGCGGTGGCTCTGCGTCAGCAAACGAGTCGATTGTATTCTTTCCGCACGGAAACTTCCAGTTCGACGTGATCCAAGCGTCGGCAATAGTCTACGCCGTCCCGCCGTCCGTGGCATCAACTGCGTGACCGGCGCCTCATTGACCGGAATCGGCCCGCCATCCGCCGCCCAGCGCCTGGATCAGCGCCACCGCCGCCGTCTGGCGATCCGCCTGCACCTGGACCAGGGCGCGCCGGGCCGACAAGGCCGTCACCTGCGCCTGCACCACCTCGGTATAGCTCACCTGCCCGGCCTTGTAGCGGTTCAGCATCTGTTCCTCGACCAGGTTGGCCGCCTCGGCCGCCTGGCGCCGCAGCTCCTGCTGCTGGGCCAGCACGCGGGTGGCCGAGAGCTGGTTCTCGACGTCGGCGAAGGCGTCGAGCACCGTCTGCCGGTAGCGCGCCACGGCCGCCTGGTGGCGCGCCTCGGCGCCCTGGACGCCCGCGCGGGTGGCGCCGGCGTTGAACAGGGTCTGGGCGGCCGACAGGCCGAAGGACCAGGCCGCCGCGGAGGCGGAGAACAAATCCCCTACCCGGCTGGCCGCGCCGCCGTAGGAAGCGCTCAGGCCGATGTTGGGGAAGTATGCGGAACGGGCCACGCCGATCCCGGCGTTCGCGGCCGCCACGTCGCGCTCGGCGGCGGCGATGTCGGGGCGGCGCTGCAGCAGGGTCGACGGCACCCCGACCGGCACCTCGGGAACCGACACGGTCCAGGGCGCGGGCGCCAGCGCAAACTCGCTCGGCGCCCGGCCCACCAGGACGGCGATCGCGTGCTCCAGCTGGGCGCGCTGGCGCGCCAGGCCGAGTTCATCGTTGCGGGCGTTCGCCAGCTGGGTCTGGGCCTGGAGCACGTCGGACTTGGCGGCGATGCCGGCATTGAAACGGTTCTGGGTGATCTGCAGCACCCGCTGGTAGCCCTCGACCGTGGTGCCCAGGAGCGCGCGCTGGGCGTCCAGCTGGCGCAGCGCGAAGTAGTTGCTGGCCAGCTCGCCCTGCACCGCCAGCCGCACGTTGGCCAGGTCGGCGGCCGTGGCGGCGGCGCCGGCCTGGGCGCTGGTGACGGAGTTGCGCAGGCGGCCGAACAGGTCGGGCTCCCAGCTGCCGCCGATCGACACCCGGTACTGGTTCGACGGCGAGCGCTCGCCGCCCCCTGCCCGGTCGGCGCCGGCGCCGAGCGACACCACCGGGAACAGGGAGGCGCGCTGCTGGGCGACCACGGCCCGGGCCTGGGCATAATTCGCCACCGCGGCCGCCACTTCCTGGTTGGCGCGCGCGGCTTCGCCGGCCAGGCGGTCCAGTTCCGCGTCGCCGAACAGCTGCCACCACTGCCCGCGCTCCAGGGCGTCGCCGGGCGCGGCGGGCACCCATCCCTGGGCTTCCTTGAAGGCGGCGGGTTCCGGCGTGCTCGGGCGCTGGTAGGCGGGGCCGACGGCGCAACCGGCTGCAAGCAGGGCTACGGTCACGGTCAGGGTCAGGGGCAAGAGGCGGAAAACGGGTTTGTTTCGCATAGGGCTCATGGTTTGGCTAGGGAGGGACCGTCCTCGCCGTCGAGGGGGTGCCGGGTCAGCTCGCGCTCCGATGGGCTCTTGCTGCGCAGCTTGTCGAGCAGGACGTAGACCACGGGCGTGGTCAACAGGGTCAGGACCTGGCTGGCGATCAGGCCGCCGATGATGGCCACGCCCAGCGGGCGGCGCAGCTCGGAGCCTTCGCCGAAGCCGATCGCCAGCGGCAGCGCGCCCAGGGCCGCCGCCAGGGTCGTCATCAGGATCGGCCGGAAGCGCAGCAGGCAGGCTTCGCGCACCGCTTCAAGCGCCGTCAGGCCGCGCGCCCGTTCGGCCTCGAGCGCGAAGTCGATGATCAGGATGGCGTTCTTCTTGACGATGCCGATCAGGAGGAAGACCCCGATCAGGGCGATGATCGAGAACTCCATCTTGAACAGCAGCAGGGCCAGCACGGCGCCGACGCCGGCCGAGGGCAAGGTCGAGAGCACGGTCACCGGGTGCACCAGGCTCTCGTACAGGATGCCGAGCACGATGTAGATGACGATGATCGCCGCCGCGATCAGGAAGGGCTGCTCCTTGTTCGATTCCTGCGCCGCCCGGGCCGTGCCCTGGAAGCTGCCGCGCACATTGGTCGGCATGCCGATGTCGGCTTCGGCCTGGCGCACCGCCGCCTGCCCCTCCTCCAGGTTGGCGCCTTCGGCCAGGTTGAACGAGACGGTGGTGGCCAGCTCGCCATCCTGGTGATTGACCGAGGTGGGCGTGGAGCTTTCATCGAAGCGGGCCAGGGCCATCAGCGGGACCATGGTGGTGGCGCTGGCGCCGAGTGCCTGGCCGCTGGACGGGTCGCGCGCGGCGGTCGGGTTCGCCGGCGTGGACGCTGTAGCGGCCCTGGCGGGCACGTACACGTCGCGCAGGGCCTCGGGCGACTGCGCATAGCGCTGGGCCACCCCCATCACCACGTGGTACTGGTTCAACTCGTCGTAGATGTTGGCGACCTGGCGCTGGCCGAAGGCGTTGTACAGGGCATTGGTGACGTCGCGCGTGCTGATGCCCATGCGCGCCGCCGTCTCCTTGTCGATGGAGACGAAGGTCTCGACGCCGTTCTCGGCCTGGTCGGTGTCCACGTCCACCAGGGCCGGCTGGCGCTTCATCGATTCGGCCAGCTTGCCCGCCCACAGCTTGAGGTCGGCCGCGTTGTCGCTCTTGAGGGTGTACTGGTAGGTCGAGTTGCTGGAGCGCCCGCCCATGCGCAGGTCCTGCACCGGGTTCAGGAACAGGGACACGCCGGTCACCCGCGCCAGCTGCGGACGCAGGCGGGCGATCACGGCCTGCCCCGCCTCGCTGCGTTCGTCGGCCGGCTTGAGGTTGATGAACATGAAGCCGCCGCCCGCGCGCCCGCCGCCGGTGAAGCCGACCACGGTGTCCACCGCCGGGTCGCGCTTGATGATGTTCACCAGCTGGCGCATCTTGGCCTGCATCGCCTGGAAGGAGATGCTCTGGTCGGCGCGGATGCCGCCGCTGATCTGGCCCGTGTCCTGCTGCGGGAAGAAGCCCTTGGGCGCGGCGGCGAACAGGTAGACGTTCAGGCCGATCACGAACACCAGGCTGAACATCACCAGCAGCTTGCTGTCCAGCGCCCAGTCGAGCGAATGCTCGTAGGCGCGCAGCACGCGCCCGAAACCCCGCTCTGACAACTGCGCGAACCAGCGCGCCAGGCGGCCCTGCTTGCGCTCCTTCTCATTGCGGCGCAGCAGCCAGGCGCACATCATCGGCGTCGTGGTCAGCGAAATCACCAGCGAGATCATCACCGCCGCCGACAGGGTCACGGCGAACTCGCGGAACAGCCGCCCCACCTGCCCGCCCATGAACAGCAGGGGAATGAAGACCGCCACCAGCGACAGCGAAATCGACAGCACGGTGAAGCCGACTTCGCGCGCCCCCAGCAGCGCGGCCTTCATGCGGTCCATGCCCTGCTCGATGTGGCGGCTGGTGTTCTCCAGCACCACGATGGCGTCGTCGACCACGAAGCCGGTGGCCACCGTCAGCGCCATCAGCGACAGGTTGTTGAGCGAGAAGCCGAGCAGATGCATGACGCCGAAGGTCCCCAGCAGCGAGACGATGGTGGCCACCGCCGGCACCAAGGTGGCGCGCACGCTGCGCAGGAACACGCTCACCACCAGCACCACCAGCAGGATCGACAGCACCAGGGTGAACTCGATCTCGTGCAGCGAGGCGCGGATGGAGTTGGTGCGGTCCGACGCCACCTGCAGGGTCACGTCGCCGGGCAGCTGGGCCTGCAGCGACGGCAGCAGCGCGCGCACGCCGTCCACGGTCTCGATCACGTTCGCGTCCGGCTGGCGCGTGACCAGCACGATCACCGCGGGCTGGCCGTTGAACAGGCCGAGGGTGTTGATGTTTTCCGGGCCGTCGATGACCTCGGCCACGTCGCGCAGGCGGATCGCGGCGCCATCGCGCCAGGCGACCACCAGGTCGCGGTAGTCGGCGGCGCTGCGGCCGTTGCCCGTCATGGCCGGCTGCGAATAGATCTGGAAGCGGGTGCCGCCGCCTTCGATGACGCCCTTGGGGCGGTTCGGATTGCTGGCCTGGATGGCGGCGCGCACGTCCTCGGCCGACACGCCGTAGCGGTTGAGCGCATACGGCAGCAGTTCGACCCGCACCGCCGGCAGCGAGCCGCCGCCGATCTCGACCTCGCCCACGCCCTTCACCTGGGCCAGGCGCTGCTGCACGATATTGGACACCGATTCGTAGATCTGGCCCGGCGTGCGTGTCTTCGAGGTCAGCGCCAGGATGATGACCGGGGCGTCGGAAGGATTGGCCTTGCGGTAGGTCGGGTTGTTGCGCAGCGTGGCCGGCAGGTCGACGCGGGCGGCGTTGATCGCGGCCTGGACCTCGCGCGCGGCGGCGTCGATCTTGCGGTTCAGGTCGAACTGCAGGCTGACCCGGGTCGAGCCGGTGCTGCTGCTGGACGTCATTTCGTTGACGCCGGCGATGGTGCCGAGCCGCCGCTCCAGCGGCGTGGCCACGCTCGAGGCCATGGTCTCCGGGCTGGCGCCCGGCAGCGAGGCCGATACCGAGATGGTCGGGTAGTCGACCTGCGGCAGCGGCGACACCGGCAGCACGAAGAAGGCGGCGATGCCGGCCAGCGCCAGCCCCAGGGTCAGCAGGACGGTCGCGATCGGGCGCTCGACGAAGGGGCGCGACAGGTTCATGCGCCGGCCTCCTTGGGTTGATGGGGTGCCTTGCCCGTCCGCCGGCGGGCAAGGCGGTCGAAGGCCAGGTAGATCACCGGCGTGGTGAACAGGGTCAGCAGCTGGCTGACGATCAGGCCGCCGAAGATGGCCAGGCCCAGCGGCCGGCGCAGCTCGGCGCCCTCGCCCCAGCCTAGCATCAGCGGAATCGCGGCGAACAGCGCGGCCAGGGTGGTCATCAGGATCGGGCGGAAGCGCAGCAGCGCGGCCTGGCGGATCGCGTCCAGGGGCGTCTTGCCCTCGTCGCGCTCGGCCTCGATGGCGAAGTCGATCATCATGATGGCGTTCTTCTTGACGATGCCGATCAGGAGGATGATGCCGATGATGCCGATCACGCCCAGCCCCTGCCCCGTCACCCACAGCGCCAGCAGCGCGCCCACGCCCGCCGACGGCAGGGTCGACAGGATGGTCAGCGGGTGGATGTAGCTCTCGTACAGCACGCCCAGCACGATGTAGACGCAGACCACGGCCGCCAGGATCAGCCACAGCTGGTTGGACAGCGAGGCCTGGTAGGCGCCGGAGGCGCCCAGGAAGGTCATCGACACCGAAGCGGGCATCCTGATGTCCTCGGCGGCGGCGCGGATGGCGTCCACGGCCTGGCCCAGCGAGACGCCGGACGCGGTGTCGAAGCCGACCGTGGCCGCCGGGTACTGGGCCACGTGGGTGACCTGCAGCGGCGCCGCGCGCTCGGTGATGGTGGCGACCGCCGCCAGCGGCGTCGGCTGGCCGGAGCTGGTGCGCAGCTGCAGGTTGGCCAGGCTGTCCAGGGACATGGCCTGGTCCTGCTCCGCTTCAAGGATGACCCTGTACTGGTTGGTCTCGGTGAAGATCGTCGAGACGATGCGCTGCCCGAAGGCGCTGTACAGGGCGTCGTCGATGGAGGCGGCGGTGATGCCCAGGCGCGAGGCGGTGTCGCGGTCGATGTCGATGAAGGCCGCCGCCCCTAGCGCGCCGGCGTCGGTGGTGGCGTTGCGCAGTTGCTCCAGGGTGCGCATCTTCTCCACCAGCTTGTGCGCCCACTGGTTGACGGTGGCGCTGTCGGCGCCTTCGATCGACAGGCGGTACTGGGTCGGGCCGCTCTCGGCGTCGATGGTCAGGTCCTGGGTCGGCTGCAGGTAGAGAGTCACGCCGGCCACCTTGGCCACGCGGCCGCGCAGGCGTTCGATGGTCTCTTCCTGGTCGCCGCGGTCGGCCTTCAGGTTGATCAGCATGGTCCCGGTGTGGAGCATGGTGTTGTTGGCCGCGTCCACGCCCACGTAGGAGCTGAGCGAGGCGACTTCCGGGTCGCGCAGGATCTCGCGCGCGGCGGCCTGCTGGAGCTGGGCCATGTCGCGGTAGGAGATCGACTGGCGGGTCTCCAGGCGCGCCTGGAGCTGGCCGGTGTCCTGGGTCGGGAACAGGCCTTTCGGGATCACGGCCCACAGCAGTGCGGTCAGCACCAGGGTGCCGAGCGCCACGAACAGGGTCAGGCCCTGGCGCGCCAGCACCCAGCCCAGCGCCACGTCGTAGCGCTGGATGACCCGGTCGAAGAAGGCCTGGGTCTTCTGCGCCAGGCGGCCCGGATGCTCGTCCTCGCGGGCGCGCAGCCAGCGCGCCGACATCATCGGCACCAGGGTCAGCGACACCACGGCCGAGATCAGGATCGTGATCGCCAGGGTCACCGCGAACTCGCGGAACAGGCGGCCGACCACGTCGCCCATGAACAGCAGCGGAATCAGCACCGCGATCAGCGAGACCGTCAGCGAAATGATGGTGAAGCCGATCTGGGTGGCCCCCTTGATGGCGGCGGCCATCGGCCTTTCGCCTTCCTCGATGTAGCGGGCGATGTTCTCGATCATGACGATGGCGTCGTCGACCACGAAGCCGGTGGCGATGGTGAGGGCCATCAGCGACAGGTTGTTCAGGCTGTAGCCGAGCAGGTACATGATGCCGAAGGTGCCGATCAGCGAGATCGGCACCGCCAGGCTGGCGATCACGGTGGCGCGGATGCTGTGCAGGAAAGCGAAGATCACCAGCACCACCAGCACCACGGCAAGCAGCAGCTCGATCTGCACGTGGTGGACCGAGGCGCGGATGCCGGCGGTGCGGTCGCTGAGCACATCCATGCGCACCGAGGCCGGCAGGCCGGCCTGCAGCTCGGGCAGGCGTTCCTTGA
>CAMPHU010000084.1 GCA_946886065.1 uncultured Massilia sp. | reverse complement strand
CGCGCATGCGCGGCAGGTAGAACGCGCGCGGCATGCGCAGCGTGTCCGGATGGCGGCCGTCGTAGAGCGACAGCCGGCGTCCGTCCGGCCCCAGCAGGTTGACGCTGCGCCGGGTGCCGCTCTCGTGGACCAGGTAGTCGAACTCCAGGCCGCGCTCGCGGTAGCGGGCCAGCACCAGTTCGGCCTGGGGATCTTCGCCGATGTAGTCGAGCAGCAGCGGACGGTGGCCGAGGGCGAGCAGGCCCAGGGCCACGCCGTTCCCGGTGTGCGCCACGTAGTCGATCACGGGCGGCACGTGGATCGAATCGGCCATCGCCAGCGGCAGCGACGGCACGCGCACGATGGTGTCGATGCCGACGCCGCCCGCCACCAGCACGCGGCGTCCGCCGCCTGCTACCACTCGATCACCGCCGAGGTCATGGCCGGCAGGGCCAGCGGCGCCTCCAGGTCCACGCTGGCGCCGGTCAGGACGTTGTGCGCCTGGCGCGCCTTGCCGATCACGCCGGCGAAACGCTTCAGGTCCAGCTGGGTCGGCCCCGCGTTCTTGTTCAGCACCACCATCACTGTCTGCTTGCCGTCGTGGCGGAAGTAGACATAGGTCCCGTCGGCGGGCAGGTAGTGGGTCAGCTTGCCGTGCTTGACCGCGGAGCTGGTCTTGCGCCAGTTGAACAGGGTGCGCACCAGCTGTTGCATGTCGCGCTGGCTGGCGGACAGGCCGGCGCCCGTGAAGGCATTGACCTTGTCGCCCGCCCAGCCGCCCGGCATGTCGGCGCGCAGCACGCCGTCCTCGCGCTGCCTGGGGCTGCCGATCAGGACTTCGGTGCCGTAGAAGACTTGCGGGATGCCGCGCGTGGTCGCCATCAGGATCAGGTTGGTCCTGGCCAGGTCGATGTTGTTGTCGACCTGGGCCAGGATGCGCGGGCGGTCGTGGTTATCCGGGAAGACCATCAGCTTCATCGGATCGGCGTACAGGTAGTCGGCCGCCAGGATCTCGTAGATCCTGATCAGGCCCTGGCCGCTGGATTCCGGCGCGGTGAGGGCCAGGGGCGCGGTGTCGCTCAGCGGGAAGTCCATGACGGTCGGCAGCTCGGACCGGTAGCCGTCGCGGTTGACCACGCCCTTCTGCCAGTAGGCGACCATGTGCGGCCGCGCGTCCATCTCCTCGCCGACGATGTTGAGATTCGGGTATTCGTCGAACACGGCGCGGTTCCACTCGTTGAGGAAGGCCGGGTCGGAATACGAATAGGTGTCTTCGCGGATGCCCGCCAGGTTCGCGTACTCGATCCACCACAGGGTGTTCTGGATCAGGTAGCGCGCCACCAGCTTGTTGCGCTGGTTCAGGTCCGGCATGGTCTCGACGAACCAGCCGTCGAAGAAGCGCGCCTTCTCTTCCGGCGCCACGTGGATGTCCTGGGCGACCGTGTGCTGGTTGTTGGTCGGTTTGAAGGTCTTGCCGTGGTTGATCCAGTCCCTGGCCGGCATGTCCTGCATCCACCAGTGGCCGGTGCCGATGTGGTTGAGCACCACGTCGTGGATCAGGCCGATGCCGCGTTCGTTGGCGGCTTTTACGTAGTTGCGGAAGTCCTCGTTGCTGCCGAAGCGCGGGTCGATCTTGTAGTAATCGGTCAGCGAATAGCCGTGGTAGGAGTAGGCCGGCTGATTATTCTCCAGCAGCGGCGTCGGCCAGATCATGGTGAAGCCGAGGCCGCGGATATAGTCGAGCTGCGCCTGCATGCCGGCCAGGTCGCCGCCGTGGCGCACATTGGGCTGCTTGCGGTCGGCACCTTCCAGCATGCCTGCCACGTCGTTGGCCGGATTCGCGTTGGAGAAGCGGTCCGGCATGATCAGGTAGATCGCATCGGTCGAATCGAAGCCGCGCCGCTGCGCCGAACCCGGGCGGCGCTGCTCGAGCCGGTAGGGATGGCTGGCCACGGCTTCCTTGCCGCGCATGAACTGGAGCGTAAATTCGCCGGGCTTGGCCGAGCGCTCGATCTTGAGGTTCACGAACAGGAAGTTCGGGTTGTCGGTGCGCTCGCTGCCGACGATGCGCACGCCGGGGTAGGAAAGTTTCGGCTGCAGTTCGGCGATCCGCTCGCCGTGCACCATCAGCTGGAGGTCGGTGCGCTTCATGCCTGTCCACCAGTTCAGCGGTTCCACATGCTGGATCTGGTATGGCGCGGCATGGGCGCACAGGGCGGTCGTCAGGGCAGAAATGGCGACTACGAATTTGAGCACGGCTCCTCCAGCTGGTTGTTGTAATAGCGATCCTTTGTAGTAAAGTAACACGAAGGAAAGCGGCAATTCAACCAACTTTAGCCATAAATGTAGTTTTACTTCCTACGAATAAGGTGCGGCGTGCTCAGCCACCTTGATGATCAGCTTGCCGAAATTGCGTCCTTGCAGCAGGTCGATCAAGGCTGCGGGTGCACGCTCCAGCCCGTCGACGATGTCTTCCCGGTAGCGCAGCTTGCCGTTGGCGATCCACTGCTCCGCCTCGCGCAGGAACTCGGGCCGCAGGTCGGCGAATTCGCGCTGGATGAATCCGCGGATCAGCAGGCTTTTCTTCAGCACGTCACGCATCAGCAGCGCGAGGCGGTCCGGTCCCGGTTCGGCCTGCGGCAAGGCGTTGTACTGGGAGATCAGGCCGCACACGGGAACGCGGGCGAATTCGTTCAGGAGCGGGAACACCGCATCCCAGATCTTGCCGCCGACATTCTCGAAATACACGTCGATGCCCTGCGGGCAGGCGTCCGCCAGCCTGGCGGCGAAATCGGGCGCGCGGTGGTCGATGACGGCGTCGAAGCCCAGCTCGTCGTGCACGAAGGCGCATTTGTCCGGCCCACCGGCGATGCCCACGGCGCGGGCGCCGCGGATGCGGGCGATCTGCCCCACCACCGAGCCGACCGCGCCGCTGGCCGCGGCCACGACCACCGTCTCGCCGGGCTTCGGGCGGCCGATCTCCCGCATGCCGGCCCAGGCGGTGAATCCCGGCATGCCCAGCACACCCAGCGCCGTGGTGGGCGGCACCAGGGCCGGATCGAGCTTGCGCAGGTTCTCGCCATTCGAGAGCGCATAGCGCTGCCAGCCCGAATGCGACAGGACGATGTCGCCCGCCACGAAGCCGCCGTGGCGCGACGCGGCGACCCGCGCCACCGTGCCGCCCTCCATCACCTCGCCGATGCCGACCGGCCTGGCGTAGGACTTCGCGTCGTCCATGCGCCCGCGCATGTAGGGGTCGAGCGACAGGTAGAGGATTTCCAGCAGCAGCTCGCCGTGGCCTGGCACGGGAACCGGCTCCTCGACGATCCGGAAGTTCTCCGGCCGCGGCAAGCCTTGTGGGCGGGAAGCGAGCACGATCCGCTGGTTCAGCGCTGGGTTCATCGTCGGGTCCTCCTGAAGAGCTGGATCGGACATGGTACGCCGGATCGGCGTTTTCTTCAGGCGCCCGGCCGGGCATGAAAAAACGCCCGGCTGGCGTCGGCCAGGCGGGCGTTCTCGGGGTGCGTGTGGACGCCGGTCAGTCCCAGCTCAGGGTACCGCCGGTCTGGTACTCGGTCACGCGGGTCTCGAAGAAGTTACGCTCCTTCTTCAGGTCGATCATCTCGCTCATCCACGGGAACGGGTTCTCTTCGTTCGGGAACAGCGGATCCAGGCCGATCTGCACGGCGCGGCGGTTGGCGATGAAGCGCAGGTAGCCCTTGAACATCGGGGCGTTCAGGCCCAGCACGCCGCGCGGCATGGTGTCTTCGGCGTAGCGGTATTCCAGTTCGACGGCTTTCAGGAACAGTTCCTTGATCTCGTCGCGGAAGGCCGGGGTCCACAGCTGCGGGTTTTCCATCTTGATCGTGTTGATCAGGTCGATGCCGAAGTTCACGTGCATCGACTCGTCGCGCAGGATGTACTGGTACTGCTCGGCGGCGCCGGTCATCTTGTTCTGGCGGCCCAGCGCCAGGATCTGGGTGAAGCCGACGTAGAAGAACAGGCCTTCCATCAGGCAGGCGAACACGATGATCGACTTCAGCAGCTTCTGGTCGTTTTCCAGGGTGCCGGTCTTGAAGTCAGGGTCGGTCAGGACGTTGATGAACGGGATCAGGAACTGGTCCTTGTCGTGGATCGATTCGATCTCGTTGTAGGCATTGAAGATCTCGCGCTCGTCCAGGCCCAGCGACTCGACGATGTACTGGTAGGCGTGGGTGTGGATCGCCTCTTCGAAGGCCTGGCGCAGCAGGTACTGGCGGCATTCCGGCGCGGTGATGTGGCGGTAGGTGCCCAGCACGATGTTGTTCGCGGCCAGCGAGTCGGCGGTCACGAAGAAGCCCAGGTTGCGCTTGACCAGGCGGCGCTCGTCTTCCGTCAGGCCGTTCGGGTTCTTCCACAGCTCGATGTCGCGCTGCATGTTCACTTCCTGCGGCATCCAGTGGTTGGCGCAGCCGGCCAGGTACTTGTCCCATGCCCACTTGTACTTGAACGGGACCAGCTGGTTCACGTCGGTCTGGCCGTTGATGATGCGCTTGTCGTCGGCGTTGACGCGTTTCGCCACTTCGGCGGCCGGTGCTGCACCTTCCGAGGCTGCGGTTTGCGGGGCGCGCGGGGCGCTGGTCGGTTCGTCGTCCCAAGAGAGCATGTCTTTAATCCTTCTTTCGTGGCCTCCTTTGATGGCGGGGCCTTAACTATTCGTGGTGATCGTCAGTTCCGGTGGAACTCAAGCGCTGGCGGTGTGCTGCGGACTTGGGTTCCCGCCTTCGCGGGAATGACGGTTTTGAGGTCGGTGGTACAAATTCAGGTGCTAGCCAATCAAGCGCGGCTAGCCGTTTTAGCGGCACAGGCCTGCGATCACGCAAGCCTGTGCCATTCAGCCGATTACTGGCAGGCTTCGCACTCGTCGAAGCCGGCGTCGCCCGGACGCAGGTAGCAGGCGGCGCCTTCCACCACGTCGGCGGCTGCCGGAGCGGCTGCCACCGGGGCGGCGGCGGCCGGAGCGGCGTGGCCGGCCTGGAGGCCGCCCGAGACCGGCACGGCGTTCAGGGCGCCGGTGCGGGTGGTCGACTTCTCCATGTGGGTCGCGGCGATGGTGCGCAGGTAGTAGGTGGTCTTCAGGCCGCGCAGCCAGGCCAGCTTGTAGGTCTCGTCCAGCTTCTTGCCCGATGCGCCGGCCATGTAGATGTTCAGCGACTGGGCCTGGTCGATCCACTTCTGGCGGCGCGAGGCGGCTTCCACCAGCCACTTCGGCTCGACTTCGAACGCGGTGGCGTAGATGTCGCGCAGGTCTTGCGGCACGCGGTCGATCTTGCTCAGCGAACCGTCGAAGTACTTCAGGTCGGCGATCATCACTTCGTCCCACAGGTCGCGTGCCTTCAGGTCGCGCACCAGGTACGAATTGATCTCGGTGAATTCGCCCGACAGGTTCGACTTCACGTACAGGTTCTGGAAGGTCGGCTCGATGCAAGCCGACACGCCGATGATGTTCGAGATGGTCGCGGTCGGGGCGATCGCCACGCAGTTCGAGTTACGCATGCCGAACTGCTTGATGCGATTGCGCACCACGCTCCAGTCCATCGATTCGCTGGTGTCCTGCTCCAGGTAGCCGCCGCGCTCTTCCGCCAGCAGCTTGATCGAGTCCTGCGGCAGGATGCCGCGGTCCCACAACGAGCCGGTGTAGGTCTCGTAGCGGCCGCGCTCTTCCGCCAGCTCGGTCGATGCCAGGTAGGCGTAGTAGCAGACGGCTTCCATCGACTTGTCGGCGAATTCGACGGCTTTATCCGAAGCGAACGGCACGCGCATCATGTGCAGGCAGTCCTGGTGACCCATGATGCCCATGCCCACCGGACGGTGGCGCATGTTCGAGTTGCGCGCCTTGTCGACAGCGTAGTAGTTGATGTCGATGACGTTGTCCAGCATGCGCATCGCGGTGCGGATGGTCTTCTGCAGCTTGACGTGGTCCAGGCCATCGCCCTTCATGTGCTGCGGCAGGTTCACCGAGCCCAGGTTGCAGACGGCGATTTCGTCGGCGCTGGTGTTCAGGGTGATCTCGGTGCACAGGTTCGACGAGTGCACCACGCCCACGTGCTGCTGCGGCGAACGGATGTTGCACGGATCCTTGAAGGTGATCCACGGGTGGCCGGTCTCGAACAGCATCGACAGCATCTTGCGCCACAGGTCCAGCGCTTCGATCTTCTTGAACACGGACATCTCGCCGCGCTCGGCCTTGGCTTCGTACGCCACGTAGGCTTGCTCGAAGGCCTTGCCGGTCAGGTCGTGCAGGTCCGGGGTTTCCGACGGCGAGAACAGGGTCCAGTTGCCCTTTTCCATCACGCGCTTCATGAACAGGTCCGGAATCCAGTTCGCGGTGTTCATGTCGTGGGTGCGGCGGCGGTCGTCGCCGGTGTTCTTGCGCAGGTCGAGGAATTCCTCGATGTCCATGTGCCAGGTTTCCAGGTAGGCGCAGACCGCGCCCTTGCGCTTGCCGCCCTGGTTGACCGCGACGGCGGTGTCGTTGACGACCTTCAGGAACGGGACCACGCCCTGCGAACGGCCGTTGGTGCCCTTGATGCGCGAACCCAGCGCGCGGACCGGGGTCCAGTCGTTGCCCAGGCCGCCGGCGAACTTCGACAGCAGCGCGTTTTCCTTGATGGCGTCGTAGATGCCTTCCAGGTCGTCGCCGACGGTGGTCAGGTAGCACGACGACAGCTGCGAGCGGCGGGTGCCCGAGTTGAACAGGGTCGGGGTCGAGCTCATGAAGTCGAACGACGACAGCAGGTTGTAGAACTCGATGGCGCGCGCTTCGCGGTCGGCTTCGCGCAGGGCCAGGCCCATCGCGACGCGCATGTAGAAGGCCTGCGGCATTTCGATGCGCACGTCGCGCACGTGCAGGAAGTAGCGGTCGTACAGGGTCTGCAGGCCGATGTAGCCGAACTGCAGGTCACGGTCGGCGACCAGGGCCTTGGCCAGGCGCTCGAGGTCGTACTTGCCCAGCTCTTCGTCCAGCAGCTCGTTCTCGATGCCCTTGGCGATGTACTTCGGGAAGTAGGTGATGTACTCGGCGGCGGCGGCGGCTTGCGCGACTTCCTTGCCGAAGACTTCCTTGCGGATGGTGTGCAGCAGGATGCGGGCGGTCACCTGGCTGTAGGCCGGGTCCTTTTCCATCAGGGCTCTAGCGGCCAGGATGGCGGACTTGTGCAGTTCCTCGACCGGCACGCCGTCGTACAGGTTCTTCATGGTCTCGGCGACGATCGCATCGGCGTCGACATGCTTTTCCAGGCCGGCGCAGGCGGCGTTGATCAGGCTCGAGACGGCGTTCAGGTCCAGCGGACGGCGCTCGCCGCCGTCGACCACGTGGATCTGCGGAGCGACGACGGCGGTACCGCCGGCGGCTTCCTTGGCGGCGCGGCGCTCTTCCATGCGCTTGGCGCGGTACAGCACGTATTCGCGCGCGACATCGTGTTCGCCCGAACGCATCAGCGACAGCTCGACCTGGTCCTGCACGTCTTCGATGTGGAAGGTGCCGCCATTCGGCTGGCGGCGCACCAGCGCGGCCACGACGTTGTTGGTCAGCTGTTCCACCAGCTCGCGGATGCGGGCCGAGACGGCGCCCTGCCCGCCGGCGACGGCGAGGAAGGCCTTGGTCATCGCGACCGAGATCTTGTGCGGCTCGAACGCGACCACGGCGCCATTGCGGCGGATGACACGGTAGTCACCGCGCGCGACGATGTCGGCCGGCGTGGCGCCGTTCGCCGCCGTTCCTGGGGTGACGTGCGGGTTGATCGAGATGTCTTGTGCTGTTTGCATTGAGCCTCCAGGATGGCAGCCGTTGCCGCCGATTTGTTATCACTGTGACCGTCGTGCGGTCCGTTGACAAAATTAAAAGCAAAACGAGACCCCGCCAGCCGGTGGCCTAAGCTGGCAAACCAGATATGCAGGGTAACGGTTACATCGATATTCGGGCCGGAAGCTGCGCTTGCCGGCTGCCGGAGGACCTAGTTGCTTGTTGTCTACTACCACTAGATCTAGTGTCCGGCCTTGAGATGAGACTAATTGTAGTACCTCGTTTGCGATACAGGCAAGTAAATAAATTCTCAATTTTTGGGATGAATCGTGGTGCGGAGTCTTGACTTTTGAAGTCATCCGAAAGATGCCGAGTGCGCGGTAAGCGAGCACTAACATCGGTGTTTTGCGCTGCCTATTGAGTAATCAGAACAGGGCGTTGTTGCACTGCGGAAGTGCATTTTGCACCAGATTAATTTCAAGATAATGAAGGAGCGGGCGAAGCCGGAACACTAGATCTAGGGCTGCACGCCAGCCCACCCGCCGTATGTACGCTCCTGCTTCAGTCTTCCGGCGCGCTGATCTCCAGCTTTTGCATCGAGTAGCGCAGCTGCCGCACGCTGATTCCCAGCAGGCTGGCCGCCTGGGTGCGATTGAACTGGGTCTGCTGCAGGGCGCGCTGGATGATGTCGCGCTCCACCTGCTCCAGGTAGGCCGGCAGGTTGCCGGGCAGTTCCGCCGGGCCCAGGGCCACCGGTCCGGGCGCCGGCACCGGGGCCGCCGCCGGTACAGGCGGCGCCGGTTCGGGCGTCACGGGCAAGGCCGGGGCCACGGTCGGCGCCACCGGCTCGCGCAGTGCCGGCTCGCCGGGCCGCGCCGCCTTCAGCGACAAGTCGCCGACTTCGATCACGCCGTCGTTGGCGAAGGCCAGCGCCCGTTCCAGCACGTTCTCCAGCTCGCGCACGTTGCCGGGGAAGGAATACGCGCGCAGCGCATCCAGCACGCCGGGGCCGAGCGAGGCCTTGCCCGGCCCGGCCAGCCTGGCCAGGATGGCGTCGGCCAGCACCGGGAGGTCGGCCAGGCGCTCGCGCAGCGGCGGCAGCGCCAGCTCGATCACGTTCAGGCGGTAGAACAAGTCTTGCCTGAACTTGCCGGTTTCGACGCAGCGCGCCAGGTCCTGGTGGGTGGCGCTGATGATGCGCACGTCGACCGGTTCCTCGGCGGTGGCGCCGATCTTGCGCACGCGCCGCTCCTGGATCGCGCGCAGCAGCTTGACCTGCATCGCCAGCGGCAGGTCAGCCACCTCGTCCAGCATCAGGGTGCCGCCGTCGGCCGCCTGGAAGAAGCCTTCGCGCTCGTCCGCCGCGCCGGTGAAGGCGCCCTTGCGGTAGCCGAAGAACTCGGCCTCCATCAGGGTCTCGGGAATCGCGCCGCAGTTCACCGCCACGAAGGGCTTGGCGGCGCGCGAGCTTTGCGCGTGGATCTCGCGCGCGGCCAGCTCTTTACCGGCGCCCGATTCGCCGGTGATCGACACCGGCGCATTGGAACGCGCCAGGCGCGCGATCTGGGCGCGCAGCGACTGCATGGCCGGCGAATTGCCGATCAGGCGCGAGGCGCCGGCGTTCGCTTCCGGCTCCCCTGCCCCGCCTTCCGACAGCTTCAGGGCCGAGCGCACCATCACGCGCAGCGCATCCAGCGCCACCGGCTTGGCGATGTAGTCGAAGGCGCCGGCCTTGAGCGCCACCACCGCGTTCTCGGCGCTGCCGAAGGCGGTGATGACGGCCACCGGCGTGCCCTTGCCCGAGGCGCTGATCTCGCGCACCAGTTCGATCCCCAGCCCGTCGGGCAGGCGCATGTCGGTCAGCACCAGCGAATAGTCGTGCTCCTCGAACAGGCTGCGCGCCTGGCGCAGGGTGGCGGCGCTGTCGACGTCCAGGCCCATCTTGAGCAGGGTGATCTCGAGCAGTTCGCGCAGGTCGGCTTCGTCGTCGACGACCAGGATGCGTGGTGCGGTCATGGCTCTTCCTTGTTCTTGGTATCTGCGTCAGGCAGGCTGCGCAAAGCTGATGACGAAGCGGCCGCTGGCCTTGCGCGGCCCCATCGCGGCTTGGTCGAAGCGGTATTCATAATCGAGTTTCGCATCGTTGTTCAGGCACAGCTCGCGCGCCAGGTAGAGTCCCAGCCCGGTGCCCTTGCTCGAGGTGGTGTAGAAGGGCTCGAACAGGTGGGCGCGCACTTCGGGCGTGATGCCGGGGCCGTCGTCCTGCACGTGCAGCTCGGGACGCCCGGCCGCGTCGGTGGCCGGGAAGATCCGGATGCTGGCCGGCTTGCGGCTGGCGTAGCGGATCGCGTTGTTCAGCAGGTTGAGCAGCACTTCGTGCAGGTGCAGCGGGTCGAAACGCACGGTGGCGTCGCCGGCATTGCCCAGCCAGACTATATCACCGTCGAGCGCATGGATTTCGCAGAATTCGGCCTTCAGCTCGTCCAGGAAAGCCTTGAGCGCCACCGGCTCGCTGTGCGGCTGGGCCTTGCGCGACAGCTGCAGGATATCCTCGACCATGCGGTTCACGCGCGCCACGTTGTCGCTCACGATTTTCAGCAGGCGCACTTCGGCCGGGCCGTGCAGGTCTTCGGCCAGCAGCGCGGTGGCGTGGCCGATCGCCGACAGCGGGTTGCGCACCTCGTGGGCGATGCTGGCGGTCAGGCGCCCCATCGAAGCCAGCTTGAGCTGCTGCGCCTCGTTCTCGATGGCGCTCACGTCCTGCATGAAGATGACGCTGCGCCCGCCCGCCTGGCTGCCGGTATCGACGCGCGCGAAGCGCAGCTTCAGGTGCACCGGCTGGTCGCGCCGGCCGCGCACCGCAGCGCCGCTTCCCTCGCCTTGCTCGTGCCAGGGCTTGATGGTGACGAAGCCCGCCTCCTCGCTCGGCGCCGCGCGCCAGCCGGCATAGGCCTGGGCCACGGGTTCCAGTGCGGGGGCGTCGCCCAGCAGGAAGTCCTCCGCCTCGTCTTCCAGCCCCAGCATGCGGCGCGCCGCCGGGTTGCCGGTGTAGACGCGGCCCTCGTCGCCGACCACCAGGATGCCGTCGCCGACGTCGGCGATCACGATCTGGTTGATCGCCTGCTGGATGCGCAGGTCGGCGCCGCGCTGGGCCGCCAGCTCTTCCTGCCCCAGCAGGCGCGCGGCCAGCCGGTTCACCATCAGCACGGCCGCGAAGAAGGCGGCGCCGTACATCCCGGCCTGCATCAGCGGCGGCTCGCGGTCGTTCATGAAGATCTGCCACACGCTCTCCAGCAGCAGGAAGATGGCCGCGAGCGAGGCCGAGAACAGGGCCAGCACCAGCGGCGCCAGGATGGCGGCGCCGGCCAGCGGGAACAGATACAGGATGCCCAGGCCGCTGCGCATGCCGCCGGCGGCCAGGTAGAGCAGCGAGATCGCCGCCAGGTCGGTGGCGATCTGCACGCCCAGCTGGACGATGAAGCGGCGCCGCCAGCGCGCCGCCACAAGAGCGAACACGACGGCGGCCGCCGCGTAGACGAAGCAGGTTTCGGCGTTGACGGGATCGGCCTTGATGCGGCCGCTCTCGACATCGAAGCCGAGGTAGAGCAGCAGCACCAGCGCGATGACGATGCGCGTGACCGTGAAGGTCTGGAGCGAGCGCCACAAGGTGACGCGCGCCTCCGCCGACAGCGCATGCGCCTGCACCTTCGAGGCGGCCATCGGGGGCTTACCGGGGCGGCAGGCGCACGTGGCCTGGCGAGCAGTAATCGAGGCCGTCGGCGCGCACCGCTTCCGAGGACGGGAAGTACACGCCGCAGTGGGCGCACTGGGCCATGGCTTCGATCTCGGCGGGTTGGGGCTGGGCCGGGCGCTGCTGTTGTTGCGCCTCCATCTGGCTGCGGCGGACGGCGGCGCGCAGCTTGCTGCGCACGGCCATGACCACCAGCGCGATCAGGGCGATCCAGAACAGGATGCGGCTCATGCTACCCCCCGGTGCAACACGACTTCCAGGACGAAGCGGCTGCCGACATAGGCCAGCGCCAGGGTGGCGAAGCCCGCCAGGGTAAAGCGCAGCGCCGTCTTGCCGCGCCAGCCCTGCCATTTGCGCCCCGCCAGCAGCGCGGCGAACAAGGCCCACGACAGCAGCGCGAAGATGCTCTTGTGGTCGAGCAGCATCGGACGGCCGAATACCTGTTCCGAGAACACGATGCCCGACAGGACCGTGAGGCTGAGCAGCACGAAACCGATCCAGATCACGCGGAACAGCAGCTTTTCCATGGTCAGCAGGGCCGGCAGCTGGTCGAGCGCCGAACCGAGCCAGCCGGCGTTGGCGCCGCCCGGGCGGGTATGCAGCCGGGCTTCCTGCAGCGCCATCAGGACGGCGTGGAAGGCGGCGATGGTGAGGGTGCTGTAGGCCAGCACGGCCACGGCGATGTGCCAGCCGAAGGCGGCCGGCCTGCCGGCCAGCGGCATCAGGCTGCCCGGGAACAGCACCGGCAGCAGCGTCGCGCCGAAGGCGAACGGCATCACCAGGCGGCGCAGGCCGTCGAGGGCGAAGTTGCGGTTCTCCAGCCAGTAGGCGGCCACCGAAATCCACAGCGCGGACGACAGCATGACGGCGAAACCGACGCGCAGGTTGCCCGGCAGGACCACGTCGAGGCCGAGCGCCGCGCCGTGGATCAGCCAGGCCAGCGCGGTGACGGCGGAAATGGCAGCGCCCTGGCGCGACGGCAGCAGGGCGCAGACCGCGTACAGCAGGGCCGCGGCGAAAAAGAGGGTGTTCTGCATAATGGAAGTCTACACCATCGGCCAGTGGCGGTGGCGTGCCGCCCACCCCCGGCGCCGGCCGGCTTCAGTCGGCGGCGGCCATCTTCAGCTCGTCGGTATGGTGCCGCTGCTGCTCTTCCATGACCAGCATCCCCAGCTCGCGCTTGAGCGCATTGAACTCGGGCGCGGCCGGGTCGCGCCCCCGGGGCAGCCCGACCAGCAGGTCGCGCTTCACGGTTCCCGGCCGGTAGGTCATCACGACGATCCGGTCGGCCAGGTAGATCGCCTCCTCGATGCTGTGGGTCACGAACAGGATGGTCTTGCCGAGCTCCGCCCAGATGCGCAGCAGCTCGTCCTGCAGGTTGCGCCGGGTGAGCGCGTCCAGCGCCCCGAAGGGCTCGTCCATCAGCATGACCGGCGAATCCAGCGCCAGCACGCGCGCGATCGCCACCCGCTGGCGCATGCCGCCCGACAGGTCCTTGGGATAGCGCTGGCGGAAGTCGAACAGCGACAGCATCTTCAACAGGCGCTCGACCGTCTCCTCGACCCGGGCCTTGGGCTCACCCCGGATTTCCAGCCCGAAGCCGATGTTCTGGGCCACCGTCATCCAGGGGAAGAGCGCGTATTCCTGGAACACCATGCCGCGCTCCGGCCCCGGCCCGGCCACCGGCGCCCCGTCCACCGAGATCGCGCCGCTGCTGGGCGGGGCGAAGCCGGCGACGGCGTTCAGGAGGGTCGACTTGCCGCAGCCGGAAGGCCCCAGCAGGCAGGTGAACTGCCCGCGCGGGAAGTCGAGATGGATGTCCTTCAGCGCCACGACCTCGCGGCCGTCGCTGGCGAAGACCTTGTTCACGCAATCGATGCGGATATGCGGTGCGTTCATGTCAGTGCTCCAGGCCGCGGTGCCAGCGCAGCAGATGCTTGTTCAAGCGGTCCATGCCGACGTCGATCGCCAGGCCGAGCAGGCCGATGCTGATCATGCCGGCGATGATCTTGTCGGACCAGAAGTACTCGCGCGCCTCCAGGATGCGGAAGCCCAGCCCGCTGTTCACCGCGATCATCTCGGCGACGATGACGACGATGAAGGCGGTGCCGATGCCGATGCGCACGCCCGACAGGATGTAGGGCACCGCCGCCGGCAGGATCACGCGCACGAACATCGTGAGGCCGCCCGCGCCCAGGTTGCGCGCGGCGCGCAGGTAGATGCCGTCCACCTGGCGCACCCCGGCGATGGTGTTCATCAGCACCGGGAAGAAGGCGCCGACCGCGATCAGGAACACGGCCGGCGGGTTGCCCAGCCCGAACCACAGGATGGCCAGCGGGATGTAGGCGATCGGCGGGATCGGCCGCAGCAGCTGCACGAGGGGATTCATCCAGGCGTAGACGGCGCTGCTCGCGCCCATCGCCAGCCCGAGCGGCAGCGCCAGGCCGGCGCCGATGGCGAAGCCCACCACCACCCGGTACAGGCTGTTGGCGGTGTCGACCACCAGTTCGCCCGACAGCGCCCAGGCCAGCCAGCCGGCCTGGCCGCCCTGTCCACCATAGGCCTCGGGCGGCAGCAGGTAGGCGACCCACTTGCGCGCCACCTCCAGCGGCGCCGGCAGCACCTGCGGGTTGACCAGCCCCGCCTGGGCCACCGCATGCCAGAGCGCGACGGCCAGCACCGGCGCCACCAGGCCGACACCGATCTCGTTCCAGTTGCGCGGCCTTGCGCGTGCGTGGCGGCGGCGTTCAATCGACATGCAAGCTCCTCTTGGCCGCGGCCAGCAAGTCCAGCTTCACCCAGTCCGCCGCCACCGGCGGCCTGGCCATGCGTCCTACCCCGGTCTTGACCATGATGTCGGTCGTCACCTGGATGTGCGAGGGCGTGATGTCGAGGGAGTACGGCGAATTGGCGATCGCATCCCGGAAGTCCTGCGGCGAGATCTGGTTCTTGAAGAGCGTCTCGCGCACGTACTTCTCGGCCAGGGCCGGGTTGTCGATGAAGGTGTTCGTGGCCTGGACGAAGCAGCGCATGAACTTCTCGGCCAGCGGACGGCGCTCGCGGTAGAACTTCTCGGTCATGACCAGGGTGCGCACCGGCTCGCCGATCAGGGTGCCGTAGGGCTTGAGCACCTCCACCCCGAAGCCCTTGTTGATCGCCTGCGAGGACTGCGGTTCGGACTGCATCATGGCGTCGATCTGCTTGCCGAGCAGGGCCTGGTTCAGGTCCGGGTAGGACAGGTAGACCAGCTGCACATCCTTGCCCGGCGCGGCCTCGGCCTTCAGGCCGTAGCGCGCCAGTTCCGCCATCAGCAGCACTTCCTGGATGGCGCCGCGCGTCACGCCGACCCGCTTGCCCTTGAGCTGGAGCACGCTCTTGATGTTCAGCCCGGGCCGCGCCACCAGGCGCGCCCCGCCCTTGGCGAAACCGGCCACCACCAGCACGGGCGCGCCGCCGGCCCGGCCCTGGATCGCGGCTTCCGAGGCGGTGCTGCCGACATCGAGCTCGCCGGCGATGATGGCCTGCATCACGTCCAGGCCCTTGGCGAAGATCCGCTCCTCGACCTTGATGCCGCAGCCCGGGGCGATTTCCTTGATATACGCGATGGCGCCGAAATGCGCCAGCTTGAGGTTCCCGAGTCGCACCACGTCCTGGGCCTGGACGTGACTGGCCGCCACCAGGGAAAGTGCCACGAGGGCCTTGCGAAACACATTCGTCATGCCTGTCCTCCGTTCAACTTCAAATGCTCAGTGGAAACATGAGGGTGCATGAGAGGCGGCTTGAGAAACTTGCGCTCAGACAACAAATTTGAGGTTTGCCGAAAAAATGTGCTACCGCAGCCCAGGATGCGAACGGCGGAGCCATGCGCAAGGTAAAATGGAGGTTTGAGTCAACTCGCCTTATATATTAGGTAACCATGCTAGATAATCTGACCCAACGCCTTGCCAAGGTCGTCAAGACGATGCGCGGCGAGGCTCGCCTGACCGAGTCGAACACCTCCGAGATGCTGCGCGAAGTGCGCATGGCCCTGCTCGAGGCGGACGTGGCGCTGCCGGCAGTGCGCGAATTCATCGCCAAAGTGAAGGAAAAAGCGCTGGGCGAAGAAGTCATCGGTTCGCTCAGCCCCGGCCAGGCGCTGGTCGGCGTGGTGCAGCGCGAGCTGGCCGCCCTGATGGGCGCCGACCTCGGCCCGGACGCCACCCAGCTGTCCTTCGCCCAGCAGCCGCCGGCGATCATCCTGATGGCCGGCCTGCAGGGTGTCGGCAAGACCACCACCGTCGGCAAGCTGGCCAAGTACCTGAAAGAGCAGAAAAAGAAGAAGGTGCTGACCGTATCGGCCGACGTCTACCGTCCGGCCGCGATCGCCCAGCTCGAATCGGTGACCAAGCAGGTCGGCGCCGACTTCTTCCCGACCACCGCCAGCGACAAGCCGGTGGACATCGCCCGCAATGCACTGGACTGGGCCAGGAAGCACTACCACGACGTCCTGATCATCGACACCGCCGGCCGCCTGGGCATCGACGAAGCGATGATGCAGGAGATCGCTGCGGTGCACACCGCCGTCAAGCCGGTCGAGACCCTGTTCGTGGTCGACGCCATGCTGGGCCAGGATGCGATCAACACCGCCAAGGCCTTCAACGACGCCCTGCCGCTGACCGGCATCGTGCTGACCAAGCTCGATGGCGACTCGCGCGGCGGCGCGGCGCTGTCGGTGCGCCACGTGACCGGCAAGCCGATCAAGTTCGCCGGCGTGTCCGAAAAGCTGGACGGCCTGGAAGCCTTCGATCCGGCGCGCATGGCCAACCGCGTGCTGGGCATGGGCGACATCCTGGCGCTGGTGGAAGAAGCGCGCAAGGGCGTGGACGCCGAAGCCGCGGCCGAACTGGCCAACAAGATCAAGGTCGGCGGCCGCTTCGACATGAACGACTTCAAGTCGCAGCTGAGCCAGATGAAGAAAATGGGCGGCATGTCCGGCCTGCTCGACAAGCTGCCGGCCCAGTTCCAGCAAGCCGCGGCGGGCGCCAACATGGACCAGGCCGAGAAGCAGGTGCGCCGCATGGTCGGCATCATCGACTCGATGACCCCGGCCGAGCGCGCCAAGCCGGAGCTGATCAAGGCCAACCGAAAGCGCCGCATCGCGGCGGGCGCGGGCGTGCAGGTGCAGGAAGTGAACCGCATGCTGACCCAGTACGATCAGATGCAGACCATGATGAAGAAGCTCAAAGGTGGCGGCCTGATGAAGATGATGCGCGGGATGAAGGGCATGATGCCGGGCATGCGCTGACCCTGGCCCGCATCAAAGTAACCGTGTACGGCGCTGGCTGTACACGGTTTTTTTACGTCTTTTGTCGGCGCTTTTTGCCTTAAATGCGTTCGTAGGTGCGATGGCGCGCATTTCGGAGCGTTTCAGAGTGAAAAAATGTCGAAAAAGACTTGCATGAACAGCAAAACGCCACCAATATAAGCCGTGCGTTAAATTGCGCAACTTTCCAATGTGTCCGTTTTAGGAGGCTCGAAGATGGCAACAGCCAAAAAATCCACTGCAGCGCCAGCCAAGAAAGCCGCTGCCAAGCCGGCTGCAGCGGCCAAGCCCGCAGCAAAGAAGGCAGCAGCTCCAGCAAAAGCAGCAACCGCCGCCAAGCCGGCCGCGGCACGTAAGCCGAACGCCGCTTTCATGAAAGAGATGACTCCGTCGTCCACCCTGGCCGCTGTCGTGGGCGACAAGCCGCTGCCACGCACCGAAGTGACCAAGAAAGTCTGGGACTACATCAAGTCCAAGGACCTGCAGGACGCATCGAACCGCCGCATGATCAACGCCGACGACAAGCTGAAGGCTGTCTTTGGCGGCAAGGCGCAGGTCTCGATGTTCGAGATGACCAAGCTGATCTCGGATCACCTGAAGTAATCGCTGGCTGGCTGTCCAGCACTGGTCCGAGCAAAAAGGCCCCGGTTGATGCCGGGGCCTTTTGTTTTTGGGGTGCTGTTTGATTAGTGGCTGTTCATCGAAACTTGGGTTCCCGCCTTCGCGGGAATGACGGGTTGGAGCTTGCCACATACGTTTGCTCCGTCATCCCCGCGAAGGCGGGGACCCAAGTTTGCACGCTCCGCCGCGATCAAAACCCGAAGGCTGCCTTCATCAAGTGACACACCTTCGTAT
>CAMPHU010000083.1 GCA_946886065.1 uncultured Massilia sp. | reverse complement strand
CCGGCGTCGCCGTCGATGATGAGCCAGTCGTCCTGCTCGATCAGGCGCGAGGCCTGGCTCATGCCCACCGCCGCCGGAATGTCGAGCGAGCGCGCGACGATCGCGGTATGCGAGTTCTGGCCGCCGACATCGGTGACGAAGCCGATGAAGGAACGCGGGCCGCCGTCGCGGTCGCGGAAGGCCAGCATGTCGGCCGGCGAGATGTCGTGGGCCACCACGATCATCTGGGGCGGCGCCTGGTCCTCGCCGGCGAACACCGGCGGCACGCTCAGCGCGGTGCCCAGCAGGATCTTGAGCACGCGCTCGGCCACCTGCTGGATGTCGTGCTTGCGCTCGCGCAGGTACTCGTCCTCGATCTCGTCGAACTGGCGCGACAGCTCGTCGATCTGGGTCACCAGCGCCCATTCGGCGTTGTAGTGGCGCGAGCGGATGATGTCGAGCGGCGCCTCCGAGATCATCGGGTCGGACAGGATCAGCGCATGGACGTCGATGAAGGCGCCCAGCTCGGTGGGGGCATCCTTGGGCAGGTCGGTCCACAGCTCCTGCAGGTCGTGGTGCACCTGGGCGATGGCGTCCTGCAGGCGCCGCACTTCGGCCTCGACCTGCTCTTCCGGCACCAGGTAGTGCTTGACGTCGAGCGCGGCCGGGGTGAGCTTGTGCGCGCGGCCGATCGAGATCCCGCGCGATACCGGAATGCCGTGGAGCGTGAACGATGCCATCGAGGGTCCCGTATGGCGGGCGGCAGCCGCTTCGCGCGGCATTACTCGCCTTCGCCGAACTTGTCGTTGATCAGGCCGGCGAGCGCGGTGACGCACTGCTGCTCGTCCGGGCCATCCGCTTCCAGCAGCACCTTGGCGCCCTTGCCGGCGGCCAGCATCATGACGCCCATGATCGACTTGGCGTTGATGCGGCGGCCATTGCGGGTCAGCCAGACGTCGCTCTGGAACTTCGCGGCCAGCTGCGTGAATTTGGCGGAAGCGCGGGCATGCAGCCCCAGCTTGTTGATGATCTCAAGTTCCTGTTGAATCATATTCTCGATGTCGTTGTTCTAGTAAGGAGTACGCGCTGTCCGCCATGGCGCGCACCGGTGCGGCTTCAGCTCGACCCTACCCGGATGCGGTTGTCCACCCGCACCGCGCCGTTCTGGGCGCCGGCCAGGGCCATCTCCACCACCACGTCGAGCGTGTCGCGGCGGTAGGTGATCGCGCGCAGCAGCATGGGCAGGCTGATGCCGGCGATGATTTCCACGTGGCCCGCGTCGGCCAGCGAATTGCAGCAGTTGGACGGGGTGCCGCCCTTGATGTCGGTGATCACCAGCACGCCGTCGCCCTCGTCCAGGCGCGCGATCGCCTCCTTCGCGAGGCAGTTGACCTCGCCCAGGTCCTGGTCGGCGCTCACGTCGATCGCCTCGAAGCGCTCGGTCGGCCCGCGGAACACGTGCGCGACCGCCGCGATGAATGCCTGGCCCAGCGGCGCGTGGGTCATCAAGAGAATGCCTACCATGTCAGTTGTTCCTGGCCTGCTGCGCTCGCAGCTCGACCGCGTCGATGAACATCGCGGCCACGTCGAATCCGGTCTGGTCGGTGATCTCCTGGAAGCAGGTGGGGCTGGTGACGTTCACCTCGGTCAGGAAATCGCCGATCACGTCTAATCCTACCAGCAACAGCCCGCGCGCGGCCAGCACGGGGCCGAGGGTCTCGGCGATCTGGCGGTCGCGCTCGGTCAGGGGCTGGGCCACCCCGACGCCGCCGGCGGCGAGGTTGCCGCGCACTTCGGTGCCCTGCGGGATGCGCGCCAGCGCGAAAGGCACCGGCTTGCCGTCGATGACCAGCACCCGCTTGTCGCCCTTGACGATGGCCGGGATGTACTTCTGGGCCATGATGGTGTGGCGGCCGTTGTCGGTCAGGGTCTCGATGATCGAGCCCAGGTTCATGGCGTCCTCGCGCACCCGGAAGATGCCGGCGCCGCCCATGCCGTCCAGCGGCTTGTAGATCACGTCGCCATGCTTGGCATGGAAGGCGCGCAGCTGGGCCAGGCTGGAGCTGACCAGGGTCGGCGAGGTGAATTCGCTGAACTGGCAGATCGACAGCTTCTCGTTGTGGTCGCGGATCGCCGACGGACGGTTGAACACGCGCGCGCCCTGGCGCTCGGCCAGTTCCAGCAGGTAGGTGCCGTACACGTATTCCATGTCGAAGGGCGGATCCTTGCGCTCGATGACGGCGTCGAAGGTCGACAGCTGCACCGTCTCGGCCGGGTCGGCGCGGTACCACTCCTCGGCGTCGCCGGTCAGGTAGATGCGCGCCACGTTGGCGATGACGACGCCTTCCTGCAGCGCCATGTCGCGCTGCTCGAAGGCGTAGACCGCGTGGCCGCGCTTGTGCGCCTCGCGCATCATGGCGAAGGTCGAGTCCTTGTAAATCTTGAAACCGGAAAGCGGATCGGCAAGAAAAGCGATTTTCATGGTGCTTCCAATAGGGGCAAGGCTTCGATTTTAGCTGGAAACGCCGAAGCTCGCGGCCGCCTGCCAGTCCCGCCCTGCAAATGTATGTCAATTAGCAACTTGCGCGGTCTCACAGGCGTGGCTGCGCGTCCTCAAGCTTCCCGCCTGTTTCTTGCGCCGGTCCCTTGTTGAGGTGCTTATTTATTTGATATCGTGATGCCTCGATCATAAGGCAACCCATGACACCCGCCCAACGCCAAGCCGCGACCGAAGCCCTGCTTCGCGAACACGGCATTCCCGTCAATCCCAACCTGCCCTGGATCGAGGATGAGGGCGAAGTCAAGCTCCGCTCAGCCGACGAGCTGTGCCGCCGCCTGGCCGCCCTGTGGGGCGTCGTGGGCACCGCGATGCTGCGCGAGAACGATTTTTTCGAGGATTATTTTTCGATCGACGAGCGGCGCAGCTGGCTATCGGCCGAGGAACAAGGCTTCCTGTTCGACGACGCGCCCGCCGAGGAAGACTACATCCGCTTCTCGTGGCGGCTGGAAGCGCTGTATTTCCTGGCCTGGTGCGGCGGCCTGGTCGACCGCATCGGCTTGCCGCGCAGCGAGGCCAGCGCGCGCGAATTCCTGCATGTGTTTCCGGAAGACGAATCCGATCCCATTGCCTTAAGACAAGCCTTGCGCGTGCGGCCGGTGCGCGAGATCCTCGACTGGTCCGACCGCCTCTACCGCCTGCACTGGGCGGTACGCGACGCGCGCCTGCATGGCCGGCCCACGCCGGCCGGCATCGAAGCGGGCGCGGTCTTCGAATGGCATTATGCGGTCAACTGGATGACCCGCTACGACGACGAAGACGACTGGGACGAGGTCGGCACCGATACCTGACTCCGCGATCGTGCGCGTACGGGCAGGAGGACTGTCGTGGCGCGCCAGGAAGGCCAGATGGTCGTGCGGCAGGGCTGCACTCATCTCCCACAAGGTGCAGGAGGTGGCGAAGTGCGGCGACACGGCGCCGGGCGGCGGCGCAACCGGGCCGCCAGGCCCACGGCCATCAATACGGGCGCGAACGAGCATATTGCAATGGTGCAAACATTTAAATAGACTGGCCTTCCACACTGTCCAGATGGAGCACCTTATGAAGCGAGTGACTGGTATCGGCGGCATCTTCTTCCACGCGAAAGACCCGGCGGCGCTGCGCGCCTGGTACCAGCGGCACCTGGGCATTCCCGTGCTCGAATGGGGCGGCGCCGCCTTCACCTGGACCGACGCCGAAGGCAAGCCGGCCGGCGGCACCACCATCTGGTCCATCAGCCCGAACACCGACAGCCACTTCGCGCCGGGGGCTTCCTTCATGATCAACTACCGCGTCGACGACCTGGCCGCCCTGCTCCAGGCCCTGCGCGAGGAAGGCTGCCAGGTGCTCGACCAGACCGACGACTCCGAGTACGGCAAGTTCGGCTGGGTCATCGATCCGGAGGGGAACAAGGTCGAGCTCTGGCAGCCGCCCGCGGGCCAATAAGCTAGTTTCCTTTCGGGCTGGCAGCGACCTCGATCCGCGCCGTCATGGTCGGATGCAGGGTGCAGCGGTAATCGATCGGCGGGCCGGCGCGCACCGTGTAGCGCCAGGCCTGCCCGGACTGCAGCTCGCCCGAACGCATCTTCCCCTTGTCCGCCGTGACGTTGTGGACGAACAGGTCCTTGTTGGTCCAGACGATGGTGTCGCCAGGCCGCGCCCGGACCACGCGTGGCGTGAAGGCCATGCCATCGATGACCACGCGGTGTTCCGCCGCCCCGGCAACCGCCGGCCAGCACAGTGCCAGGACGGCGGCGCGCCACGGGTTCATTTGAGTTCGCCCTGGAGGTGCCTGGCATGCTCCAGGTGGGCCACGAAGGCCGGACGCACCTTCACCAGCAGGGCCTTCAGTTCGGCGTTGGCGGCGCCGGGAATCAGGGTCTTGTCCAGTGCGTCGAGCACGGTCTGGTGGTAGGCGACCTCGTTGTCGACATAAGCCTTGTCGAAGGCCTTGCCCGACATGCCCTTCAGCCTGGCCAGGGTGGCGCCGCCATCCTTCTTCAGGCTCGCGCTCGTGTCGTTTTCTTCCGGCGTGACCTTCAGCTTCTGCACCAGGGCCGTGGCTTGCCGGTTGACCGAGGCATGGTCGGCCACCATGCGCTCGGCGAAGGCGCGCACGGTCTTGCTGGACGTCTTGGACTGGGCCAGCTTGCCGGCGTCGATGTCGACCGCGTTGGCGGCGACGACGATGGCGGCGATCTGGGCGTCGTTGGGTGGAGCGGCATGTGCGGCGGACACCAGGCCGGCGCAAGAGAGGATGGACAGGAGCAGCGGAATCGATTTTTTCATGGCGGGCCTCTTCAGGTGAGTGAAAACGGTGAAGCTGCCCATTGGATGCGGCCCGCCGCCGCCGCGTTCCCGTTTCCCGTCACCCGGCTTGGTCCAGGCGGCGCAGCACCCGGCTGACGATGCGGTCGCAGCGCGCGCCGTCGAAGGCGAAGGCCTCTTCCAGCGCAAAATCGATTTCCCGCGACAAGGCCTCGCGCAGCATCGCGCGCGCGCGGAAGTAGCGGCTGCGCACGGTGGCCTCCGGAATGCCGAGCGTGGCCGCGGTTTCCTCGACGCTGAGCTCTTCCAGGGCGCGCAGCACGAACACGGTCCGGAAGACTTCCGGCAGCGCATCGATCCGCGCTTCGATCAGCTGCCGGGTCTGGGCGCGCAGCGCGGCGCGCTCGGGTTGTTCTTCCTGCTGGGAAAACTGGGTGTCGCTGCGTTCTTCCATATCCGGCTCCGCGCTCGGTTCGATGCTCATTTGGATCACCTTGGCCATTCTGCGGGCCTTGCGGTGACGCATCAGGGCGGCGTTCACGACGATGCGGGTCAGCCAGGTGCCGAGCGAGGACTCGGCCCGGAAACCTTTCAGGGCGCGGAAGGCCTGCAGGTAGGCGTCCTGGAGCGCGTCCTCGGCCTCGGCGTCGTCGCGCAGGATGCTGCGCGCCACGCGGTAGAGCCGGCGGTTGTAGCGCCGCATCAGCGGCTCGAAGGCGCTGCTGTCGCCATCGGCGATCCGCAGCAGCAATGCGCCGTCGGGGTCCGTTCCTGTACTGGTCTGCAAGGGTGCCGGCTGCATGTTTTCTCCTCTAATGGGTGTCTCCTTGACCATCAGATGCACGGCGGCGGCCGCGCGTTCCCTCACAGCGGCCGGTTCGCACGGCTTTCCGCGAACGCAGGCGCAATAGCGCCGATCTGCTGCAGCACGCCCAGGCGGTCGGCCTGCAGCCACGCGCGGACGATTCGGCCCTCGCGCATCTGGTAGATCACATTGCCTTCCTGCGTGACGTCGGCATGGCTGGGCGGCAGGCCGGCGAAGCGTCCGCGGTGGGTGGCGCGGAAGGTCCAGCGCGCCGCCACCTTGTCGTCTTCGCCGATCAGGTCGTGGAGTTCGAAACGCACGCCGGGAAAGCCGGTCAGCACGGCCTCGATCGTGGCGCGGAACTCGCGCGGTCCCCGTTCGCCGCGCGCCCCCTTGAAGTCCGGCGCGATCAGGTCCTCCAGCCGGTCGAGCGCGCGCGTGTTGATGCAGTCCTCGTACAGCGCGCGCACCAGTTCCTTGTTGAGTTCGACCGCCGTCTTCGCAGTATGCATCGTTTTCTCCAGTGGATTGACTATCGTTGCGGACGAGTGTAGAACCTCAACGTAACTTGAGGTCAAGAGGTAAATCATGGCGAAAATCGATCCGGACGAGATCAAGCGCCCGCTGACGGTGGGCGAAGTGGCGCGCCGCAGCGGCGTGGCGGTCTCGGCCCTGCACTTCTACGAAACCAAGGGCCTGATCCACAGCGTGCGCAGCGCCGGCCAGCAGCGCCGCTACGGCCGCGACGTGCTGCGCCGGGTGGCGGTGATCAAGGTGGCCCAGCGCATCGGCATTTCGCTGGCCTCGATCAGCGAGGCTTTCGCGTCCCTGCCGGAAGGACGCTCGCCGACAGCAGCCGACTGGGCGCGCATGTCGAGCCTGTGGCGCAAGGAGCTGGACGAGCGCATCACGCAGCTGACGCGCCTGCGCGACCAGCTGGACGGCTGCATCGGCTGCGGCTGCCTGTCGATCGATGCCTGCCGGCTGCGTAATCCCCTGGATGAATTGTCGGAGCAAGGCAGCGGGCCGCAGCTCCTGTAGGAGGAGCGATGGACAAGATCGAGGTCGATGGTGCGGAACTGGCCGTGCGCCTGGCGGGCGACCGGGGCAAGCCCGCCCTGCTCCTGCTCCACGGCTTTCCCAGCTCCTCGGCGACGTTTCGCGAAGTGATCGAAGCGCTGGCGCAGGACTGCTTCGTGATCGCGCCGGACCTGCCCGGCTATGGGAACTCGGCGCCGATCGGCAACCCGGCTTTCTCGCGTTTCGCGGACCTCATCGACGGCCTGCTGGCGCGGCTCGGCGTCGATGCCTTCCACCTGTACCTGCACGACTATGGCGCGCCGGTCGGGCTGCACCTCGCCACGCGCTCACCCGGCAGGATCCGCAGCCTCATCATCCAGAACGCCAATGCCCACGAGAGCGGCATGGGCCCGTCATGGGCTGCGACCAGGGCATTCTGGGACGATCCGACGTCCGGGCATGAAGCCGCGGCGACCGCACACCTGAACTTCGAAGGCGTGCGCGACCAGTACATCGGCGGCATACCTGGCGATATCGCAGGGCGCCTCGATGCGGCGCGATGGGAAGAGGATTGGCGGATCATGTCGCTGCCGGGCCGCCTGGCCACGCAGCGGGCGCTGGTGCTCGACTACCGCAGCCACGTGGCGCGCTTCGAGGAGATCGCCGCCTACCTGGAGCGCCACCAGCCGCCGGCGCTGATGCTGTGGGGGCGCCACGACATCTTCTTCGACCTGGACGAAACCCTGTCCTGGATGCGGGCGCTGCCGCGCATGGAAGCGCATATCCTCGACGGCCCGCATTTCCTGCTGGAGACGCATGCCGCCGAGTGCGCGGACCTGATGCGCGCCTTTCTCAGGCGCGCAGGAGTGAATCAGTAGACTTCCGGATTCGGATCGGTGCGTTCCAGCTCCAGCGAGGCCGCCAGCAGGCCGAGGCGCGCCACCACGCCGTAGACGTAGAAGCGGTTCGGCGCCGCCGTGCCCGGCTTGGCCTTGAGGTCCGGCACCGCATGCTGCTGGGCGAAGGCCAGCGGCACGTACTGCGAGCCCGGCGCATTCAGGTTCTGGTCGATGCCGCGCTCGGCGTGCACGCGGTAGAAGCCGCCCACCACGTAGCGGTCGATCATCATCACCACCGGCTCGGCCACCGCGTCGTTGATGCTCTCGAAGGTCGGCACGCCTTCCTGGATGATCATGTCGGTGACCGCCACGCCGTCCTTGATGACCGACATCTTGCTGCGCTGGGCCGGGCTCAGGTCGCGCACCTCGCTGGCATCCTTCACGGTCAGGATGCCCATGCCATAGGTGCCGGCGTCGGGCTTCAGGATCACGAAGGGCTTCTGCTCCTTCATGCCGTATTCCTTGTACTTCTTCTTGATCTTCGAGAGCAGCATCGAGACGTTGTCGGCCAGTTCCTCGGTGCCGACGTTCTCCTGCAGGTCGACCTCGCCGCACTTGGCGTGCAGCGGGTTCACCATCCAGGGGTCGATGTCGATCAGCTTGCCGAACTTCTTGGCCACCTCGTCGAAGGCCTTCAGGTGGTTGCTCTTGCGGCGCAGCGCCCAGCCGGCGTGCAGCGGCGGCAGCAGCGACTGCTCGTGCAGGTTTTCCAGGATAGGCGGGATGCCGGCCGACAGGTCGTTGTTGAGCAGGATGGTGCAGGGATCGAAATCGGCCAGGCCCAGGCGGCGGCCGTTGGGCGAGCGCACCAGGGGCTCGATCACCAGCATGTTCCCGTCCGGCAGCGCCAGCGGGGTCGGCTCGGTGATCTCGGGCGACAGCGAACCGAAGCGCACGTGCAGGCCGGTCTGGCGGAAGATCTGCATCAGGCGCGCCACGTTCTGCAGGTAGAGCGGGTTGCGCGTATTGGTTTCCGGGATCAGGAGCAGGTTGCGCGCGTCCGGGCAGTACTTGTCGATCGCGGCCATGGCGGCCTGCACCGTCAGCGGCAGCATCTCGGTGGCCAGGTTGTTGAAGCCGCCCGGGAACAGGTTGGTGTCCACCGGCGCCAGCTTGTAGCCCGCGTTGCGCAGGTCCACCGAGCAGTAAAACGGCGGCGTATGCTCCTGCCACTCGAGGCGGAACCAGCGCTCGATGGCGGGCGTGGCCTCAAGGATTTTCTTTTCCAGATCGAGCAAAGGGCCGGTTTGGGCGGTGACGAGGTGCGGAACCATGAAAGTGGACGTCCTTACAATGCGCTGCAATGAATTGTGGCTACCGATGTGGGGGCAGACAACCGGGTTGCAAGGCCGCACGTTGCAAAAACGCAAAAAAGGCGCCCGCAGGCGCCTTTTGCGTACCGCCGCGCGGATATCAGGAATGGTACGCCGATTCGCCGTGGCTGGTAATGTCCAAACCTTCGCGTTCCTGGTCTTCCGGTACGCGCAGGCCGATCACGACATCGACCAGCTTGAAGGCGACGAAGGATACCAGCGCCGACCAGACGATCGTGATGCCCACGGCCTGGGCCTGCACCCACACCTGGTTGGCGATCGAGAAGTCTGGCGATGCTTTGTTGGCAACATAGTCCCAGATGCCCTGGCCGCCCAGCTGCGGCGATGCGAACACGCCGGTCAGCAGCGCGCCCAGGATGCCGCCCACGCCGTGCACGCCGAACACGTCCAGCGAGTCGTCGGCGCCCAGCAGGCGCTTCAGGCCAGTCACGCCCCACAGGCAGATGATACCAGCCAGCAAGCCGATGACCAAGGCGCCCATCGGACCGACGAAGCCGCAGGCCGGGGTGATGGCCACCAGGCCGGACACGGCGCCCGAGGCGGCGCCCAGCATCGACGGGCGCTTCTTGAAGATCCACTCGCCGATCACCCACGACACGGTGGCGCAGGCGGTCGCCAGCAGGGTGTTGATGAAGGCCAGGGCGGCGATGTCGCCCGCTTCCAGGGCCGAGCCGGCGTTGAAGCCGAACCAGCCCACCCACAGCAGCGAGGCGCCGATCATGGTCATCACCAGCGAGTGCGGCGCCATCGATTCGCGGCCGTAGCCGATGCGCTTGCCGATCACGTAGGCGCCGACCAGGCCGGCCACCGCCGCGTTGATGTGCACCACGGTGCCGCCCGCGAAGTCGAGCGCGCCCTTCTGCCACAGGTAGCCGGCGGCGTCGGTGACGCTGGCCAGGGTCGCGGCGTCCTGAATCGCATCCGGACCGGCCCAGAACCAGACCATGTGGGCGATCGGCAGGTAGCCGAAGGTGAAGAACAGGACGATGAACAGCATCACGGCCGAGAAGCGCACGCGCTCGGCGAAGGCGCCGACGATCAGCGCGCAGGTGATGGCGGCGAAGGTGCCCTGGAAGGCGACGAAGATGAATTCGGGGATCATCGTCTCCTTGCTGAAGGTGGCGGCCATCGAGAAGCTGCCGGCCGCGGCGTCGTAGATGCCGTTCAGCATGGCGCGGTCGAAGCCGCCGATGAAGGCGGTGCCGCCCTGGGTGAAGGCCAGCGAGTAGCCGTACACGCACCACAGCACGATGACCAGCGAGAAAATGGTGAAGACCTGCATCAGGATCGACAGCATGTTCTTGGCGCGCACCAGGCCGCCGTAGAACAGGGCCAGGCCCGGGATCGACATCATGATGACCAGCAAGGTGGCGACGAACATCCAGGCGGTGTCGCCCTTGTTGATGGCGGGCGCGGCCCAGGCGGGCAGCGCGGCGCCGAGGCCGAGGGCGGCGGCCAGGATGGTGCTCAGGATTCGCTTCATGGGAGTGTCCTCTTACAGTGCTTCGTTGCCGGTCTCGCCGGTACGGATACGGATGACCTGGTTGAGGTCGGCGACGAAGATCTTGCCGTCGCCGATCTTGCCGGTGCGGGCCGCGTTCTGGATGGCATCGATCACCTGGTCGACCACGGCGTCGTCCACCGCCGCCTCGATCTTGATCTTGGGCAGGAAGTCGACCACGTACTCGGCGCCGCGGTAGAGCTCGGTATGCCCCTTCTGGCGGCCGAAGCCCTTCACTTCGGTCACGGTCATGCCCTGGACGTTGATTTCCGACAGCGCTTCACGCACCTCGTCGAGCTTGAAGGGCTTGATGATGGCAGTAATCATTTTCATGGGGTAGCCTCGTTTGCGGTCAAAAGGTTTTCGACAGGGTCAGCACGGCGGCCGACTTGCCGAGGTTCTTGCCTTCCGGGCTCAGGTAGGCGTCGGTATTGGCCTTGATCCAGGCCAGCGACAGGGTGGCGACGCCGAAATCCTTGGTCACGCCGAGCTTGTAGTCGGTGTACGAGAAAGCGCTGTTGTTCTCGACGCGCTGGCGGCCGACGTGCAGGTTGACGATGAAGCCCTTGCCGGCGTCGACATCGGCGCCCACATCCAGGTAGCCGCTGCGCTTGCTGTCGGCGGTGCCGAACAAATTGGTGGTCGCATGCGAGTACTTGACGTAGGCCGGGCCGAAGCCCAGGCGGCCGTAGAGCTCGAAGGTGTTGGCGCGCGGATTCAGGCCGTTGTCCGGGTAGTAGTAGTACAGGCCGCCGACGTCGTAGCTGAGGTCAGCGGTCAGCTGGCCGCGCTTGCCGCCATAGATATCCCATTCGATGTTGCCGTCGCCGCCGAGGTCCTTGGTCCACTTGATGGTGGACAGCCAGGTGCCGACGTACAGGCCGGTCGGGCCGTGCACGTAGTCGACGCCGCCCTGCAGGGCCGGGTCGAGACGGGTCTGCGACAGGCCGCGGTAGCGGTAGTCGCTGGCGATGGCCGCGTTGTAGCTCACCTGATGTTCGGCGGGTTGTTCCTGCGCCAGGGCCGGGACGCTGGAGAAAGCCAGGACCACCAGGCCGACTGCTGCTGCGCATTGCTTCAGAGTGCACTTCATGACAAACCCCCTCAGTTTGAACGGTTGCTGCCGTTGCGGTTTACAATTCTGTTATTGCTGCATTCATCCTTCGTTTAGCAGGATGCGTGCCAGCTCGTAAACGATGGGAAACAGGCTTGTTTTTCAGGCCATGCACCCCACATTTGTCAAGAAATGCCGAGATCGCCCGCACCACGCACGAGCGGCGCGGCGATATCGAGACCGATGCGCACCAAATCAGGCTGCCGCGCACCGTTGTGGTGCGCGCGGCCCGGCCTTACCAAGGAAACCCAGGATATGAACAACTTCTTCAACGACTTGCAGGGCAAGATCAACCAGGCGCTGGAAAGCGGACCGGCCAAGGACATCGAGCGCAACGTCAAGGCGGTGATGACCCAGGGCTTCGCCAAGCTCGACCTGGTCACCCGCGAGGAGTTCGATATCCAGGCCCAGGTGCTGGCCAAGACCCGCGCCAAGCTCGAGGCGCTCGAGCAACGCGTGGTGGAGCTGGAAGCACGCCTGGCAAGCCAGTCCGCGGCCCCCGCCGCTGCCGCTGCCCAGGCCGAGACGCCGCACATCATCACGCCGCCGAATCTCGACAAGCCGTAACGCGTGCCTCCGGCATTCATGGAACAGCGGGAGCTCCTCATGAATGCGAAAGACAAGGTGAGCGGCACGCTGGCGCCCCAGGAAGTGTCGCTGGACGTGCTGCGCGAGAAATACGCCAAGGGCGACGAGCGAACCATCGCCGAGGTGCGCGCCCGGGTGGCGCGCGCCCTGGCCCTGCTCGAACCGGCGCCCAGGCGCGCGGAATGCGAACGGCGCTTCCTGTGGGCGCAGGAACAGGGCTTCGTGCCCGCCGGCCGCATCAACTCCGCCGCCGGCCTGCAATTGCAGGCCACCCTGATCAACTGCTTCGTCCAGCCGGTGGGCGACTCCATCTCCGGGGTCGACGGCGGCCTGCCCGGCATCTATACCGCCCTGTCCGAAGCCGCCGAGACCATGCGCCGCGGCGGCGGCGTGGGTTACGACTTCAGCGCCATCCGCCCCATGGGCAGCAAGGTCAAGGGCACCGCCTCGCGCGCTTCCGGCCCGGTGTCCTATATGGAAGTGTTCGACGCCTCCTGCCGCACGGTGGAGTCGGCCGGCGCCCGGCGCGGGGCCCAGATGGGTGTGCTGCGCATCGACCATCCCGACATCGAACGCTTCATCGCCGCCAAGGACCTGGGGGCGCTCACCAACTTCAATATCTCCGTCGGCGTGACGGATGCCTTCATGCGCGCGGTGGAAGACGACGCCAGCTTCGAGCTGGTGCACCGCGCCGAGCCGGGCGACGAGGACCTGGCGGCCGGCGCGCGCCGGCGCGAGGACGGCATGTGGGTCTACCGTGAAGTGCGCGCCCGGGTGCTGTGGGAACAGGTGATGCTCTCCACCTACGACCACGCCGAGCCGGGGGTGCTGTTCGTCGACCGCATGAACGCCGAGAACAACCTCTGGTACTGCGAGGAGCTGGGCGCCACCAATCCCTGCGGCGAGCAGCCCCTGCCCGCCTACGGCTGCTGCGACCTGGGTTCGCTCAACCTCACCTGCTTCGTCGAGCGGCCCTTCACCGACGAAGCGGAGGTCGATTTCGCGCGCCTGCGCGAGGTGGCGGCGGTCGCCGTGCGCATGCTCGACCTGGTGCTGGACGCCACCGAATGGCCCCTGCCCCAGCAGGCCGCCGAGTCGCGCGCCAAGCGCCGCATCGGGCTCGGCTTCCTGGGCCTGGGCAGCGCCCTGGTGATGCTGGGACTGCGCTACGACTCGATTGATGCCCGCGCCATGGCGTCGCGCATCGCCGAGACCATGCGCGACGCCGCCTACGCAGCCTCGGTGGAGCTGGCGCGCGAGAAAGGCGCCTTCCCACTGTTCGACGCCGACCACTACCTGCGCGGGCAGTTCGTCAGCCGTCTCCCGCAGGTGCTGCTCGACGCCATCCGCGTGCACGGCATCCGCAACTCGCACCTGCTGTCGATCGCGCCCACCGGCACCATCTCGCTGGCCTTTGCCGACAATGCCTCGAACGGCATCGAGCCGCCCTATGCCTGGACCTACCAGCGCAAGAAGCGCACGGCGGACGGCGGCACGCGCAGCTACGAGGTGCTCGACCACGCATGGCGGCTGTACCGCCAGCTGGGACATGATCCCGAAGCCGGCCTGCCGCCGCCATTCGTGACCGCGCTCGAGATGCGCGCCATCGACCATCTGCGCATGGTGGAGGCGGTCCAGCCCTTCGTCGACACCGCCATCTCCAAGACCGTCAACGTGCCCGAGGATTACCCCTACGACGACTTCCGCGACCTGTACAGCCAGGCCTGGCACGCGGGGCTGAAAGGCTTGGCGACCTACCGCCCGAATACGGTGCTGGGCAGCGTGCTGTCCACCGCGCCCGCGCCGCTGCCGGCGCCTGCGGCGCATCCCGTGCCGGACGACGACCCGCTGCTCAAGCGCTTCGAACGGCGGCCGCTGGGCGAGCTGGAATCGGTCACGTCCAAGATCGAGTACTCGACCCAGGAAGGCCGCAAGAGCGCCTACCTGACGGTCAGCTTCATCCGCACCGAGGGCCACAGCGAAGGCAGGCAGGTGACCATCGAGCGGCCTTTTGAATTCTTCATGCCCGGCAACCAGCGCACCGGCGGCCACCAGTGGATCACGGCCTCGATGCGCCTGCTGTCGATGGTGGCGCGCGCCGGCGGACCGATCGCCAAGGCCCTGGCCGACATGCGCGAAGTGGTCTGGGAAAAAGGCCCGGTGCGCTGCGGCCACCTGACGCGCGAGGACGGCGTCCAGGTGCCGGTCTACCACGATTCGGAAGTGGCGGCGCTCGCCTTCATGCTGCAGCGGATCCTGATCCGGCGCGGCTTCCTCGACGCCCTCGGCAACCAGGTGCCGGTCGCGGAACTGGCGCGCGTGTTCGCCGAACGCGGCGGCGCGCCCCTGCCGGAGGCGGAGCCGCAGCCGCCTACCTCCAGCGGCGCCCTGCCCGCCGCCAGCGGCGCCAGGTGCCCGGAGTGCGGCGCCCGCGCCCTGCGCAAGGTGGATGGCTGCACGCGCTGCGACGAGTGCCATTACGTGGGCGAATGCGGCTGACTGGAACGGCCGGCTCAGGCATACTGGCCGGATGAACTATCTCGCCCTGAAACACCTGCACATGAGCTTCGCGATCCTGAGCGGAAGCTTTTTCCTGATCCGTGGACTATGGATGCTGTCCGGCTCGGCGCGCCTGCAGCAGCGCTGGGTGAAGATCGCCCCGCACATCGTCGACACGCTGCTGCTGGCCAGCGCCATCGGCCTGGCCGTGTGGAGCCGCCAGTATCCCTTCGTCGCGCCCTGGCTGACGGCCAAGGTGCTGGCGCTGGTGGCCTACATCGTGCTCGGCACGATCGCCCTCAAGCGCGGGCGCACGCCGCAGGTGCGCCTGGCCGCCTTCATCGCGGCGCTGGCCTGCTTCTTCTACATCGTCGCCGTCGCGGTCACCAGGAACCCGCTCGTGATCGGCTGACAGCCACCGCGACCGGAGGCCGCGCACGCGCCAGGCGCTCGCGCAGGCGCAGGCCCGGGCGCTCCACCGCCAGGTAGAGCAGCGCGCCGGCGGCCAGCGCGGCGCCGCCGTAGCAGGCCAGGGCCAGCAGCTTCGATCCTTCAAGATATCCGCCCGCGACGTCGCTGACGAGGCGGTACATGGACTTGTGCGTCAGGTAGAGGCTGAAGGCGAGCGTCGCCAGCAGGCGCGCGCCGGGCACCTGGATGCGCCCCGGAAGGATGTGCGGGCTCGCCATGCCGACCAGCACCCAGCCCAGACCGAGGGACAGCAGCGGGAAACCGATGACGGCGCCGGCCTCGCCCGGGGGGCCGTCGAACAGGCGAGCCGCCGCACCGACCAGCAGCACGCCGGCGGCCAGGAAGGCCCAGCCGCGCGCCGTCATCCAGCGCCACCATGCAGGCCGGTAGAGGCGCACGGCCGCCAGGGTGGCGCCCACCAGCAAACCGTCCAGGCGCGCCCAGGTCGGGTTGTAGACATGCTCGACATAACGCAGGAGGAACCAGTCCTCCCCTGCGTTCACGTGCAGGTAAGGCGCGACCTGCGTGTGCCAGGCCCAGGCGCGCGCCGCGATCCCGCCGAGCAGCAGCGCCAGCACGAACAAGGCCGTCTTGCCCAGGCTCGGGCGGCGCCACAGCAGCATCACCGCCAGGGGCAGCAGCAGGTAGAAATGCTCTTCCACGCACAGCGACCAGGCATGGGAAAACGCGCGGTTGCGGAAGTAGTCGGGAAACAGGTTGGCCGTGAAGCTCAGGAACTGCCAGGCCGGCTGCATGCCGGGGCTCTCGCGCCAGGCCGGGAGCCACAGGTAGAGCGCCAGCACGGCCAGGTAGGCCGGCAGCACGCGCAGGGCGCGGCGCAACAGGTAGCCGGACCAGAGCGCGCCCCAGCGCGGGCCTTCCGGCGCGGCGCAGGCGGCGAACACCTGGCCGCCGATCAGGAAGCCGCTCAGCACGAAGAACAGGTCGACGCCCATCCAGCCCAGATCGGCGATGGGGCCCAGGATGGCGCCGACCTGGAGACCGTAGCTGACGAGGTGATACACCATGACCCAGACGATGGCGAGGGCGCGCAGGACATCGAGTCCGGGCAGACGCTGGTGATGCATGGATGAAGATACGAAGAAGATGCGTTGGAAAATCAGCGGTCCCGCAGCCGCGCCAGGCGCGCGGTAACCTGCTCGCGCTCGCGGCGCCCGAAGGCGGGCCTGGCGCCCAGGGCCGACTGGTAGGCGGCAACCGCGCGGGTGGTGTTGTGCAGTTCCTGGTACACCTCGCCCAGGGTCTTGTACACATAGGGCTTGGGCGCGATGACGGCCGCCCGCTCGAGGTAGGACGCGGCCTCGGCCAGCCTGCCCTGCGCGCGCGACACGAGCGCCAGGCCATAGCTGCCGGCCTCGCTCGATGGAATGCGCCGCTGCAGTTCGGCGTACACGCGGCTGCTGTTGGCGAAACGCCCGGCGTCCAGATAGGCCTGCGCCAGGTCGGCGAGCAGGTCGCGGTGTACGTTCTCCACCAGCTCGTAGCCGGCCAGGTTGGCTGCCAGCACATACTCTTCCGCGTCGGCGAGACGGTCTTCGCTCTGTGCGCACAGCGCCAGCATCAGGCGCGTGAGATCGGGATCGGTGCGATGGACTTCCATCGCCAGCTCGCGCGCCCGGACCGTGCTCCCGCCGAGGAAGAAGGGCGCGCGCAGGTAGAAGCGCAGCAGGGACACGCGGGCACGGTAATTGGTGGGATCGAGCAGCACGGCGCGCTCGAAAGCCTCGCGCTGGGCGCGCGTGTCGCCGAGCGCGGCGACCATCCAGCTGCTGCCCTGCGCTTCCAGCACGTTGCCGAGCGCTTCCGCGCACAGGCTGTTGCCGGAGTGCGCGGCGACGCAACGGTCGGCGGCGGCCGCGGCCTCGGGCAGGCGTCCGGCCGGATCCTGGGCCAGGACCAGGTCGACCGTGCCGGCCAGGGCCTGCGCATCGTTCGGATCGTCGGCCAGCCGTTCGGCAATGGCGCGGGAAGCATCGGCAAAGCGCTTCTGCTGGACCAGCTGGGCGATCGGATGCACGGGCGCGGCGCAGGCTTCCCACAGCGGGCCGCATGCGAACAAGGCCGCTGCCCACCAGGGCCTGAATGTCGCCAGCATCATGTCCTTTCCCGCGCACGAACATCGATCTGCGGCGGCCGTACCCGCTTCGGATAATCGGCCCGTGTTAATTTGAGAGAAAACAAATCCTCACATGAAAGTGTCTGTCCGTCAACAATACATATGCGAAGTTAACAGTGGGCGAAGCATTGCCAGGCCCTTGGGGACACTGGACAATAGCTGACCTGCACACTCGACTGGAGACAAGAATGAAAGCAAGCACCGCAGTGCAAGAAACCGAGCAAGCTGCTGCCTCTCAGCTGATCGACGAACGCATCGGGGCGCTCGGGGACTGGCGTGGCGAGACCCTGGCGCGGATCAGGCGCCTGGTGCTGGAGGCCTTGCCCGGCGTTGTCGAGGAATGGAAGTGGAGCGTGCCGGTCTGGTCGCATGGCGGCATCCTGTGCACCGGCGAAGTCTACAAGAAGGCCGTCAAGCTGACCTTCCCCAAAGGCGCCGCGCTGGACGATCCGTCCGGCCTGTTCAACGCCAGTCTGGAGGGCAACGTCCGGCGCGCCATCGATATTCCTGAAGGCGGGGCCGTCGATGAAGAGGCGTTCAAGACGCTGATCCGCGCCGCCGCGGCGCTGAA
>CAMPHU010000082.1 GCA_946886065.1 uncultured Massilia sp. | reverse complement strand
CGGAATCGGGCCTGCGCCGCTGGAACCGTAGCCCATGCTGGCCGGCACGATGAGGGTGCGCTTGCCGCCCACCTTCATGCCTTCCACGCCCACATCCCAGCCGGTGATGACCTGGCCGCCGCCGACTTGGAAGCTGAACGGCTCGCGTCCCACCGACGAGTCGAACTGGGCGCCGCGCTGCTGCGCGGCATTGGGATCGTAGAGCCAGCCCGTGTAGTTGACGACGGCGGTCGAGCCGGACACGGCTTCCTTGCCGGTGCCGGCCACGTTATCGATCTTCTGGAAGGCGACATTCGCGGCTTCGGCCTGTGCCGGCGGCTCGCTGCGCTTGCAGCCGGTGACGGCCAGCGCCACGGTGGCGCCAAGGAGGATGGAGCTAAGCAGTTTTTTCATGTTCTTCTTTCCTTGAATGCTGGGGTGATGGCTGGGCCACGCCTGCTCAGGGCGCGCTGCCCTTGACTACGGTCCCGCCCTGGATCACGACCGCCGGCGCCTCGAGCAGCCGCACGTCCGCGGTCGGGTCGCCCTTCACGGCCACCATGTCGGCGAAGCGCCCTGCCTCGACGATGCCGAGATCCTTCCTGTCAAGCGCCTCGGCGGCGTTGATGGTGGCGCTCTGGATGGCCTGCAGCGGCGTCATGCCGTACTTGACCATGACGGCGAACTGCTTGCCGTTGCCGCCGTGCGGATGCACGCCCGCGTCGGTGCCGTAGACCATCCTGACGCCGGCCGCATGCGCGCGCTTGAAGTTCTGGCGCTGGATCTCGGTGACTTCGCGGTCCTTGCGCAGGTTGTCCTCCAGGACGCCGTTCTTCTTGCCCTCGGCCGCCGTGTAGTCGCCGTTATAGATGTCCATCGACAGCCAGGCGCCATGCTTCTTCGCCAGCGCGATGCCTTCGTCGTCGATCAGGCTGGCGTGCTCGATGGTGGTCACACCGGCGCGGATCGCGTCCTTGATCCCGGCCGCGCCATGCGCGTGGGCCGCCACCTTCAGGCCCCACTGCGCGGCCTCCTCGACCGCGGCGCGCAGCTCGGCGTAGCTCATCTGCTGCTGGCCCGGCTCGGTATTGCGCGAGAACACGCCGCCGGTGGCGCAGACCTTGATGACCTGGGCGCCATACTTGCGCAGCGCGCGCACCGACTTGCGCACCTCGTCCGGGCCGTCGGCGGTGTAGGGGTTCTTCTCTTCCATCGACGGCGGGAAATAGGTGCTGTCGCAATGGCTGCCGGTCGGCCCGAAGGACCAGGCCGCGGGAATGATGCGCGGGCCGCGCACCTTGCCGGCCGCGATGGCCTGGCTCAGGCCGACATCGTTCCAGTCCGAGGCGCCCAGGTTGCGCACGGTCGTGAAGCCGGCGTCCAGGGTGCGGCCCGCATGGGTCACGCTGAGCGCCGACCAGAAGCGGTCGTTGTATTCGAGGTGGCTGTAGCCGCCATAGGTGGGGTCGGAATCGAGATGGACGTGCATGTCGATCAGGCCCGGCACCAGGGTCATGCCCGGCAGCGCGATGCGCGTGGCGTCGGCGGCAGCCGGCGCGCCAGCATCGCGCTTGATGCTGACCACGCGGCCGTCGCGCACCAGGATCTCGGGGTTCGCGATCATGCGCCCCGCCCGCACGTCGAGCAGCCGGTCGGCCGTGATGATCACGTCGGCGGCCTGCGCGCCGGAACAAGCCAGGACAGCCATGCACACCGACGCGATGCGCCATGTCACACCATTTTTACGCTTCAAGAGATTCCCCCGCATTGTCAAAATATGAACCAAATGCAACTTTATACCGGGATCGCCTGCGCGCGTCCAGATGTCACGGGTGAATGGGGGCCCTGTCCCGGGAATTCAGCGGCGGCCGCGGTAGGGCGCGGCCAGCGGCTCGCCGATGAACAGGCCCTGGGCAGGCCAGGCCACGCTCTTCCAATAGGCTTCGATGGCGCTGTCGCCGGACAGGTAGTGGCGCAGCAGCACGGCGGGGTTAGGGAATTTCTGCCAGTGGTTGCAGGGTTCGCTCACGGTGCCGTAGCTGGCGGTGGCGCCCGCCTCCAGCCAGCGCAGGCTGCTCATCTGCGAGGTCCCGAGCAGGTCGCCGCCGAGCGAGGTCAGGTGGTCGGCCAGGGCGCCCGGCATGAACTTCAGGGTCTCCAGCTTGGCCACCTGGGCCATGCCGGTCTGGTAGATCATGATGTCCTGGGCGCCTTCCAGCACGTCGGCCTGCATGGTCTTGAGGGTGAGGCGGCGCGCGGCCACCTTGCCCTGCGGCGGGAAGAAGCCGGCGCGCGAGTTGCGCGCTGTTTCCGAGGTCACCAGGTAGTAGGCGGTGGCCGGCAAGGTGCGGAAGCCCGCCGCCATGCCGCGGTCGATCAGGGCCTTGGCCTGCGCGACCGATTCGGTCGGCAGCAGCATCGACGGCCGCAGTTCGTGGTCGGTGAAGGGCGCCTTCGACTTGGCATTGAAATACGGGCTGGGCGTGCCGGCGGAACAGGTCTTGCTGCACTGGGAGGCGTCGAAGCCCAGGCTGTAGGCGCCCGTGATCGAGTTGCACTCGACCGCATAGGGCGCGGTCCAGATCATCAGCACCGCCTGGACCTGGGGGCCGAGCTTGCCGTCGATCTCTTCCTTGAGCAGGCGGAAGCGCTCCAGGCTGATGCGCTGCGGCTTGCCCGCAATGCTCACATGAACGACGTTGGCCTTGGGGATGTTGCGCCGCTTGCGGTAGTACTCGCCCACGGCCACGCTGTTCGGTTCGGCGTCGTTGATGACGATGGCCAGCTGTTCCGGGCGCAGGGCCGCGGCGGCTTCAAGGCTGAACAGCGCGTTCAGGGTGCAGCAGGCGCACAGGACGAGCAGGAAGGAGAGCACGCGGTCGCGCAGGCGCGAAAGGAAATGCGAAGTCATGGATCGGTCGGCCTCTGGCAAAGGGAGCTCCGCCTCCGTCCCGAGGCGGACTGCTTCCCCGCATCATGCCATAGCCCGACCGCAGCCCCCGTTACGGATGACTGCGCGGATGACTGCGCGGATGACTGCGCGTCCGACCGTGCGGCCGGCTGCGCGCTCAGCGCGCGGCCGCGCCTTCGCGCGTCTTGCGGCGGCGCGCCGCCCAGCCCAGCACGCCGAGGCCGCCCACCAGCATGGCCCAGGTCTGGGGCTCGGGAATCACCGCCACCGAATAGACCTCGAGCGCATCGATGCGCCGCAGCTGGCCATCGTAGGTGCCGTCGATGATGCTGCGTCCCTGGAAGGCCGGGTCGCCGTAGGTGAGCTGCCAGGACAGCGTCGTGCCCAGATCCTCGCTGACGAACAGGTCCGGCCCCTGGCCGAAGGTGGGCCCATGGTCGGGCCAGTTGTAGGTGAGCTTCGAGCCCTGGCTCGGCAGGGTGTGGGTGACCGGCACCGGCCGCAGCACGACGGGGTCGGTGTAGTTGAAGATGAAGGCGGTGCGCTCCCACTGGCTCGCCGCCACGTGCCAGCCGTCGGTCGTCGACCAGCTGACCGGGTTGTAGCCGCCGACCAGCCAGCTGCCGCCCTGGTCGTCGCTCACCCGCATCAGGGTGAAGGTATCGCCCTTGCCGTCGGCCGCCGCATGGAAGTCGGTCGCGAAGTGCCCGACCTGGCGGGTATAGATGTTGTCCAGTTGTAGTTCCCCGTAGCCGAGCCAGCGCTCGAGCTGGCCGTGCAGGACAGGATCCAGCAGGGAGGGGGTCTGCGCCTGAGCCGGGAATGTCCAGCCTGCAAGGGCCGCGGCCAGCGCGCCCGTCGCAACGATCTTCTTCATGATGAACCTCGCTCGGGATTCTCGTCGGTTCATTGTATGCGCACGCCGGACGCGCGTCCGCACGCTTCGTTTGGGCAAAAACGGGCGCGGGCGCGCTCCGGAACCGAAGTGCGCCCGCTCTGCTCCCGCCCTGCCGCTCGGCTTAGGAGCGCTTGTAGATATCTTCGAAGCGGACGATATCGTCCTCGCCGAGGTAGCTGCCGGACTGCACTTCGATGATGTGCAGGGGCAGCTTGCCCGGGTTTTCCAGGCGGTGGTTCATGCCGATCGGGATGTAGGTCGACTCGTTCTCGGACAACAGGCTGACCTTGTCGCCGCAGGTCACGCGCGCGGTGCCCGACACCACGACCCAGTGCTCGGCGCGGTGGTGGTGCATCTGCAGCGAGAGCTTCTCGCCCGGCTTGACCGTGATGCGCTTGACCTGGAAGCGGTCGCCCGCATCGATGCCCTCGTAGTGGCCCCAGGGCCGGTACACGCGCGTATGGTGCAGGTGCTCGGTGCGCGCCTTGGACTTGAGGTGGTCGACCACCTGCTTGACGCGCTGCACCTGGTCCTTGTGCGCGACCAGCACCGCATCCTGGGTCTCGACCACGACCAGGTCCTCGACGCCGACCACGGCCACGATGCGGCTTTCGGCGCGCACCAGCGAGTTCTTGACCCCGTCCAGGTAGACGTCGCCGCGCTGGGCGTTACCCTGGCCGTCCTTGGCCTGGACTTCCCACAGCGCCGACCACGAGCCGACGTCGTTCCAGCCGATGTCGGCCGGCACCACGGCGGCGTCGCGGGTGTGTTCCATCACCGCGTAGTCGATCGAATCCGACGGGCAGGCGGAAAAGCTCGTCTCGTCCAGGCGGCAGAAGTCCAGGTCGCGGTAGGCCGATTTCATGGCCTGGGAGGCTGAGGCCGCGATCGCCGGCGCATGCTGCTGCAGCTCGGCCAGGTAGCGGTCGGCCTGGAACATGAACATGCCGCTGTTCCAGTAGTAGCCGCCCTCGGCCAGGAAGCCCCGGGCCGTTTCCAGGTCCGGCTTCTCGACGAAGCGCGCCACCTTGAAGCACTCGCCGCAGTTGGCGACCTGCTCGCCGCGGCGGATGTAGCCGTAGCCCGTCTCCGGCGTCTTCGGCACGATGCCGAAGGTGGCCAGCGCACCCTGCCCCACCAGGGTGATGGCGCGCTCGACGGCCTCGCGGAAGGCGGCGTTGTTCTCGATCACGTGATCGGCCGGCAGCACCAGCATGATGGCTTCCGGGTCGATCGCCTTCAGGTGGTGGGCCGCCGCGGCCACCGCCGGGGCGGTGTTGCGGCCGACCGGCTCGAGCAGGATGCCGAGCGGCGTGATGCCGATCTCGCGCATCTGCTCGGCCACCATGAAGCGGTGATCGTTGCCGCAGACCACCAGGGGCGCCATCACTCCCGGCCAGTTGGCCACGCGTAAGGCGGTCTCCTGCAGCATGGTCTTGTCGGCCACCAGCGGCAGCAGCTGCTTGGGCAGCACGGCGCGCGAGAGCGGCCACAGACGGGTGCCGGCGCCGCCGGAGAGGATGACTGGGTAGATTTTCATGCGCTTACTTTCTCAAACTCGTTATTGTTGTTACCGGCGAAGTCCTTGCGGCGCGAGCGGCGGCGGTCGCGCGCGTTCAGCCATTCCTCGGAGGAGTATTCGGACGCGTGCTTCATTTCGCCCTGGCGGTCGACGCTGTAATCCTTGAAGACGATCATTTCATGCAAGGTCACATCATGCAATACCCGTGTGTATTCGAACAACACACTGCGCACGATGTCGGCTCCTTCGCAGATATGGCTGCCGTGGCCGATCCAGGTCGGCCCGACGATGCGTGCGCCGGCCTCGACCTTGACACCCGAGCCGATGTAGACCGGGCCCTCGATGGTGGTGCCTTCCCAGTTGATGCTGGTGTTCAGGCCCACCCACACGCCCGGCTTGATCTGGATGCCCGGCACGTCCATGTGGTTGACCTCGCCGGTCAGGACGGTCTGCAGCACTTCCCAGTAGTCGCTCATGGTGCCGATATCGAGCCAGTTGAAGGGGCGGCCCTGGGCGTAGAACGGCAGGCCGCGCTCGGCCAGCAGCGGGAACAGCTGGGAGCCGATGTCGAATTCGACGCCCGATGGGATCAGGTCGATCACTTCCGGCTCGAAGATGTAGATGCCGGTCGAGATGAAGTTCGACTTGGCGATCTCCTGGCTCGGCTTTTCCTGGAATTCGACGATGCGGCCCTGCTCGTCGGTAACGACCACGCCGTACGAGGACACCTTATCCCAAGGCACTTCCTTGGTGATGACAGTGGCCATGGCGCCCTTGCGGCGGTGCTCCATCAGGGCCGCCTTGAGGTCGAGGTCGATCAGCGCGTCGCCGCACAGCACGACGGTGGTGTCGTCGAAGAAACCGCCGAATTCCTGGATCTTCTTCATGCCGCCGGCCGAGCCGATCGGCTCCGGCACGACTTCGCCGTCGTCCTTGGTATAGCCCTCGAAGGAATAGCCGATCTGGACCCCGAACTGCTCGCCTTCGCCGAAGTATTCTTCGATCTTGTCGTGCAGCCAGCTGACGTTGACCATGATTTCGGTCACGCCGTGCTTCTTGAGGTGTTCGACCAGGTAGGCCATCACGGGCTTGCCCAGCAGGGGGATCATGGGTTTAGGCAGGTCATAGGTCAGCGGGCGTACGCGCGTGCCCTTGCCTGCAGCGAGAATCATGGCTTTCATTAGACCGTCCTTGAGTTTATTTGGCTGTGGTTTGGTAGCGCCATACGTCGGCGCACATTTGAGCGATATCACGTTCCGCCGTCCAGCCCAGTTCTTCGCGGGCGCGGGTCGGGTCGGCATAGCATTTGGCCACGTCGCCCGGGCGGCGGTCGACGATCTGGTAGGGAACCGGGCGGCCGCTGGCGGCCTCGAAGGCCTTGATCATTTCCAGCACGCTGTTGCCGCGGCCGGTGCCGAGGTTGTAGGTGACGATGCCCGGGCCCTTGGCCAGGCGGTCCAGGGTCTTGACGTGGCCGATCGCCAGGTCGACCACGTGGATGTAGTCGCGCAGGCCGGTGCCGTCCGGCGTGTCGTAGTCGCCGCCGAAGACCGAGAGCTTGTCGCGCTGGCCGTTGGCGACCTGGGCGATGTAGGGCACCAGGTTGTTCGGGATGCCGGAAGGTTCTTCGCCGATCAGGCCGCTCTCGTGGGCGCCGACCGGGTTGAAGTAGCGCAGCAGCGCGATGCGCCAGTCGGGCTCGGCCTTGGACAGGTCGCGCAGGATGTCTTCGATCATCAGCTTGCTGCGGCCGTAGGGATTGGTGGCCGACAGCGGGAAGTCCTCGCGGATCGGCACCGAGGCCGGGTCGCCGTAGACGGTGGCCGACGAGGAGAACACCAGCGACCTGACGCCGAACTTGGCCATGGTCTCGAACAGCACCACGCTGCCCGAGACGTTGTTGTCATAGTAGCGCAGCGGCTGGGCCACCGATTCGCCGACCGCCTTCAGGCCGGCGAAGTGGATCACGGCGTCGATCTTGTGGGCCGCGAACGCGGCTTCCATCGCGGCGCGGTCGCGGATGTCGGCCTCGACAAACGCGAACGCCTTGCCCGTGATTTTCTGCACGCGGTCCTGCACCGAAGCCTGGGCGTTGGACAGGTTATCGACCACGACCACGTCGTGCCCGGCGTTCTGCAGTTCGACGACGGTGTGCGAGCCGATGTAGCCGACGCCGCCAGTAACCAGAATCTTCATGTCTTTCGCTCTCTCTTGATTGATGAACCGGGGCCGCGTCCGGCGGCGCTCCGGTGGACGATGGCTGGCGGGTGCCAGCCTTCCAGATTGTTCTTGTTGTCCCGGCGGCTTCTGTGGCCGCCGTCTTGCTGTCAGGCGGCTTTCCGTGACCGCCTCATCCCTGTTCGGATGCAGTACAGTTAGCAGCGGAACCGTCACCCCGGTGGAGGCCGGGGCCCAAGCTCGGCGTCTCGACAGCTCACGCAAACCTGGATTCCGGTCTCCGCCGGAACGACGTCGACACACCAACCAAGTACCACCTCATCCTCAGCTCACGCTTCGGTTCCGGCGAGTTCTACCGTCCTCTCGCCGCCTCCTTGATGAACAACCACACAAACGCCATGTCATCGATGAAGTACCGGCGGAACATGCGCCGCGGCTCCTGCAGGAAGCGGTAGAACCATTCCAGTCCGGACTTCTGCATCCACACCGGGGCCCGCTTGACCTTGCCGATCGCCACGTCGAAGGTGCCGCCCACGCCCATCGCGAACGGAATCTTCATCTCGGCCTGGTACTTGCCGAGGAATTGCTCTTTCTTGGGCGAGGAAATCGCCACGAACAGGAGGTCGGCGCGGCTGTCGCGGATCTGGCGCGCCACCTCGGCTTCCTCGTGCTCGCCCTTCCAGTAGCCGTTGCGCCAGCCGGCCAGCACCAGGCGCGGGTACTTGCGCTGGTAGGTCTCGGCCACCTTGCCGACCACTTCCTCTTTCGCGCCCAGCAGGAACACGCGCCAGCCCTTCTCGCCGGCGCGCCGCATCAGCGCTTCGAACAGGTCGACGCCGGCGACCCGTTCCTTGAGCGGCTTGCCGAGCAGGCGCGAAGCCCACACCACCGGCATGCCGTCTGCATTGACGAGCGCGCATTCATTGATAATGCGGCGCAATTCCGGGTCGCGGCTGGCCTTGACCAGCTTGTCGACGTTCACCACCACGTGCTGGTGCGGCTTTCCGGACTGGATGAAACCCTCGATGCGTCCCAGGGTTTCCTCCATCGACAGGTTGTCGACCTGGCAGCCCATCAGCGTGATGCGTTCATGAGCGGCGAGATCCGCCGCGACCCGTTCATTCATGCAAGTTCCTTTGCCAGGATGGCGACAATGCGCTCGGCCGCCTTGCCGTCCCACAGGTGCGGGCGGCGGCCTTGCTTGCCTTCGCCGCGCAGCACCTTGCGGGCTTCGCGCACGATGGCGACTGGATCGGTGCCGGCCAGCACATTGGAACCTTCGTCGACCGTCACCGGGCGTTCGGTGTTTTCGCGGATGGTCACGCAGGGCACGCCCAGCGCGGTGGTTTCTTCCTGCAGGCCGCCGCTGTCGGTCAGCACCACGGCCGCGTCCTTCCACAGGTTGAGGAAGGCCATGTAGGCCTGCGGGCCGGCCAGGCTCACGTTCGGGCCCAGGTCGATGCCGAATTTCTCGATGTTGGCGCGGGTGCGCGGGTGCACCGGGAAGATCAGCGGCAGCTCGGCCGCGATCTCCTTGAGGGCGCCGGCGATGCGGGTCAGGTTCTCGGCATTGTCGACGTTGCTTGGACGGTGCAGGGTCACCACGCCGTAGCGCTGGCCGGCAGCCTGGCGCGCGGCCTTGAAGGCCGCGGTCTCGAAGCCCGAGGTGTCGGTGTGGGCCAGTTTATCGGCCTGGTAGAGCACGTTGTCGACCATCACATGGCCCACGTAGTGCACGGCGGAGTCCGGCTTGCCTTCGCGACGCAGGTGCTCGAGGGCGGCCGGCTCGGTGACGAAGAACCAGTCCGAGATGCTGTCGGTGACCAGGCGGTTGATTTCTTCCGGCATGGTCATGTCGCCGCTGCGCAGGCCGGCTTCCACGTGGGCCACCGGGATGTTCAGCTTCTTGGCCACGATCGAGCAGGCCAGGGTCGAGTTGACATCGCCCACCACCAGCACGGCGGCCGGGCGCTCGGCAGCGCACAGTTCTTCGAAAGCGACCATGATCTTGGCGGTCTGCTGGCTATGGCTGCCGCCGCCGGCGGCCATGAACACGTCCGGCTGCGGAATGCCGAGCTCTTCGAAGAAGACGTCGTTCATCTCGCGGTCGTAGTGCTGTCCCGTGTGAATGATCTTGAACGTCAGTGTGTCCTGCGCTTGCAGCGCACGCACGATCGGCGCGATCTTCATGAAGTTGGGACGGGCACCGGCGACGAGGTAAATCTGCATGAGGACTTTCCCTTTGATAAATATTTGTTATTAAAAAAACGTTATTGTAAACCTGCATTCGACCGGAACGGCGGACGATACGGTTGTGACACGCAATACTTCGCACGGCTGCTTCGCTTCGTAGGTACGCGAATACCAGCCCAGGGGCGGATTTTCCGCCCCGCGCACCAGTTCCAGCTGCAGGTCGGCGCCGCTGGCCTGCATTTGCAAGACGAAACGCTTGCCGCGCACCGACAGCCCGTGGCTGGACAGGCGTACGTCGAGTTCCGGGGCGAAATGCCAGAACAGCTCGACCTTGTGCTGCTTGCGCGCCGAGACTTCGTCGCGCACCACCAGGGTGTTGCTGGCGCCGTCGAAGCGCACGCTGCGCACATGGCGCACCGGGTCCGCCAGGCGCTGGTAGCCGTCGTGCGAACCGCGGAACTCGAATTCATGGGGCGAGCTGGGCATGCGCTCGATATTGGCGCGGGCTTTTTTCAGCCACATGAAACGCCCGCCGCTGACCGACTGGTCCTGGCCGTCGATGCGCACCGTGTTGTGGGCGGACGTGCCGCGGAAATAGTCGCGCCACTTCTGCTCCTGCCAGTACGAATAGGTGCCGGGGTCCACCAGGCACTCCTCCCCCGCCACCGACAGGGTCAGCGCCAGCGCATCGGCATGGCCGTGGGCGGCGATGCCCAGGTAGCCGAGCGGGCCGCAGTCGAGCATGCCCTTGACCTCGCGCTCTTCGCCGAAATGGTTGCCGAACAGGAGATAGCCGCCGTCCGGGAAGGCCCAGCCGGTGTCGACTTCGTGCGGATCGCAGTCGGGACGGCCGCCCGGCAACGCGTGCAGCAGCCAGCGCACGCCGGGATGGGTGGCCGCGTGGCCGCCGAACACGGTGTCGCCCAGGGCCAGCAGCTGGGCGGCGCGGTCCAGGCCGGAGGCGTCGAGGCGGAACACGCAGCCGTCGTCGGCGTCGCCGACCATGGGCACGTTGCCGCCGGCGTCGCGCACCGAGCGCAGGAAGCGCAGCGCACGCTGCAGCGAAGCCCAGTAGTTGCGCGAAAACGGGTGCGCGCCGGTCCTCGCGGCGGCCTGGCCCAGCAGGCCCGCGACGAACAGGAATTCGCTGGAAAAGATGTGGTAGGCGAAGGCTTGTTCGCGGTTGACGCCGTCGCGCGAGAACTGCGCCACCGCCTCGTGCTCCAGCTCCTCGCGCGCCTGCGCCAGCCACTCGCCCGACTCCTTCCAGCACGGCCAGGTGCTGGCGCCGACGTAGAGGCCGGCCAGCTCGCCGATCAGGTGGTTGTTGGCCGACGAATGGCGCGACAGGTGGCGCGCGATGGTGCGGCAATGGGCGTGGATGCTGGCCAGCCAGTCGGCGCGCAGCTTCTGGCCGGCCTCGCCCGCGAACAGGCTGCCCGACTCGCCGCCGGTCAGCTGCCAGACCAGGCTCCAGTTGATCAGGCGGATGCCCAGTTCGAGCGAGCTGGTCCAGTTGGGGCCGGTGAGCGGCGGGCACTGGTCGAGCCAGCTGCGCAACTGCTGCTCCAGGGCGTGCAGCCAGCGCGGGTCGCGGCTCAAGGCCCAGGCCTGGGCCAGGCGCACCAGATGCAGGTGGCGGTTCAGTTCCCAGACATGCTTGATGTCGCCCACCAGCTCGCGATTGGTGATGGCGATGTCGCCGGCATAGATGCCGGGGCCGGTGACGCCGGTGTCGGGGTCGCGGTTCCAGGCCGTGGGCACGCCCACGTCGAAGCGGCGTTCGGCGAACAGCACCACATGGCCGGCGCAGATGCGGTCGGCGTCGGCCAGCAGGGCCTCGACCTCCTGCGGGTCGAGCTCCGGCGCGCCGGCTACCGCCAGGGTCAGCGCGCGCGGCAGCGGCGGCGGAGGCGGCGGCGCGGCGCGGCCGCTGAGGCGCCGTCCCATCCTGGTCGCGGCGGCCTGCCGTACCCGGTAGCCCAGCTCCGCCACCGACATGCAGCGCAGCCGGTTGACCAGCCATACCATGCGAACTGTTGCGTTCATTGCCCCCCCGCCCTGCGAAGTTGTCGATAAACCGCCGAGATGCGTCCGATCACGACACCGGACTCGTATTCTTGTTCGATGGTGGCGCGGGCGCGCCCGCCCAGGCGGCGCCGCTCTTCGTCGTCGCCGAGCAGCCGGGCCAGGGCCGCGGCCAGGGCGGGCACGTCGCCCGGCGCCACCAGCAGCCCGTTGTCGCCGTCGTGCACGGTATCCGGGATGCCGCCCACCGGCGTCACCACGACGGGCCTGGCGGCGGCCATGGCTTCCAGCATCGCCATCGGCAGGCCCTCGGCATGCGAAGGCAGGCAGAACACCGCGGCGCGGGCCAGTTCCTGCGCCTTGCGCTGTGCGTCGATCCAGCCCAGCGGCTCGATGCGGTCGGCAATCCCGAGTTCGGCGGCGCGGCGCTGGACCTGCTCCAGCTCGCCCTGCCCGCCGATCGCCAGCCGGGCCTGGGGAAAGCGCGGCGCGATCGCGGCCAGCGCTTCCACCAGTTCAACGATGCCCTTGCGCCGTTCTATCTGGCCGAGGAACAGGATGCGCCCGGGCTGTTCCTGTTCCTGGCCCAGCTTTGGGAGCGGGACCGAGTTCGGAATCACTACCACCGTGGCGCGCGGCGCCGCGCAGCGCAGGTAAGCGGCCCAGCGCTCGGACAGCGCGATCACGACCGAGCTCGCTTCCAGGGTGTGGCGGATCCAGCGCCGCATCAGCGGGCCGGACTGCTCCGTGAACGTATCGAAGCAGGCGCCATGCAGGTGGAACACGGTCTTGCAGCCGGCCAGGCGCGCCAGCGCCAGCAGCGCCGACTTGCGCACGAAGCTGGCGTTCGAGGCCGCATGCGCGTGCACCACCTCGGGACGGCGCAGCAGGCAGGTCACGGTGCGCGCCAGGCCGGACAAGGCGGCGCGCGCCTTGTCGGCGCGGCTGCCTTCGGCATGGGTCGGCACGTAGCACACGCCTTCGCGCTCGAACAGGCCGTCCTGGCGCAGCAGGGTCACCACGGTCGCGACACCGCCGCGCCCGCCGGGCGCGGTGCCCAGCATGAGCACCCGCGGCGCCGCGCGAGCGGGCACCGCCGGCGCTGCCGGACGCGAGGTCTGATTCATGCCGCCTGTCCCATGTCTGGAAACCTGCATTTGAGAAAGTGTTTTAAATAGTACAACAATGTTTTCTCGAGGAAGCGCACAATTCACGATTCCACAGCAATAAATTCGAATTTGCCGTTCGGTCCGCGCGGAATCGCCGGCACCCGCGCCACCTCGACCGGCACGCCCGGCACCCGCAGCAGGAACTTGTCCTTCAGCGCGGCTTCGTCGGCCGCGGTGAAATCCTCGTTGGCCACGACGCGCAGGGTGAAGCGGCCGTCGCCGTGGTACAGCACCTGGCCTTCGACCAGGCTGCGGTCGTGGCCCTGGAAAATGCGGTCCAGGCGCGCCACGATGCGCCCGTCCGGCAAGGTCAGGATCTTTTCCTGGCGGCCGACGATCGCCTTAACGGTAGGAAACACCCGTCCGCAGGTACAGGGCTCGCCATCGGGGATCACGGTATCGCCGGTGCAATAGCGCACCAGCGGCATCGCCGCATTGTTCAGGGTGGTGCCGACCACTTCGGCCGTGCCGTCGCCTTTGTCGAGCAGCTCGGCGCCCGCATAATCGGTCAGCAGGTGGTAGCGGCCCTGCTCGCAGGTGCCGATTGCCGACACCCGCTCGGCCTGGCCATACCAGTCGAACACGAGCACGCCGAAGGCCTTGCTCACCGCCTCGCGCACCTCGGGTTCCAGGGTTTCGGACGAGGTCATCACCCCCCGCAGCGCCCTGCCCCGGTAGCGACGGCCGGCGGCGTTCAGCCAGTTGGCGAGCGCGGCGATCGAGGACGGGTAGGCGTGGATGACGACGGGGTCGAAGCGCTCGAGCGCGTCGATGTAGGCGCCGATGGTGGCGTTGGAGAGATGGTAGGACGACATCATGAGCATGTTGCCGACCCAGTCGCGGCACCAGTAGCGCCCATCCTTCGGCTGGTCGTCGCAGACGATGTCGCCGCGGATCCAGGCGCGCCGCTGGCCGTGGCGGTAGCCGATCCAGCGCAGCTGGCGGTACACGAAGCCTTCCTCGCGGATCACGGTGCCCAGGGTCTGCACCAGGGTCAGGGGCGAGCCCGAGGTGCCGCTGGTCTTGATGGTGTTGCGGATCAGGGATCCGGCCTTGCGCGGGCGGACGAAGCGTTCCGGGTGCTGCCTGACCTCGGTCTTGGACAATAATTTGGCGCCGGGGCTGGTGACGTGCAGCCGGGTGCCGTCCGGCGGCACCGGCACGCGCAGGGCGCGGGCGCGGCGCGCGATGTAGGCGTCGAGGCTGGCGGCAGAGCGTTCGTTGCGGGCCAGCACCGGATAGACCAGGATCCGCCCCCACAGGTTGCGCGCCAGTTCACGGACCAGCGAGCGCAGCGAGAGTTTCAGGGAATAGGTCCACATCGGCGTTCAGTTCCGGTCAGGCAGGATTTTTGTGTACGTTTCGGCAACTATCCGGCCGAGAATAGCATAGGTCCTGTGGCTTCTTACGTACGCTGGGCCACGTTGCGCGAACTCTGCCGCAAGGGTCCGGTCTTCCATCAGGCGTCGGGCGGCGGCCGCGAAGGAGGCTGCCTCCATCGGCACGCACAGGCCGGCCCCGCTCTGTTCGATGACCAGGGCCTGGTCGGGAATATCGTTGGCCACGCTGGGGATGCCCAGCGCCAGGTATTCCACCAGCTTGGTCGGCGAGGACACGTCGTACAGGGCGCCGCGCGGAATCGGCGACAGGCCCACCTCCGCCCGCAGCGCATAGCCGAGCGCGGCGCGCTGGGGCAGCCAGCCGGTCAGCAGGACGTGCTGGCCGAGATCGCGGCGCGCGATCTCGGCGCGCATCCAGCGCATTTCGTCGTCGGAGGGCGCGTCGCCGGCAATGACCAGCAGGGCCTCGGGCATGGTGGCCCGCAATTGCTCGATCACGTCGAGCAGGAAGCCGGACTTGCGCGCCTGGGCCACCCGGCCCAGGTAGAGCAGCACGCGGCGGCCGTCCAGGCGCGGATCGTCGACGGGCTCGACCTTGCCGCGGTCGAACAGCTCCGCGTCCACGCCCATCGGCACGGCCGTCATGCGGCTGCGCGCAATGCCCTTGGCGGCCAGCCAGTCGGCCATGGCCTCGCTCTGCACGAAGAGATGATGGGCGCCCGGCAGCACCATGCGGTAGACCACGAAGCGCGAGGCGGCCGCGCGCAAGGCATGCGCCAGCCAGGTGAGTCCCTTGCCGCGCAGGGCGATCTCGTCGCGCCGCACGGCATAGCCTTCGACAATGGGAAAGGACATCCAGTAAACGAAGGGCACGCCCAGCAAGGCGGCGGCCCAGCGTCCGAGCAGGCCGGAGGCGATCTTGTCGCGCACCTGGATGCAGTCGGGACGCGCACCGCGGCGGGCCCGGAGCAGCCCCAGCAGGTCCCACAGCGGCGACAGCACCGCGGCGAAGCGGCTCTTCAGGCTGCCGACCTCGTACATGGCGCCGGCACGCCATGGGTCGGCAGTGCCGCCACCTTCGCTGCCGGACTGGCCCACCAGCGCGGTACGCACGCCATAGCGCGGCATCTCCGCGCCGAACAGGGTCAGCACATCGGCACGGATGGGAGGCAAGGGATCGCGTACGATGAAGGCGATGGACAATTGCCTGCTGAGCGGCTGGCTAGGCATGGAACCTCGTATCGATGGGTCAAGGGCCAATCGATTCTAGCGCAGCGCCGGGCGCGCACGGTTCAGGGAATGGCGCTATCTGTGCGTTGCAACACACTCAGCCATATGGCGCCGGAGACGCTTTTTGCGCCGCGCCGCAGCATCCCTGTTGGGCAGGGACGGCCTGCCGGGCCTCGCTGTCCCTTGGGCGCTTCGATTAAAACCAGCGGGCATGCCGCAGGGTGCGCCAGTCCATCAGCATGGCAAGGACACCGATGCCGACAAGGACCAGCACAGCGCAAGGAACCAGGTAATCGAACACATTCGGATGCACGATCCCGCCCGCTGCCGGCATGAACAGCGCCTGGAGCTTGCGGAGTGCCATGTAGGCGAGCAGGAAGTCGGCCGCCAGGGCGACGACGGCTGCACCTCGGGATTTCTCGAGCGCGAGTCCGGCGGTGAACGCGAAGATCACCCCGGGCACCAGGAACAGCAAGCCCGTGATGCCGATACCGAAGAGCGCCACCAGGCCGAACAACAGGAAGGCGACAGCAAGAAGGGATTGGATCGCAGCGAGGATGAGCATGGCGGCCTTATGCGGTATGGATTGATTCCTGCCTGGTGCAGTCTCCGGCAAGCTCAGTATATCCTCCCGGAAAATCTCCGTGACCTCGACCGGCAAACATCTCATCATGCCATCCCCGCCGGGGCATGAATCAGATCCGGCCGCCCCAGCAAATGCCCGGTGGCGATTTGGTGGCGGAGACAGCCGGGCCCCGGCAAGCCCAGGAGCGGCGGCAGCCCAGTGGTCTTGCTGCCGGACGCCGACGCATGGCGCGGTTCAGGCCTTCGTGCTCAGCAGCTTGTCGTCCTCGCGCTTGTCCGAGCGCACGTCGGCCAGGCGGTCGACATGGATCAGCCCTTCCGCCGCCGCATGCGAGGCGGCGAACACGCTGTCCGGCGCCAGGATCAGCTGGGCGCCGGTGGCGCTGACTTCCGCGATCAGACGGTCGAGGGCGTCGATGCGGGCCGGGTCCGGATTCACGTTGCGGATATAGATCATGCGCACCGCCTTCGGATGGCGCCGCACCACTTCCGTGTAGATCTCCGGGTCTTGCTCGCCGCTGTCGCCGATCAGGACGAACTGCATGTCCGGGTAATAGCTCAGGATCTGTTCGATCTTGTCCAGCTTGTGGCTGCCGTGATTGGTCGGCTTGAGGATCTGGCTCACGCTCAGCTCGCGCAGCAGCAGCGGCCCCAGCGGAATGCCTTGCAGGCGCAGGAAGTCGACCAGCGGGCCGAACAGGTGCCAGGGACTGCTCGACACGTAAAACATCGGATTCTCGTCCTGCCCGCCGGCCCCGGCGCTGAGCGCCCGGTAGAACGCGGCCACGCCCTTGAAGGGCTTGCGCGTGTGGGCGTTCGAGCGGGCCAGCATCAGGGCCATGTTCAGTTTGTTGGTGACATTGGTCCACAGCACCGTGTCGTCGATGTCGCTGATGATGCCGAAGCGCGCGGTGGCGGCCGGCACGCTGGCCTGGGCCACCGCGCGCACCGTCTGGCCGTCGCGGGTGGCGCTGTCCGGCAGTTCCAGCTCGACCTCGTGCCAGCCGCCGGACAAGGGAGAGCCAGGCACGATCTCGAAGGCGAAATAGCCGCCGCGGTCGGTCCGCGTTTCCAGCACCTGGCCCTGGAAGCGCGCCACCACGCGCGCGCCGGCCACTTCGTCGGATTCGAGGCGGCGGTACAGGGCCACCAGGTTGTGCCAGCTGCTGTCGCTCTGGCCCTGTTCGCGGAAATCGACCTCGTCCAGCACGCGGCCCTTGATCCACAGCTTGCCGGCATTGCCGAAGCCGAAATACGGCAGCAGCATCAGCTGACCGCCCTGCCCCAGCCGGCCCAGGCGGCGGAAGGCGTGGCCGGCGAAGCTGCCGACAATGCCGGCCAGCCGGTGGTGCAAGGCGCGCGAGCGTTCTTCCGGCACTTGCTCGGGTACGGCGGGCGGTGCGGCCGGCCCGGGCGCCGTGCTTCCATGCTCGATCCAGGCAGGCCCGGCCAGGACGGCGTCCAGCTTGGCGGGCGCCGCCGGATCGATGGGGGAAGCCAGGATGTGGACCGTCGTGCCGGCCTCGCGCAGGCGCGCCAGTTCAGTATCGGAGGCGATGCCGGGATTGAGCAGCAGGACCGCGCCGGTCTGCTCGATGCGCGCGACGAGGTCGTCGAAGCCTGCGCGCGTCAGGATAAGGAAGGGCATGTCGTCGCTGGCCGTGCTCACGGTCGTGCTCCCTGCTGGCTGTGGAGCGGCCAGTATGCCATGCGCGCCGCCGGGCTATCGTGCGCCAGCTCCCATTGCCGCGCGCTTGGCGGGCTCAGCCGGCTGTCATGCGGTACAGGGTCCTTCCGACCTGCTCGCCGAGGCCATGGCTGCCCAGGATCAGGTGGCAGATACCGGTGAGCACGAGCCTTACCTTGATGAAGGTCCACAGCGACTTCTGGTTCGGCATGATCGGAGCAGGCTGTTTTGGTGGACCAAGCTTAACAGCCAGAATATGGTCAACAATGCACGAATGATCACCGACTCATCGCTCATGCAAGGCGCAAAAAGAAA
>CAMPHU010000081.1 GCA_946886065.1 uncultured Massilia sp. | reverse complement strand
GCCAGGGCGACGTGCAGATCGTCGCGGTGGGCTACAAGATCCCGTCCGACCTGCATCCGGAGAGCGATGCATTGGGCTTCGCCAACGAGATCCTGGGCGACGTGCCCAACGGCCGCCTGCACAAGCTGCTGGTGGAGACCGGCAAGGCCAGCCAGGTGTTCAGCTTCGGCCAGACCGGCTATGCGCCCGGCCTGCAGTTCTTCGGCGCGGTGGTGAAGAAGGGAGAACCGGTCGAGCCCGTGCGCGAAGCGCTCACCCAGGCGGTCGAGGAATTCGCCGCCAGGCCGCCGACCGCGGAAGAGATGGAGCGGGTGCGCCGCTCCTACCTGAACACCATCGAGCGCAGCCTGAACGACCCGCAGGCCGTCGGCGTGGCCCTGTCCGAGGTGATCGCGCTGGGCGACTGGCGCCTGTACTTCCTGAGCCGCGAGCGCATCCAGCAGGTCAGCGCGGAGCAGGTGGCGGCCGCGTCGCGCAACTACTTCATGCGCAGCAACCGCGTGACCGGCACCTTCATCCCGGAGGAGGCGCCGCAGCGCGCCACGGTGCCGGCCGCGCCCACGGTCGAGGCGGTGATGAAGGACTTCAAGCCGGCCGCCTCCAGCCTGGTATCGGAGGACTTCGATCCCAGCCAGCGGAACATCATGAAGCGCACCACGCTCACCACGGCGGGCGGCGTGAAGCTGGCCCTGCTGCCGAAGAAGAACCGCGGCGAGACCGTGACGGTCGATCTGCGCCAGCACTTTGGCGACGAGAAGAACATGACCGGCAAGGGCGCGGTGCCGGCGCTGACGTCCGCGATGCTGCTGCGCGGGACCACGCGCTACACCCGCGCCCAGCTGGCCGACGCCTTCGACAAGCTCAAGATGACGGGCAGCCCCAACCATTTCCAGACCACGCGCGCCAACCTGCCCGAAGCCCTGAAGCTGGCCGCCCATGTGCTGAAGGAGCCGAGCTTCCCGGAAGCCGAATTCGAGCAGCTGCGCCGGCAGTCGCTGGTGGGCCTGGAAGCCAGCCGCGCCGAACCGGAAAGCGTGGCCGCGCGCGCGCTGGCGCGGCATGGCGACCCCTATCCGCGCGGCGATGTGCGCCATGCGAATTCGCTGGAAGAAGACATCGAGGACATCAAGGCCGCGCGCCTGGAGGACCTGAAGGCCTTCCACCGCGACTACCACGGCGCCCATCCGGCCGAGATGGCGATCGTGGGCGACTTCGATCCCAAGGAAATCACGCCGCTGGTGGACCAGCTGTTCGGCGGATGGAAGGCGCCCGCCAACGCGGCGCCGATCCTGCGCCGCCACGTGGAGGTGGCGCCCACCACGCAGACGATCGATACGCCGGACAAGGAGAACGGCTTCTACATCGCCGGCATGAACCTGGACCTGAACGTCGACGACCCGGATTATCCGGCGCTGATGCTGGCCAATTACATCTTCGGCGAAGGCGGCCTGAAGTCGCGCCTGATGGACCGCATCCGCCAGAAGGACGGCTTGTCCTACGGCGGCGGCTCGGACCTGTCGGCGGGCAGCCTGGACCGCGCCGGCAGCTTCACGATCAGCGCCATCGCCGCGCCGCAGAATCTTGCCAGGCTGGACGCCGCCGTGCGCGCCGAGCTGGCGCGTGCGCTGAAGGAGGGCTTCACGGCGGCGGAACTGGCCGGCGCCAAGTCGGGCATGATGCAGCAGCGCCTGCAGAACCGCTCGGACGACGGGGTGCTCGCGGCGGGCTGGACGGCCTTCCTGTACCGGGACAAGACCTACGAATGGTCGGCCGAGCTGGAGCGCAAGCTGATGGCGGTCACCGTGCCCGAGCTGAACGCCGCCTTCCGCAAGGCCATCGATCCGGCCAAGCTGTCGGTGTTCATCGCGGGCGACCAGGGCAAGGCCAGGCCGCGCTAGAGTGTTGCCTCTAGTCAAGCTCGCAACAGATGAGCAAATTCGTGCCGCTCCGGCGGACCAATTTGTGACAGAGAAAACGCGCTTGCGTTAGAATGTTGCTTTTGGGCAGCACGCGTTGTGCAGTTTCATCTGGGAGCATCATGAAGGGCATCAGCAAGCAGCAGCCGGAGGCGGGCATTTCGTTTTCCGGCAAGGTCGTTCTCGTCACCGGTGCGGCAAGCGGGATCGGACGGGCGATCGCGCTGGCTTTCGGCCGGGCCGGGGCCAGTGTGGTGGTCGCGGACACCTCGATCGAAGGCGGCCACGCGACCGCCGCGATGATCGTCGAATCGGGCGGCAAGGCCTTGTTCGTACAAAGTAACGTCACCCGCGCGCACGAAGTCGAGGCGCTGGTCGAGAAGACCATCAATTACTACGGCCGCCTGGACTACGCGGTCAACAACGCCGCGGTCGACGAGGAACGCCAGTCGCTGGCGGAAGTCGACGACGAGCAGTTCGACCGCATCATGGGCGTCAACGTGAAGGGCGTGTGGCTGTGCATGAAGTACCAGCTGCGCCAGATGCTCAAGCAGGGCGGCGGGGCGATCGTCAACATGGCCTCGGTGTCGGGCCTGGTGGGTTCGCCCAGCCGCGCGATCTATGGCGCCTCCAAGCATGCGGTGGTCGGGCTGACCCGGAGCGCGGCGGCGGAGTATGCGCGTGAAGGTATCCGCGTGAATGCGCTGTGCCCGGGCGCCGTCAAGACGCCGATGCTGGCGCGTGCGATCGAGCGCGATCCGGGCTTCGAGAAGAAGCTGAAGGCGGCGCAGCCGCTGGGACGGTATGCCGAAGCCGCGGAGATCGCGAATGCGGCATTGTGGCTGTGTTCGGACCAGGCGTCGTACGTCAATGGGCACGAGCTGGTGGTGGATGGCGGATTTACCGCTGTTTGAGCTTTGCTGAACTTGGGTCCCCGCGCAGGCGGGGACCCAAGTTTGCTAGCACACCGCTTGCTCAACCCGCATTCAGTTCCGCCACAAAATCATACATATCCCCCCTGAAGTACGACCTGCACAGCTCCACCGCCCGCCCATCGCGCAGGAACCCCAGCCTCTCCACGCACAAGCCGGCATCGCCCTGGCTGGCCTGCAGCAAGCGCGCCTGCTCCGCCCCCAGTAACAAGGCCGTCAGCCGCTGCAGTGCCCGCACCGGCCGGTTCCCCGCCGCCTCCAGCGCCTCGTACATCGATTCCTGCACCGCATCCAGCGAGGGCAGGGCGAAGGCCGCGATGGTCGCGTACTCCAGGCACATCGGCACCTCGTCGGCAAAGCGGATGCGGTTGAAGCGGTACACCGGCGTCCCCGGCGACAGCCGCAGGCGCAGCGCCTCCTCGGGCGTCACCAGGCCTTCCGAACGCTTGAGCCATTCGCTGCGCGGCGCCCGCCCGCGCGCCCGCATGTCCTCGGAAAACGAGGTGAGCTTGGCGAAGTTCTTCTCGATGCGGGTGTTGATGAAGTTGCCCGAACCCGGCCGCCGCACCAGCAGGCCTTCCTCGACCAGCCCGTCGATGGCCTTGCGCACCGTGATGCGCGAGATGCCCAGTTCCGCCGCCAGCTGGCGCTCGGCCGGCAGCGCGGCCGCCGGGCCGAAGGCGCCTTCGTCGATCGCCTGGCGCAGCGCGCGCTGGAGCTGCTCGTAGAGCGGCAGCTTGGCGGTGCCGGCAATGTTGTACATCAGTTGGGCGAGGGGAGTCATGCCGCGCATGATAGCGTCTTATTTGGGCCGCGGGTCCCTCAAGCCATGGCAGACCACCTGCACGCGCCCCGCGCGCACTTCGCGCACCGCTTCGGCCACCGCGCGCGCCACGTTGCGCACCTCTTCCTGCATGGCGGTGTCGCGGTCGAGCGCCTCGTGGCTGTCGGCATAGGATTCGTAATAGCCCACGAAGCGGTCGAGCAGGCCGAAGCTGCCCGAGTCGACCAGGCCCATCCAGTTGAGCCAGTCCGACAGCGCGCGCCGCGTGCCCTCGATGCCGGCCACGTCGCCGTGCACCACCAGGCCGAAGGCGCGGCCCGCCAGGTGCTTGGGATAGTCCCAGCCGGCGCGCTCGATGTCCTTGGCGATCTCGGGCTTCTTGCCCTGGGTCGAAGTGGGATCGGGATTGCCGCCGTCGGCGCATACCAGGCGGTCGATCATCAGCTTGAGCACGGCCGGGGTCTGGTACCAGTAGACCGGCGTGACGATGATCACGCCATGCGCCAGCACCCAGCGCTCGTAGATCTCGTTCATCCAGTCGCCGGTCTGGCGCTCGGCGTGGTTCGGGTAGCAGCTGCAGGGCCAGTGGCACAGCGGCATGGCGGTCGAGACGCAGCCCTTGCAGGGGTGGATGTGGCGGTCGTAGTCGGAGATGAGCAGGCTCAGGTCGAGCACGTCGGCCTCGACGCCTTGCGCCTGCAGCGTGTCGCGCGCGAGCATGGTCAGGCGCCAGGACTTCGAGACCTCGCCCGGGCAGCTGCCGTCGTTGCGCGCGGCGCCGTTGACGAGCAGGATGCGGTCCTTCGTGGCCGGGTCTTTCTGGCGCGCTTCGGCGGCGAGCAGGCGGTCGCGGGCTTCCTTCCACTCGATCGACAGGTCGTAGTCCGGGTCGGCGAAGCCGGGACCGGCCTTGACGGTGCGCGGGGCCTTGCGGCCCTTGGTGTAGGCGTCCCAGGCGACTTCCTCGATCGCGTCCAGCGCGTCCGCTACCTTGTCGTAGGCGGGGTCGTAGTAGGCGCGGCGGAAATGCAGGTGGAATTCGTCGCGTCCCAGTTTGGCGGGAGCCTGGCCTTTGCGTACGCTTGTCATGACGCCTCCGTGTGAACGGAGGGATTATGCGACGGGCTGGGCCGGGGCTATGTACGGGGGCGCACGTTGGTGGGTGAAAAGAGATCGTGGTGAGCGTGCAAACTTGGATCCCCGCCAAGGCGGGGACCCAAGTGCGTACGCACAGGCCAAAAACAAAAAGCCGGGCATCAAGCCCGGCTTCCCGTTGCAGCGAGAGGATTACTGCGCCGCAGTCTTCGCACCGCCACGCTGCTGCTGGTTCAGCAGCACGATCCAGTACTTGGCCAGGTCGCCCGCACCGCCGCCGCCCTTGACGGACTCGAAGGTCTTGATCGCATCCGCGCTCTTGCCCGCGCGCACCTGCGCCATGCCCAGGCGCAGCTTGGCTTCTTCCGGATTCTTCAGGCCGCCCTTGGCGATGCCCTGCTGGATGAAGCCGACGCCCTTGTCGCCCTGGTCCATGGTGGCATAGGCCCAGCCCAGGTTGACCAGGCCGGCGCCGGTCTTGGCCTTGGCTGCCGAGGCTTCGCCGGCGGCGATGTTCTTGGCGTCGTCGGCAGCGCCCTTGGCGGCCTTGTCGCGCAGCGCGGTGTGGGTCTTGGCGTTGGCGCCCTTGCCCAGCACGCCATTGGCGAAGCCGGCGTCCATCACCTTCTTGGCTTCGGTCGGGAAGCCGTCGCGCAGCGACAGTTCGGCCAGGTCGACGTACTCTTCCGGCGCCATCTGCTTCACGGCCGCGAATTCCAGGCGGTACACGTTGATCATGTTGGTCTGGGCGTCGAAGCCCTTCTGGCGCGCCACGCCGCGGTTCAGCAGGTCGGTCCAGAAGTCGTCGTTCGGGTAGTAGGCGACCAGCTTTTCCAGGCCGGCCAGGTAGCCCGCGTCATCCTTGGCCTTGTTGGCGGCCGACGCCAGCAGGCGCAGGTCTTCCTCGGACGGGGTCTTGCCGGACTTTTCCATGGCCTCGATCAGCGGCAGCATCTCGGTCTTCGCGGTCGCGTAGTCGCCGCTCAGGTAGTAGGAACGGATCAGCGCCGGGGTCACTTTTTCCGGGGTCGAGCTTTCCTTCTGGTAGCGCTTGAACCACTCGATCGCCTTGGCGTAGTCCTTGGCGTTGTAGTGGGTGTTGGCCACGGCCTGGATGAAGTCGGCCTGCTCGTTGCCTTTCAGGCGGCCCGAGTTGATCACGCCTTCCAGTGCCGGCAGCATCATCGCATTGTTGCTGGTCGCCGAACCCAGCGAAATCTTCATGCGGTTGAGCACGTAGTCTTCGTACGGGGTACGGTTCGCGATCGCTTCCGCCTGGGTGATGCGGTTCTGGATTTCCGTGTAATTCTTGGCTTCCATCAGCGGCTTGATCTGGGCCGGGTCGAGCAGCTTGAACAGCTCGGGGCGGACCGTGTCCGCGGGCGCAGCGGCGGCGGCCGGCGCATCGGTCTTTTGCTGGGCGTGGGCGCTGGTCATCAGGGCCGGGGAGGACAGGCCAACGGCGGCCAGCATCAGGCAGAGGCGGGCAAGACGGAATTGGGACATGGAGTATCCTTCAATCAAGACAAAAAATGAGCAAGTGCGCTTTCGCCAATATAGCGAAAATGCCAATCTCGGACAAAGCGTGCATTGTCCCATAAAACTGCCATTTTCAGGCTCGGCAATTGTGCCCGACTGAGCGCCTGTGCACCTGTACGGTTACATAGCGTTACCTCAAATGTCATGCGGACGCTGCTACGCGCTTGTCCTCTAACGCCCGAGTATGCGGATTGGTTGATCCGCCAATGAAAAAAGAGGCGCCGGAGCGCCTCTTTCTTTACTGCATCGCGGACTCCGCAACCGGTCCGCCGCCGAAGCCCGGCACCGGACAGATCCCCGGTGCATCGGCCTCGCCGGCCAGCCAGGCGACCACCGCCTCCAGCGCGGGCGGCGCGAAGCCATAGGTCATCAGGGCGGGGGCGTCGAAGTCCAGCGCCTGGTAGGGATTCCACAACGCAATGTGCAGGTCCGGCAGCCAGGTCGCACGCGCGTGTGGGCCATAGCGGCGGCGCGAGGTCGAGGCCAGGACCGTGAAGCGGCCGTCCTGCGGCAGGGCGCTCCAGTCGAAGCTTTCCGCATCGGCGAAGGTCACCAGCTCGACCTCGTACAGGCGGCCCAGCGCGGCCGCGATGTGTGCGGCCGGCACGCCCGCTTCCGAGACGCCGTCGCTGACCACGTCCTGGCGTGCCACCAGGCGCAGCTTGCTGCCGTGTGCAGGGCGCTGCGGCTGGCCGAGCGCGGTCAGGCCCGCGCGCCAGGCGCGCGCCATCAGTTCGCGGTCGTCCTGCTCGCGCAGGTAAGCGGCCGGGCCGGCCGGATGGGCCTGGGCCAGGGCCGACAGGCGGGCCAGGCGCGCCTCGACGTCCGCCAGCGGCAGCACGCCCTCGCGGATCGCCTGGGCGATGGCCTGCACGGTTTCCTCTTGCGTCTCGCGCGAGCCGATCGCCATCACCATGTCCGCGCCCGCGACCAGCGCGTTGACGGCCGCCTGGCCGGCGCCATAGCGGTGCGCTATCGCGTGCATGTCCATGCCGTCGGTGATGATCACGCCCTGGTAGCCGAACTGCTCGCGCAGGATGCCGGTCAGGATCGCGTGCGACATCGTGGCCGGGTTCACCGGATCGAGCGCCGGGTAGACGATGTGCGCGGTCATGACGGCGGGGGCCGGGGTTGCTGCCCGGGAGGCGATGCGGAAGGGCGCGAACTCGAAGCGCTCCAGTTCCGCCAAGGGCTTGTCCACCGTCGGCAGGTCGCGGTGCGAGTCGACGTGGGTGTCGCCGTGGCCGGGGAAGTGCTTGACGCAGCAGGCCACCCCTTCCGATTCGCTGCCTTCCATCCAGGCCAGGGCGATGCGGGTCGCCTGCTCGGGATCGGCGCCGAAGGAGCGCTCGGCGATCACCGGGTTGTGCGGGTTGTTGTTCAGGTCCAGCACCGGCGCGAAGTTCCAGTTGAAGCCGAGGGCGCGCACCGCGCGCGCCACCGCCGCGCCGACGTCGCGCGCCAGCTGCGGGTCGTTGGCCGCGCCCAGCGCCATCGCCGACGGCGGCGCCGGCACCCAGGTCGAGCGCACCACGGCGCCGCCTTCCTGGTCGAGGGCGATCAGGGCCTCCGGGCCCATCGCCCCGCGCAGCGCGCCGGTGAAGCGGGCCAGCTGGGTTGCGTCCGTCATGTTCTGGCGGAACAGGCAGGCGCCGCGCACCTTGTGCGCGCGCAGGAAGGCGTCCGTGTCGGCGTCGAGTTCGGTGCCGAACAGCCGCACCATCATCAGCTGGCCGGCCAGCTCGAGGTAATTAGTCATATCAGTTGGTCCTGGTGACCTTGCTCAGGTGGCGTGGGCGGTCCGGATCGAGGCCGCGCGCCTTGGACAGGTTCGCCGCCATCACGTAGAAGGCCTGGATCGCCGCGATCGGATCGAGGTCGGGGATGGCCGCCGTCGGCAGGGTCAGGTCGCGGCTGGCGATGTCCTCGGGCGCGGCGAGCAGCACCCGCGCGCCGCGGCCGCGCATCTCGTCGGCCAGGGCCACCAGGCCGGCCTGGGCCGGGCCGCGGGTGGCGAAGATCAGCAGCGGATAGCCTTCCTCGATCAGGGCCATGGGGCCGTGCTTGATCTCGGCGCCGGAGAAGGCTTCGGCCTGCAGGGCCGAGGTTTCCTTGAACTTGAGGGCCGATTCCAGGGCAATGGGGAAGCTGATGCCGCGGCCGACCACCATGATGTTGCGGGCCGGGGCCAGCACCTCGAGCGCGGGCGACCAATCAAGCCGGGCGGCCTTGGCCAGCGACTCGGGCAGGGCGGCGATGCCGTCCTTCAGCTCCGGATCGTTCTGCCATTCGGCCACCAGGCGCGCGCCGGCCACCAGGCTGGTGATGAAGCTCTTGGTCGCGGCGACGCTTTGCTCCTTCCCCGCGTGCAGGGGCATGGCCCATTCGGCGGCATGCGCCAGCGGCGAGGACGCGTCGTTGACCAGGGCCACCGTGGTGGCGCCGCCGTCGCGGAAATAGCGGATCGGCTCGACCACGTCCGGGCTCTGGCCCGACTGCGAGATCGATACGGCCAGGGTGTCGCGCGTGATCAGGGGCGACTTGTACAGCGTGACCAGCGACATCGGCAGCGAGGTCACCAGACGGCCCATGCGCGCCATGATCAGGTAGGCCAGGTAGTTCGAGGCGTGGTCCGAGCTGCCGCGTGCGACCGTGACGGCGCTGTGGAAGCTGGTCGAGCGCAGCGTGCGGCCCAGCGCGGCGTAGCGCTCCTGGTCCTGCGACAGTTGCAGGGCCACGCATTCGCTGGCGGACAGGGCTTCCTGGAGCATCAAGGAAGTGGTGGATGCGGTCACAGCGCTTCTCCTTCAATGTAGACGGCTTTGATATTCAGTTCGCGGTCGAGCACCACGAAGTCGGCGTGGCAGCCCGGCGCCAGGCGCCCGCGCCGGGTTTCGCCGAGGTAGTCGGCGGCATTGGTGGACACGCGCAGGCAGGCTTCCTCGAGCGGCAGGCCGATCTTGACCAGGTTGCGCAGCGCCTGGTCCATGGTCAGCGTGCTGCCGGCCAGGGTGCCGTCGGCCAGGCGCACGCCGCCCATGCACTTGTGGACCACCTGGCGGCCCAGCATGTACTCGCCGTCGGGCATGCCGGCGGCGGCGGTGGAGTCGGTCACGCAGAACAGCTTGGGGATGCAGCGCAGCGCGGTCTTGATCGCGCCCGGATGCACGTGCAGCAGGTCGGGGATGATCTCGGCGTATTCGGCATGCGCCAGCGCGGCGCCCACCATGCCGGGGTCGCGGTGGTGCAGGCCGGGCATGGCGTTGAACAGGTGGGTGAAGCCGGCCGCGCCATGTTCCAGCGCCTGCACGCCCACTTCGTAATTGCCGTTGGTGTGGCCGATCTGCACGCGGATGCCGGCGTTGGCCAGCTGGCGCACCAGGTCCATGTGGCCGTCGATCTCGGGCGCCACGGTGATCAGGCGCATCGGCGCCTGGTCGTCGAAGCTTTTCACTTCGGCTAGCGTGGCTTCGCGCGCGAAGGGCGGCTGGGCCCCCAGCTTGCCGGCATTGATGTAGGGGCCTTCCAGGTGCACGCCGAGGATGCGCGCTTCCTTCTTGCCGCGCGTGCGGCAGGCCGCGCCGATGGCGTCCAGGGCCTGGCGGATGTCTTCCAGCGGCGCGGTCATGGTGGTGGCCAGCAGGCTGGTGGTGCCGTGCTTCGCATGCAGGGCGGCGATCACGTGCGGGGCGTCGCCGCCTTCCATCATGTCGCGCCCGGCGCCGCCGTGCACGTGCACGTCGATGAAACCCGGCAGGATGTAGTCGTCGCCGTTGGTGTCCGGATTGACGGGGGTGCCGTCGACGGCGTCGACCAGCACGCCGTAGCGCAGTTCGCCATGGATCCAGCCGTCGGGAGTGAGGATGTTGCCCTTCATGTGTGGGTTTCCTTGAGGTGCAGTTCGATCATGCGCAGCGCGCCGGCGGCGGAGTCGCCGTGCGGCGGGCTGCAACGCGCCAGGGTGTCGGCCGGCAGGTAGGTGCGCAGCGGTTCGCCCAGCCCGCCGCACAGCGACAGGGGCAGGCTGCCGCTCGGGTCGAGGGCGCGCGCGATGCTGGCCACTTCGCGGCCGGCGTGTTCGAGGATGGAGAGCGCCACCGGGTCGGCGGTGCCGTGCGCGACCACGAAGCGCGCCAGGCCGGCATAGTCGGCCTGGGTGGCCTTGCCGAGCCAGACCTGGACCGCGTCGCGGCTTCCCCCGCAGGCCGCGCTCACGTCGCGCGCCAGCTCGCCGCCCTCGGCGCGGCCGTCGATGACCTGTTCGATGTGGTTCAGCGCGCGCAGGCCCATCCAGGCGCCGCTGGCCTCGTCCCCGGCCGGGAAGCCCCAGCCGCCCACCTCCACCCGCCGGCCATCGGCGCGCAGCGCCTCGCCCACGCTGCCGGTGCCGATCGCCACGATGGCGCCGGGACGGCCCTGGTGGGCGCCCATCAGGGTCGAGAAACCGTCGGTGTCGAGCACGAAGGCGGCGTAGCCAGGATTGGCCGCGCCGAACGCCGCCGCCCATTCCTTGTTGTGCACCCCGGCCAGGCCCAGGCCGATGGCGCAGGAGTGCAGGGGAATGGTGTCGATGCCGATCGCGGCGAAGGCTTGCGCGACGGCCGCGTTGACCGCGTTCCAGGCAGTGGCCGTGCCGTTGCGCAGGCCCGAGGGACCGCTGGCGCCTTGGGCGAGTTCCGTACCGTCGGCGCGGGCCAGCCGCACGCGCGTGCCGGTGCCGCCGCCATCGACGCCGATGAGATAGTCGATCATGGTGTAAAGAGAGCCGGGGGAGGTGGTCGCACTATAGGCAGGCCCTGCTGCGATGTCAACAGGTATTTAACTGGTATGCACATTTCCTTTGCAGATATGCCTCGATAGCCCTAGGTTATGTGCATAAATGATTGATTTTTCAGGGAAAATAATTGGTATTGTTTTTGGTATTGTCGACGCCCTCGATTACCTGGGAGGTAATCGCCCGCGCGAACCGGTTTGCCGAGAATGGGAAGCACTGGAACACACCCCTCAACCAACCGGAGAAGACCATGGAACACGCACACTCGATCGCCCAGCACTACCTCAGCGCCTGGAACGAACGCGACGCCGCCGCCCGCCGCGCCCTGGTGGCCGCACTGTTCGCTCCCCACGCACGCTACCTCGATCCCATGATGCAGGGCGCCGGCCACGACGGCATCGACGGCCTGATCGCCGGCGCCCAGCAGCACTTCCCGGGCCACCGTTTCGAACTGAGCGGCACGCCGGACGGCCACAACGACGTGGTGCGCTTTTCCTGGACCCTGAGCGGCCCCGACGGGAAGGTCGCGGCGCGTGGCCTCGATGTCGCCACCCTGAGCAGCGACGGCCGCCTGGCGACCGTCACCGGCTTCCTCGACCACGTCGCCTGAAGGAGAACGCCATGACCCCGCTAGTTCCTTACGGCGCCCTGTGCGGCACCCCGAATACCGTGCGCACCAAGTCGGGCGCCGACCTGTTCTACCGCGACTGGGGGACGGGCAAGCCGGTGCTGTTCGTGGCCAGCTGGGCGCTGCCTTCGGATTCGTGGAATATCCAGATGATGGCCCTGCTGGAGGCGGGCTACCGCGTGATCGCCTTCGACCGCCGCGGCCATGGCCGCTCGTCCGACCCGGGGCGCGGCTACGACTTCGACACCCTGGCCGACGACATCGCGGCCGTGATCGACGCCCTGGACCTCGCGGGCGTGACCCTGGTCGGCCACTCGATGGCCTGCGGCGAGATCGTGCGCTACCTCAGCCGCCATGGCGGCGCGCGCATCCGTGGCGCGGCCCTGCTGGCGCCGATGACGCCCTACCTCCTGCAGACCCCGGACAACCCGGACGGCATGGCCGGCGAACTGTGCGCGGCAGTGCGGCGCCAGCTGGTGCACGACTTCGCCGGCTGGATCGACGAGAACATGGAGCCCTTCGTGCCGGGAGCCGGCGAGAGCACCAGGGCCTGGCTGCGCACCATGGCCATGAGCGCTTCGCTGCACGCGCTGTGCGAATGCAACCGCGCGCTGGCGCAGGAGGACTTCCGCCCGGACCTGGCGCGGGTCGGTGTGCCGGTGCTCCTGGTCGCCGGCGGCCGCGACGCCAGCGCGCCGCCCGGCCTGACCGCGCACCCGACCGCGCGCCTGCTGCCGGACGCCACCCTCAAGCTGTACGAGGACGCGCCGCACGGCATGTTCCTGACCCACCGCGACCGGGTCAATGCCGACCTGCTTGAGTTCATCGCATCGATCAGCCACAATCGGCTGGATCAGTAAAAGGAGAAAGCATGGACACCGCCGTCAGCCCGGGAAGCGCGCAGTACTTCAGCGATTTCGCAGCGGCCCTGCGCTACTGGCGCGGCAAGCGCGGCATCAGCCAGCTGCGCCTGTCGGCGGACAGCGGCATCTCGCAGCGCCACCTGAGCTTCCTCGAAACCGGCCGTGCCCAGCCCGGCAAGGACCTGATCCTCAAGCTCGGGCTGGTGCTGGACATCCCGCTGCGCCAGCGCAACGCGATGCTGCTGGCGGCCGGCTTCGCGCCGGCCTACCGCGAGCGCAGCCTGTCGGACCCGGACCTGGCCGCGGTCAAGCAAGCCCTCGACTTCATGCTGCAGCAGCAGGCGCCGTATCCGGCCCTGGTGGTCGACCGCCTGTGGAACCTGGTCATGCTCAACGACCCCGCGGCGCGCATGCTGCGCTTCTTCCTCGGCATGCCGGAGCACGCGCCGATCCCGCGCGACGGGTCGATCAACGTGCTGCGGGCGACGCTCGACCCGCATGGCCTGCGGCCCGCGCTGGTCAACTGGCAGCTGGTCTGCGCCGACCTGCTGCACTGGGTGCAGCGCGAAGCCATGGGCGACGGCCCGGGCAGCGAGGCGGCCCGGCTGCTGGACGAGCTGACGGCACTGCCCGGCATCGCCGAAGCGGCCGCGCAGCCCAACCTGGACCGGCTGGCGCTGCCTTTCCTGCCGCTCAGCCTGCGCAAGGACGGGGTGGAGCTGAACCTGTTCACGGCCATCACCACGCTCGGCACGCCGCACGACGTCACCGTGCACGAGCTGCGCCTGGAAACCTTCTTCCCGGCGGACGAGGCCAGCCGCCACTGGTTCCAGCGCCAGGCGACATAAGGGCGCGGGAGGGCAGGGCGGCAACGCGTTTCTGGTGAAAGTGTTATCGTTCCGGGCGTCTGCGCTACCCGGCAGGCATTGATTAACGGAACCAGAACACGATGCAGCATCCCCCGTCCGCGAGCGATCGCGATCCGCGCCTCGACTTTGCCGCCGGCGGCGGCGCCATGGGCGCGCTGCTGCGCGCCACGGACTGGAGCGCCTCCCCGCTCGGCCCCATGGCGCACTGGCCGCAGCCGCTGCGCACCGCGGTCGGCATCATGCTGGGCTCCACCCAGCCGATGTACATCGCCTGGGGCGCCGGACTGCAGCTGCTGTTCAACGACGGCTACCGCGACATCCTCGGCGCCCGCGCCGCGCATCCCGGGCAGGTGCTGGGCCGGCCCTTCGCCGAGGTCTGGCACGACGTCTGGGAGCAGGTCGGTCCGATGCTGGCAAGCGCCATGGCGGGCCAGCCGGCCCATGGCGAAGACCGCCTGTTCGTCCTGCGCCGCAACGGCTATGCGGAGGAGATGTACGCCTCGTATTCGGCCACGCCCTTGCGCGGCGAGGATGGCAGCGTGGCGGGCGTGTTCTGCGTGTGCGCCGAAACCACCAACAAGATGGTGTCGCTGCAGGAGCGCGACGCCGCGCTGGTCACGGCCGAGGCCAATGCGCTGTTCCGCACCTTCTTCGAGCAGGGCACCCATTACGCGGCCCTGATGTCGCTCGACGGCCGGGTGCTGGCAGTCAACCAGGTCGCCCTGGATGCCTGCGGCTACCGGCGCGACGATGTGCTGGGCCGGCCGTTCTGGGAATGCGGCTGGTGGAACCGCTCGGCGCCGCTGATGGACACCGTCCGCGCGAGCATGGCCAGCGCCGCCCAAGGGGAAACCGTGCGCCACGAACTGCCGTATTTCATCGCCGACGGCAGCCGGCGCTGGACCGATGTCGTGTTCACGCCGGTGACCGGCGCGCGCGGCGAGCTGCTCTCGGTGGCCGCCACCGGCGCCGACATCACCGAACGGCGCCAGGTCGAGGAGCGCCTGCGCCTGCTGGACGCCATCGGCGAGGCGACCCGCATCGCGGCCGAGCCGAAAGCCATCATGGAGGAAGCCACGCGGCTGCTGGGCGAGCACCTGGGCGTCACGCGCGTGGCCTATGCCGACCTGGAGCCGGACAACGACCGCTTCACCATCCGCCACGACTGGACCGTGCCGGGCGCGGTCTCGACCGCCGGCGTGTACTCGCTCGACCTGTTCGGCTCGCGCGCCCGCGACAAGCTGCGCACCGGGCGCACGCTCCTGATCGGCGATGTCGACGCCGAGCTGGCCTCGGGCGACGGCTTCGAGATGTTCAACCAGATCGGCATCAAGGCCATCATTTGCTGCCCCCTGGTGAAGGGCGGCAAGCTGGTGGCCATGATGGCCGTGCACCAGGACCGGCCGCGCGCCTGGAGCGCGGGCGAGATCGCGCTGGTCGAGGCGGTGGTCGAGCGCTGCTGGGCCCACATAGAGCGGGTGCGTTCGACCGAAGCCCTGCGCGACGCCGACCGGCGCAAGTCGGAATTCCTGGCCACGCTCGCGCACGAGCTGCGCAATCCGCTGGCGCCGGTGAGGAACGGCCTGGAGATCCTGCGCATGAGCGCCAGCCCGGCCGTGACCCTGCGCGTGCGCGAGATGATGGAGCGCCAGGTGAACCATATGGTCCACCTGATCAACGACCTCCTCGACATCGCGCGCGTCTCGAGCGGCAAGCTGGTGCTGCAACAGAGCCTGGTCGACCTGCGCGAGGTGATCGGCACCGCGGTCGAGACCAGCCAGCCGCTGATCGACGGCGCCGGCCACACCCTGGACCTGGAACTGCCGGAGGCGCCGCTGCCGATCGAGGCCGATGCGGTGCGCATCAGCCAGGTGCTCAGCAACCTGCTGTCGAACGCGGCCAAGTACACGCCGGCCGGCGGGCACATCGCCGTCACGGCGCGCGCGGTGGACGGCGCCGCCGAGGTGGAGGTGGCGGACAACGGCATCGGCATCGCGCCGGAATCGCTGGGGGCGGTATTCGACATGTTCTCGCAGGTGGCGCGCAGCATCGACCGCTCGGCCGGCGGCCTGGGCATCGGGCTGTCGCTGGTGCGCCGCCTGGTGGAGCTGCATGGCGGCTCGGCGACGGCGGCCAGCGCGGGGCCGGGGCAGGGCAGCCGCTTCACGGTGCGCCTGCCGCTGGCGGCGCCGGCGGCCGATTCCGGCCATCGCAGCGAACAGCCGCAGACCGCAGGCGCGGGCCGGCGCCTGCGCGTGCTGGTGGCGGACGACAACCTGGATGCGGCCGACTCGCTTTGTGCGCTGCTGCAGATGGCCGGGCACGAGACCCGCACCGCCTACGACGGCGTCAACGCGCTCGAGGTGGCGGCCGGTTTCCAGCCGGAGCTGGTGTTCCTGGACATCGGCATGCCGCGCATGGACGGCTACGAAGCGGCGCGCCGCATGCGCGAACTGCCGGGAATGGAGGGAGTGCTGCTGGCCGCGCTGACCGGATGGGGCGCGGCCGAGGACCGGGCGCGCTCGCGCGCGGCCGGCTTCGATCATCACCTGCTCAAGCCGGCGCAGCCGGCCGAGGTACAGGCGGTGCTGGCGGAGGCCGCCGCCGCCTGAGGCGAATCGGCGGCGGAAATACGTCTCTTACTGCGGCGCGTACTGCGCCGACTGCCGGCTGCCGCTGCGGTCGACCACCAGCAGTTGGGCGCCCTGGCGGCGCTCGCGGCCGGCGACGTTGACGGCGGCCGTGCCCGGCCCACGCACCGCGATGTCGGCGCGCCCGGCCGTCAGCTTGCGGCCTTCCAGGCTGCCCGAACCGCTGCACTGGGCGCGCACCAGATCGACCTTGCCGTCGATGTGGGCGCTGCCCGGTCCGCTCATCTTGAGCAGCAGGCGCTTGCCGGACATGGTCGCGGTCAGGTCGCCCGAGCCGCGCAGCTCGCCGTCCAGGGTGTCTTCCACCTGGGCCAGCTCCACCGTGCCAGGCCCCTGGCTCTTGACGACGGCCTTCCTGACCTTCAATTCTTCGGCGTCCAGGTCGCCCGAGCCGGTGAGGATCGCATTCAGCTCGCCCACCGTGCCGCTGAGGGTGGCGTTGCCCGGCCCGTCCATGCGCACCACGGCCGTTTTCGCCTGCAGGCCGGCCGCATTCAGTTCGCCCGAGCCGGTAATCAGGGCGTCGAGCTTGCGGATGGCGCCGCCCACGCAGGCATTGCCCGGGCCGTGCTGCACCGTGCTCACGGTTTCCGCCGCCAGCGAGCAGGCCTGGAAGTCGCCCGAACCGCTGACTTCGGCGCGCACTTCGCGGCTGCTGCCGTTCAGCTTCATGCCGCCCGGGCCGCTCAGGCGGGCGTGCAGGCGCGCCAGGCGCAGGTCGTCGCCTTCGAGGTCGCCCGAGCCGCTCAGGTTGGCCACCAGTTCGTTGCCCACGCCGGACAAGTGCACGTCGCCGGGACCGGACATGCTCAGTTCGACGTTGGCCGCCTTGATCCGGTGCAAGTCGGCGTCGCCGCTGCCGCTCACGCGCACGCTCAGCTCGCGCACCGCGCCCGAGGCTTCCAGGTCGCCGGGGCCGTCGATGCTGAGGGCGAAGCGGTCGCCGCTCACGTGGTCGAGCTCGACGTCGCCGCTGCCGGACATCTTGAGGCTGCCGAGCTGGGCGGCGGTGATGTGGATGACGACGCTGTCGCGGCGCTTGCCGAAGCTGAAATTGAAGCCGTTGCGCTCGACAGGGCGCACCACCAGGGTATTGCCGCGCAGGACGGTCTCGACCTCCTCGAGCTGCTTGCGCTCGCCGCTCAGCTCGATGCCCGGGCGGCCCTGGGCATTCACCACCACGTGGTAGGGGCCGGACAGTTCGATCGCGCTGAAGGCGCCGACCGTGCGCTGTTCGGTCACCGTGCCGGCCGGCGGTTCGGCATGGCTGGCCTGGGTGGCAAGGAAGCCGGCGCTGACGGCGGCGGCCAGGAGGGAGTGCTTGAGGGCGGTGTTCATCGTGTTCTGGGCGACAGGATCGGGGGAGACTGAACGATAGGGCAGGGCGGGCCGCGCTGCGCGCATAAAACGACAGACCTACGAAAACGTGGTGTAAAACGCAAAATTGCGCGATGAGCTGCCGGGCTGTCGAGGCCCGCCTGTCGCCATCGCGCCCCGCTTGGCCCATAATGGGAGCATTGTCGAACGAGCCCCTTCCGTGATCCGTCACCAGGTCAGAGCAGTCATCAAGCATCTTGCATGCGCCGCCCTCGGGCTGGCGTGCGCACACGCGCAGGCGGCGCCCTCGACCTTCGGCCCCGTGATCGGCAGCGCGCTGCTGTGCCGCAGCCAGCTGGACAGCGCCTATTTCCATTCCTGGCTGACCCAGGCCTTCGGCCCGTCCTACAAGCGCGAAGGCGGGGCGTACTGGTTCCGCACCGACGCCACCCTGTGGGGCGCCAGGGTGCGCGAAGTGATGGTCAGCGACGATAGCAGCGAGATCGTGTTCGTCGGCGCCGTCACCGACAGCACGCCGGAAGCGCTGGAAAAATCGGTGCGCGCCCACGCCGGCGTACCTTTCCGCGCCCAGGACGGTTCCACTTTTCCCTTGCGTAAGTCCAATCCCGGCAGCACGATCGCGTACATGAATGACAAAAGCAAAATATACTGCGCGAAGTTCAAACCGCAGCCGCCAGGACGCTAGCGACGCATGTACCAACATTTCTTCCAGCTGAAGCAGGACCCGTTCTCGATCGCGCCCGACCCGCGCTACCTGTTCATGAGCGAGCGCCACCGCGAGGCGCTGGCCCACCTGCTGT
>CAMPHU010000080.1 GCA_946886065.1 uncultured Massilia sp. | reverse complement strand
AAAGGCTCCCTTCGGGAGCCTTTTTTATTACTACTGGCGGAGAGGGTGGGATTCGAACCCACGGTACGGTCACCCGTACGCCTGATTTCGAGTCAGGTACATTCGACCACTCTGCCACCTCTCCTGATTCGGTCGATTCTTGCTGTGAGCTGCAAGAGACCGCCATTATAGCGGCTCTGCCGGAAAATGGAAGGAAAAATTTCACCACAGTGTCATTTTCCCTCTGTTCCGTTCTCTCAAGCAGCCGGCGCCAATCGTTCCAGGCCGCCCATGTAAGGACGCAGTACTTCCGGAATCACCACGCTGCCGTCAGCCTGCTGGTAGTTTTCCAGCACCGCCACCAGGGTGCGGCCCACCGCCAGGCCGGAGCCGTTCAGGGTGTGCAGCAGTTCCGGCTTGCCGGCCGCGTTGCGGAAGCGGGCCTGCATGCGGCGTGCCTGGAAGGCCTCGCAGTTCGACAGCGACGAGATCTCGCGGTAGGTGTTCTGCGCCGGCAGCCACACTTCGAGGTCGTAGGTCTTGGCGGCCGAGAAGCCCATGTCGCCGGTGCAGAGCAGCATGACGCGGTATGGCAGGCCCAGCGAGGTCAGGATGAACTCGGCCTGGCCGACCATCTCTTCCAGCGCCGCATACGACTGCTCCGGATGCACCACCTGAACCATCTCGACCTTGTCGAACTGGTGCTGGCGGATCATGCCGCGGGTGTCGCGGCCGTAGCTGCCCGCTTCCGAGCGGAAGCACGGGGTGTGCGCGGTCATCTTGAGCGGCAGCTGGTCCAGGGCCACGATCTCGTCGCGCACCACGTTGGTCAGCGACACTTCCGAGGTCGGGATCAGGTAGAAGTTCTCGCCCTCGCCTTCCGCGCCGCCCTTTTTCACCGAGAACAGGTCGGCTTCGAACTTCGGCAGCTGGCCGGTGCCGCGCAGCGAGTCGGCATTCACCATGTACGGGGTGTAGCACTCGGTATAGCCGTGCTGGCCGGTGTGGGTGTCCAGCATGAACTGCGCCAGCGCGCGGTGGAGGCGGGCCATGCCGCCTTTCATCATCGAGAAGCGCGAGCCAGTGAGTTTGGTCGCGGTATCGAAGTCCAGGCCCAGCTTTTCGCCGATGTCGACGTGGTCCTTGACGTCGAAGTCGAAGCTGCGCGGGGTGCCCACCTTGCGCACTTCGACGTTGCCCGACTCGTCCGTGCCCTGCGGAGCGCTGTCGTGCGGCAGGTTCGGCACCGCTTCCATGAAGCGCGCCATCCTGGCCTGCACCTCGCCGAGGGCGACTTCGTTGGCCTTGAGCTCGTCGCCCAGTCCGGCCACTTCGGCCATCACGGCCGTGGTGTCTTCGCCTTTGCCCTTGAGCATACCGATCTGCTTCGACAGCGAGTTACGCTTGCCCTGCAGTTCCTCGGTGCGCGTCTGGATCGCCTTGCGTTCCGCTTCGAGGGCACTGAAAGTGGCCACGTCGAGCTGGAACTTGCGCGTCGCCAGGCGCGCGGCGGCGGTGTCGATGTCTTTGCGAAGAAGTTGGATGTCTATCATGTCGGGTTGGACTTGCGTATGTCGAAAACACAATTGTACCAAGCCGACAGCTACTTTTTACGAGATTCGGCAAACGCGTTGCCGGGCGTCCCGCCAGCCCTGCGGGATTAACCGTTCAGGCTGGCTTTCTCGGCAGCGCTCAGGCGCGGTGCGCTGATCACGATCGTCTGCACGTTCATGCCGGCCAGGCTCGGTGCGTCGGACCTCAGGATCTCGACCGGACGCTCGTTGGCGGTAGCGAAGCTGACCGACAGGCCCAGGGCGGCGGCGGCGAGGAACAGGGCTTCGAAGTTTTTACGGATGTTCATGGTGTTCTCCTTCAGGTCAAAAGTGATTCGGTATGATTGAACTTTACCGATCGACCCTCGGAGCCGCCATCGACTTGCGATGAAGCGTAAAAAAGATGGCGCAGAATGCGGAATTCGCGGACGGAGCGTGTGATGGCGGCGTGATGCGCGCCGTAGCGCGCAGATGAGCCCGGCCTGCGCTCCCCGGGCGCCCTACTCCCCTTCTCCGCCCGAGTGCGCCTCGTCGTCCAGGCTGCGCAGCCAGGCCAGCTTCTCGCCGATTTTCGCCTCCAGCCCGCGCGGCACGGGCGCGTACCAGCCGGGCTCCGGCATCCCGTCCGGCAGGTAGGTTTCGCCCGCCGCATACGCATGCGGTTCGTCGTGCGCGTAGCGGTATTCGTGGCCGTAGCCGAGTTCCTTCATCAGCTTGGTCGGCGCGTTGCGCAGGTGGACCGGCACCTCTCGCGACTTGTCCTTCCTGACGAAGGCCATGGCCGCGTTGAAGGCGTTGTAGCCGGCATTGCTCTTGGCCGCCATCGCCAGGTAGATCACCGCCTGGCCAAGCGCCAGCTCGCCCTCCGGCGAGCCGAGCCGCTCGAAGGTGGTGGCGGCGTCGTTGGCCAGCTGGATCGCGCGCGGGTCCGCGATGCCGATGTCTTCCCAGGCCATGCGCACGATGCGGCGCGACAGGTACTTGGGATCGGCGCCGCCGTCGAGCATGCGGCACAGCCAGTACAGCGCCGCATCCGGATGCGAGCCGCGCACCGATTTGTGCAGGGCCGAGATCTGGTCGTAGAAGTTGTCGCCGCCCTTGTCGAAACGGCGCGCGTTGAGCGTCAGCGCGTTCTCGACGAACTCCGCGGTGATGCGCTTGATGCCGGCCGTCTCGGCCGAGGTCTTGGTCTGCTCCAGCAGGTTGAGGAAGCGGCGCGCATCGCCGTCCGCATAGCCGACCAGGGTATCGACCGCCACCTCGTCGAAGCTCAGGTGCTGCAGCACGCGCTCCTGGGCGCGCTTGAGCAGCTGGCGCATCTCGCTGTCGCTCAGGGCCTTGAGCACATAGACCTGGGAGCGCGACAGCAATGCCGAGTTGACCTCGAAGGACGGGTTCTCGGTGGTGGCGCCGATCAGGGTGACCAGGCCCGATTCGACGAAGGGCAGCAAGGCATCCTGCTGCGACTTGTTGAAGCGGTGGATCTCGTCGATGAACAGGATGGTGTGCTTGCCCTGCTGCAGATAGTGCTCGGCCTGCTCGACGGCGGCGCGGATGTCCTTCACGCCGGACAGCACGGCCGACAAGGCGATGAACTCGCAGTCGAAGGCGTACGCGGTCAGGCGCGCCAGCGTGGTCTTGCCGACGCCCGGCGGCCCCCACAGGATCATCGAATGCGGCTTGCCCGACTTGAACACCAGGTTCAGGGGCTTGCCCTCGCCCAGCAGGTGGCTCTGGCCGATCACTTCGCCGATGGTGCGCGGACGCAGGGCTTCGGCCAGGGGTGGCGAGGGTTCGGTCTTGAAAAGGTCATCCATGGCGGCCTCCGGCAAGGCGCGCCGCGCGGGCGGGCGTCTGGTTCATCTGTGCTTCATTGTTGTCTAGGCGCCTAGTGTAGCCGATCAGTGCCGCTGCGCGCTGACGCCACGCGGCCCCGGGTCTCTATAATGATGGCTTCCCATCCTTCCCGCCTCTCACCATGTCCGTCTTGATCATGCAGGATACCTGGCTGCGCTGGACCAAGGCCACGCGCGCCGCCGCCGACGCCCCCGCCCGCCTGGCCGTGCCGCGGGTACACCTGCTGCCGCAACTGAGCAACGACGGCACGCTGCGCCACGAGATCATGGCGCTGGAACAGGATGGCTTCGCGCCCGTGGAGCGCATCCGTGCTTTCGGGGATCCGGCGTGGGGAGAGGACCGTCCGCTACGGCCCGACAACCTGCGGGCGCGCAGGACGCGCGATGGCTTCGCGGTGAGCCTGGACCAGCCCTGGAGCAGCATGCTGACCACGCGCTGGCCGGGGCAGCTGCCGGCGCCGCTGTTCACCGGACAGCTTGGCGAGGCGGTGCGCATCGACTGGAACGGACGCTTCCACGCCTCGCTGGCCGGCTCGAACCGCTCGTATTTCTATGAGGAGCACACGGTCTGGGTCGCGCTGCTGGAGGCGCCCACGGACCGTGCGCTGGTCGACCTGGCGCCGCGCAAGCACATCGACTTGCGCACCCAGATCTATTGAGGCTTATTGCTTGACGACGTCCGCGCCCTGCGGGATCTCGAACTTGAACTGCTGGGGCGGCAGCTGAGGATTGCGCTGGAAGCTGGTGAACTTCAGCACCGAGGTCTGGCCAAAGCTGTCCTTCAGTTCCATCGCCACCGGCACCCCGCCCTTCAGGCCGATGCTGATCTGCTCGAAGGTGGTGTCCTTGGACTTCGGCACGGCGTTCAGCCATTCGGCGCCGTCGCGCTCGCCCGCTTCGGACAGGGAGAAGTTCTGCTCCAGGTTGTTACTGCCGAACAGGATCGCGGCCGGCGAGGAACCGAGCGCGTTACCCAGCTTCCTGACCGTCACCTGGTTCAGGTCCTTGTCGTAGATGTAGAGCTGGTCGCCGTCGGCCTGCAGCACCTGTTCGTAGGGCTTCTGGTAGGTCCAGATGAACTTGCCGGGGCGGGCGAACACGAAGCTGCCGCTCGAGACCGGTGCGGCCTTGCCGCTCCTGGTCTTGCCTTGCTGCTGCTGGGTGAATTCGCCCCTGGCGGACTTGGTGCCGGAAGCGAAGGCCTTCAGCTGGTCCAGGGCGCCGGCCTGGGCCGCGCCGGACAGGGCCAGCGTCGTGGCCCCGATCGTGGCCGCGATCATCGCCGCCATGTGATTCGTGAATTTCATCCGCATTCCTCTTGTTGGGTCCGCCGACCCTGGGCCGGCGGGATTATTCGGCGCTGGCAGCCGGGACAAGAATGTCGCGGTTGCCGTTCGATTGCATCGGCGAGACGACGCCGCTCTGCTCCATCTGCTCCAGCAGGCGCGCGGCGCGGTTGTAGCCGATGCGCAGGTGGCGCTGCACCAGCGAGATCGATGCGCGGCGGTTCTTGAGCACCACCTGCACCGCCTGGTCGTACATGGCGTCGGACTCGCCGCCGCCTTCGCCCGCCGGCGCCCCGTCGGCGCCGCCTCCCTCTTCCAGCGTGCCGCCTTCGAGGATGCCCTCAATGTAGTTCGGTTCGCCCAGCGATTGAAGATGTTTTACAACTCGATGCACTTCGTCGTCCGAGACGAAGGCGCCGTGCACGCGGATCGGCAGGCCGGTGCCCGGCGGCATGTAGAGCATGTCGCCCATGCCCAGCAGGGTTTCCGCGCCCATCTGGTCGAGAATGGTGCGCGAGTCGATTTTGCTCGACACCTGGAAGGCGATACGGGTCGGGATGTTTGCCTTGATCAGGCCGGTGATCACGTCCACCGACGGCCGCTGCGTAGCAAGAATGAGGTGGATGCCGGCCGCACGCGCCTTCTGGGCGATACGGGCGATCAGCTCTTCCACCTTCTTGCCGACGACCATCATCAGGTCGGCCAGCTCGTCGATGATGATGACGATGGTCGGCAGCTTCTCCAGCGGCTCGGGATTGTCCGGCATGATCGAGAACGGGTTCGGGATGTGCTCCTCGCGCTTGGCCGCTTCCATGATCTTGCCGTTGTAGCCGGCCAGGTTACGTACCCCCAGCTTGCTCATCAGCTTGTAGCGGCGCTCCATCTCGTTCACGGCCCAGTTCAGCGCGTGGCCGGCCTGGCGCATGTCGGTCACGACCGGCGCCAGCAGGTGCGGGATGCCTTCGTAGACCGACATTTCCAGCATCTTCGGGTCGATCAGGATCAGGCGCACGTCCGCCGGGTCGGACTTGTACAGCAAGGACAGGATGGTCGCGTTGATGCCCACCGACTTGCCCGAACCGGTGGTGCCCGCCACCAGCAGGTGCGGCATCTTGGCGAGGTCGGCGCAGACCGGCTTGCCGGCGATGTCCTTGCCCAGGGCGACCGTCAGGGCCGAGGCACTGTCGCCATAGACCTTGGAGCCGACGATCTCGCTCAGGCGCACGATCTGGCGCTTCGGATTCGGCAGCTCCAGCGCCATGTAGTTCTTGCCCGGGATGGTCTCGACCACGCGGATCGAGGTGAGGGACAGCGAACGCGCCAGGTCGCGCGCCAGGTTCACGATCTGGCTGCCCTTGACGCCGGTGGCCGGCTCGATCTCGTAGCGGGTGACGACCGGGCCCGGATAGGCGGCCACGACCTTGGCTTCGACGCCGAAGTCGGACAGCTTCTTCTCGATCAGGCGGCTGGTGAATTCCAGGGTCTCGACGGCCACGGTTTCCTGGGCCGGCGGGGCTTCGTCGAGCAGCGCGAGCGGCGGCAGCGGCGAGTCGCCCGCCAGCTCGTGGAACAGCGGCGTCTGCATTTCCTTCTGGGCGCGCTCCGACTTGGGCACGCTGACCATTTGCGGCTCGATCTTGATGCTCGGCGCCGCGGCCTGGGCGCTCGGCAGCGGCTGGGCAGCCGGTGCAGATGCGGGCGCGTCGGGTGCAGCGGCGACGGGAGCCGGCGGCGGCAGCGACTCGAAACTCGGCTCCGCCTTGACCACGGCGATCGGCGCGTTCGAATGCTTCTCGCTGAACTTGGCGCGCTCGTGCACCACCACTTCGTCGCGCTTGACGGCGGCGGCTTCGCCCTGCTTGCGGTCTTCGCGGTCTTCGTAGCGCAGGCGGAACCAGTCCGCGGCGCGCTCGACGGTCTCGCCGATGCGCTCGGCCACGGCCAGCCAGGACACCTGGAAGAACAACGAGAAGCCCAGGCCGAACAGCAGCAGCAGGAGCAAGGTGGCGCCGGTGAAGCCGAAGGTGACGTGGGCGCTGTGGCCGATCAGCTGGCCCAGCACGCCGCCCGGGGCGCGCGGCAGTTCCACGTCCCAGGACCACATGCGCAGGTATTCCAGGCCCAGGCTGCCGGCGAACATCAGCGCGAAGCCGGTCCAGCGCACGTACAGCTCGCCATGGTGCTCCGGTTCGTCGGCGACGGCGCCGAGCTTGTCGGTCAGGCGGCGCCAGCCCTGCCACACCTGGCGCAGGAAGATCACGCCCCACCACCACGCGGAGAAGCCGAAGATGAACAGCAACAGATCGGACAGCCAGGCGCCGGCGCGTCCGCCCAGGTTGGCGATCCTGGGAACGACGTTGGCGTGCGACCAGCCGGGGTCGGCCTTGTTATAACTTAACAAAATGAGCACGAAATACAGGAAGGCCACGGCGCCGGCGATCCAGCGCGCCTCGGACAGCAGGCGCGAAAGGCGGCCCGGCAGCGGCTGGCGGGCGGCTCCCTGGGTGCGGGTGTAACCTGAAGTGGTGGCTGGTGAATTCTTGCTCATGCTGGGTACTGCTGAAGTGTTCGCAAAGGACGATCCGCCCATTTTAAAGGATATATGGTCGCGTTGGACCACGATTCATGCTTATCTGCATCATCGTCTATAATCCCGCCTGCCTCGCTGGGCCTTGATTCCTGCCCCTGCGTCCCCAATTTCCGTCTGTCTATATATTAGGAAGTGCCGCCATGACTACTACCAAACACGCCAAAGTCCTGATTCTCGGTTCCGGTCCCGCCGGCTACAGCGCTGCCGTGTACGCAGCCCGCGCGAACCTGAAGCCGATGCTGGTGACTGGCGTCGAGCAAGGCGGCCAACTGATGACCACCACCGACGTGGAAAACTGGCCGGGCGACCCGATGGGCGTGCAGGGCCCGGAACTGATGCAGCGCCTGCTGCAGCACGCCGAGCGCTTCAGCACCGAGATCGTGTTCGACCATATCCACACGACTTTCCTGAACGAAAAACCGATCCGCCTGATCGGCGACGCCCACGAATACACCTGCGACGCCCTGATCATCGCCACCGGCGCCTCGGCCCAGTACCTGGGCCTGGAATCGGAACAGGCCTTCATGGGCCGCGGCGTGTCGGCTTGCGCCACCTGCGACGGTTTCTTCTACCGCAACCAGGAAGTCGCGGTCATCGGCGGCGGCAACACTGCGGTCGAGGAAGCCCTGTACCTGTCGAACATCGCTTCCAAGGTCACCCTGATCCACCGCCGCGACAAGTTCCGCGCCGAGCCGATCCTGGTCGACCGCCTGCTGCACAAGGTCGAGGAAGGGAAAATCGTGTTGGAATATAACCACACCCTGGACGAAGTCCTGGGCAACGAAGGCGGCGTGACCGGCCTGCGCATCAAATCGACCGCCGACGGCTCGACCAAGGACCTGACCGTGCACGGCCTGTTCGTGGCGATCGGCCACAAGCCGAACACCGGCATCTTCGACGGCCAGCTCGAGATGAAGGACGGCTACATCCGGACCCAGTCCGGCCTTGATGGCATGGCGACCGCGACCAGCGTCCCGGGCGTGTTTGCCGCCGGCGACGTGCAGGATCATATCTACCGTCAAGCGATCACCAGCGCCGGCACCGGCTGCATGGCGGCGCTCGACGCCCAGCGCTATCTCGAAGCGCTGGAGGGCTAAGAAGGAACAGCGATGGCGGGCATGAAGGATTTCTCCGAACTCAAGGGCTTGCGCGACAAGCTCAAGGAAGACGAGCGCCAGCGCGCCATCGAGAAGGCCGAGCGCGAGAAGCGGGAGCGGATCGCGCGCGAACGCGCCGTGGAATTCCGCAGCGCGGTGCAGGACGTCAAGAAGATGCCCGAATCGAACCGCTACGTGCACCGCCCGGTGTACGTGGCGCCCGCCAAGGTCCAGCCCGGAAAGCCCCTCACTCCCGAGGAGGAAACCGCAGCGGTGCTGCGCGAATCGCTGTCGGACCAGTTCGATGTCGAGGGCCTGCTGGACGAAGATCCCAGCCTCAGCTACGCCCAGGACGGCGTCGGCCCCGACGTGGTGCGTAAGCTCCGCAAGCGCCACTGGCCGGTGCAGGACGAACTCGACCTCCACGGCATGAACCGCGACGAAGCGCGCGACGCGCTCACCGATTTCCTCCACCGCGCCAACAAGCGCGGCGTGCGCTGCGTGCGCATCATCCACGGCATCGGTTACGGCTCGCCCAAGGGCGAACCGGTGCTGCGCGGCATCGTGCACAGCTGGCTGGTGCAGAAGAGCGAAGTGATCGCCTTCTGCGTCGCCGGCCGCGCCGACGGCGGCCACGGGGCGCTGATCGTGCTGCTGCGCCCAGCGCTCGACTACTGAGCCCCTCCTCGCCACGTCCGTCCTGGAACGCCGGCGGCGAGTTGCGTAGCGGCTCATGCCACACATTTCACTCTCAATGTTGCATTTCGCGCCCCGCTTTTCGCATAAGCGCTAGAATGCGCACGAACCCGTGCATATGCCCGGGAAACTGATGAGAGGGCGGTCGATTGAAGGCAAGCCAAGCAGTGCCGATGGAGCACGGACGCCAGGTCGATCTCCTGTCGTGCGCGGACGAGCCGATCCACCTGCCCGGTTCGATCCAGCCCCATGGCGCCCTGCTGTTTTTCCACATGGACGGCCGGCTCGAAGGCTGGAGCGCGAACGCGCCCGCCCTGCTCGGCTTCGACCCTGCACTGGGCGCCTCATTCGACGCCCTCCCCTTGCCCGGCGCCGCGCATGAACTGATCGGCCTCTGCATGGGACCGCGCGACGAGGAAGACAGCGCACCTGCGGTGAGCTCCCTGAGCATCAACGGCGCCGACTACGACTGCGTGGTGCACTGCGCCAACGGCCGCATCGTGGCCGAATTCGAAGCGCGCGAAACGCCTGCCGAGGAAGTGGTGCTGTTCGCCGTCAAGGCGCACGGCTCGATCGACCGCCTGCGCCGCCAGAAGACCATCGACGGCCTGCTCGACGCGGCGGTGCGCCAGGTGCGCGACTTCACCGGCTTCGACCGCGTGATGGCCTACCGCTTCCGTCCCGACGACAGCGGCGACGTGGTCGCCGAAGCGCGCCGCGAGGACCTGACTCCCTACCTGCACCAGCGCTACCCGGCCTCGGACATTCCCGCCCAGGCACGCCGGCTGTACCTGCTCAACACCTTGCGCATGATCGCCGACGTCGACTACAACGCCGTGCCGCTGCTGGGCGAGCCGGGCGCCGCGCCGCTGGACATGAGCTTCGCGGTGCTGCGCAGCGTGTCGCCGGTGCATGTCGAGTACCTCAGGAACATGGGCGTGGGGGCGTCGATGAGCGTGTCCATCGTCATCAACGGCCGCCTGTGGGGCCTGATCGCCTGCCACCACATGTCGCGCAAGGTGGTGCCCTACGCGATCCGGATGGCGGCCGACGTGCTGGCCCAGGTCATCGCCTCCACCATCCACAGCATCGAAGCACGCCAGGATGCCGAGATGGTCGCACAGGCCGCGGCCATGCGCACCAGCCTGGTCGAGTCGCTGCTGCTGGACGAGGATCCGCTCGACGCCATGGTCCACCACGCGCAGGGATTGATCGCCTCGTCGCATGCGCAGGCCATGATCGCGGCCGTCGACGGCCGCATCGTGGTCCATGGCGAACTGCCGCGTGGCCTGGCCGAGGCCGTGATCGCTTCCCTGCCCGCGGAACCGCAGGACATCATGGTGCGCGAATCCCTGGCCGACTGGCCGGTGGAACTGCACGCACGCCTGGGCAAATGGGTCGGCATGCTCGCCCTGCCTTACGACCCGGCCGCCGGAGGCTGGTGCGTGCTGCTGCGGGTCGAGGAAATGGAACAGGTCGCGTGGGGCGGGCGCCCCGAAAAGGCGGTGCAGGTCGGTCCGCTGGGCGACCGCCTGACGCCGCGCGGCTCCTTCGACGCCTGGTACGAGACCGTGCGCGGCAAGGCCCATCCCTGGGAAACGACGGTGCTGTCCAATGCCCGCCTGACCCTGGCCGAACTGATGCGCGCCGCCAACTCGCGCCGCGCCCAGCACGAGGCCACGCGCGCCCAGCTGCTCGCGATGCTGGGCCACGACCTGCGCGACCCGCTCCATTCGATCAACATGGCGGGCGTGGTGCTGGAGCGCGGGAACAGCCAGCAAGGCCTGGGCAAGCGCATCCAGTCGTCCACCAACCGCATGCAGCGCATGATCGGCCAGGTGCTGGACATGAGCCGCCTCGACCGCGGCATGGACCTCGGCGTGATGCTGGAAGCGCTCGACTTGTCGGAGCTGGTGAAGGACCTGATCGATGAGGCGCGGCTGGCCTATCCCACCATCGCCTTCGAGCTGGTATGCGACGAGCAGGCCGTGGTCGAAGCCGACAAGGGCCGCCTGGGCCAGGTGCTGTCCAACCTCCTGAGCAATGCGCGCCACCATGGCGAACCGGGGCACCCGATCCGCATCTGCCTGACCCGGCAGGCCGGGATGGCGGTGCTGGACGTGTCGAACCAGGGGGCGCCGATCCTTGATGACGTCGCGGCCAACCTGTTCAATCCCTTCAAGCGCGGCTCGCTGAACAACCCGCGCAACCGTAGCGGCCTGGGGTTGGGCTTGTACATCGCCCAGCAGATCGTGCGCGAGCACCAGGGCGAGATCGCCTACCGCTTCGAGAACGGGCGCGTGGTGTTCGCGGTGCGCCTCCCGCTGGCGCCCTAGAGGCTTACCGGAATGCCAAGTGGCGTGGTAGTCTAGCAAGATCACCGGCTACCCGCACCTGCATGACCCTCATCAAGTTCATTGAAATCATGGCGATCCTGGTCGGCGCCTTCTCGGGCTTCATCGAAGCGCGGCGCAAGCGCATGGACCTGGTCGGGGTATTCACGGTCGCCTTCATCACCGCATTCGGCGGCGGCACCCTGCGCGACATCCTGCTCGACAAGCGGCCGCTGTTCTGGGTGACGCACCAGGAGTACGCGATCCTGATCTTCGTGCTGGCGCTGGTGGCCTCGCCGCTGATCCGCACCCTGCGCCAGATCGTGTCGGAGCGCCTGATCGTGATCGCCGATGCGGTGGGCCTGGGGCTGTTCTCGATCGCGGGCGTGTCGGCGGCGCTGGATGCGGGCATGCCGATCTTCATCGCCTCGATGATGGGCGTGATCACGGGGATCTTCGGCGGCGTGCTGCGCGACATCGTCTGCAACGAGGTGCCGATGGTGTTCCGGGACGGGAAACCCTATGCGATCTGCGCTTTCCTGGGGAACTGGCTGTTCCTCCTGATGCGCAAGTACGATGCGCCGCACGACTTCGCGCTGTGGTCGAGCGCCCTGTTCATCAGCAGCCTGCGACTGCTCAGCTGGCGTTTCGACATGCGGATGGGAAGGTAGTTCGCGTCGCAGTTGAATTCCGCCGGAACCGGCGGTACTTTATCCGCATGGACCGTCGGTTTGGGGGCGAGCAATGTATCGCAGACTACTGACATACGTGCAAACGCAGCGCGCGAGACGGCGCGAACCGGAGGTTCGCGAAGCCGCATTCTGGCGACAACACCTCGGACGCCTGCTTGCCTGGCCGGCCGGCGCACTATTCCTGCTGGGCCTCGGATGGCTGATCCTGTTCCAGCAACTCGAGGCGAAACGGCGGCAGCTCGAACTGCAGACCCTGCAGGATGCGCAAACCCTGGCTGCCGGCTATGCCGAACAGGTCGTACGGTCCATGGACACGATCGAGCAGACCGCGCGCTTCGTGAAGTTCGAGTGGGAGTCGAGGCAGGGGGAAGTGCACCTTGGCGATGCCGATGAGCGCGGATTGCTCCTGCACGCTTCGCGCCTGCTGGTCTACCTGGTCGACGCCCAGGGGCGGGTGCTCACGTCCAGCGCGCCGACCGTGATGTCTCCAGCCGCGGCTGCTGATATCCTGCCCCGCCTGCAAAGAGGCACGACGGTCAATTTTTTCGTGGACGAGTTGCCACTCGAGGGCCGTAGCGGCGCCATGCGCCGGCTGCTCTTCGCCTCCGAACTGTCGGACCGCGACGGCAAGTTCGCGGCGGCGGTCCTTGTCGCCGTCGACCCCGCCTACTTCACGCTGGGCGACGCCGACGCGGTCTTCCGCCGCCATGGCCTGCTCGCCATCGTCGGCGACGACGGCCGTACGCGGGCCCTGCGCTCGGAGGGACCGGCGGGCAGCATCCGCCAGGCGGCATTTATCCGGGCGCCGCCTCTTGCCAGGTCGGCGGGCAGCGTCCTCGCGGATGGCCCAGCCTGGTTCGGGGATTCCCGCTCCCGCTTCGTCGGCTGGAAACACATCGACCGCCGCGGCGTCAACGCGCTGGTCGGACTCGACTACGAAGCCGCCCTCGCTCCCTGGCGCGCGATGCGCAGCGCATGGATCAGCAGCGCCTTGCTGGGAACGGGGGCCATCGGTTCGTTCGCACTGCTCGCAATGAGCAGTTCGCTGCGCCTTGCGCGCAGAGACCATGAGCTGCGCGTCATCCGCGACACCTACCGCATGGCCACCGAAGCGAGCAACGAAGGCTTCTACATGCTGCGCCCCCTGCGCAGGGACGAAGGCGAGCCGGAAGACTTCAAGATCATCGACTGCAACCGGCGCGCGGCGGAACTGGTGGCGCGCGAGCGCCAGGACCTGGTCGGCCGCAAGGTGAGCGAGCTGTACGAAGGCGAGGCCCTGGCCACGCGCCTGGAAAGCCTGCGCCGCGCGATGAAGAGCGGCTACGAGGAAGTGACCCTCGCGCGCCCTCGGGAACACTTCCCGGCCAAGTGGGTGCACTTGAAGATGTTCCGTTACGGCGACAACCTGGCCGTCTCCGCGCGCGACATCACCGAGGAGCGCGCCCATGAAGAAGAACTGCTACGGCGCAGCAATGAAGATCCGCTCACCGGCCTGCCGAACCGCTACTGGGTCGAGGGCCACCTGCGCGACGCCATCGCCCGGGCCGAAGGAGACGGCAAGATGTTTGCCCTGCTGTTCGTCGACCTGGACGGTTTCAAGGCGATCAACGACACCTGGGGCCACGCCGCCGGCGACGAGCTGCTGCGCGCCGCCGCGCAGCGTCTCAAGGAAGCGGCCCGGCCGCACGCCTGCGTCACCCGCTTCGGCGGCGACGAGTTCGTGATCGTGCTGGAGAACATCACGGACTCCCTGGAGGCGGCCGAGGCGAGCGAGCGCATTCAGCGCAGTTTGCGCCGCAGCATCCGCCTGTCCTACGGCGAGTACATGGTGGGCGCCTCGATCGGCATCAGCCTGTTCCCGGTCGACGGCAAGGAGCCGCGCGCGCTGCTGCAGAATGCGGACATCGCCATGTATTCGGCCAAGACCAGCGGCCGGGGCGGCTATCGCTTCTTCGACGGCAGGTTCCACGATCAGCTCAAGGCGCGCCTCGAGCGCATCCGCGAACTGCGCCACGCGCTGGCGCACGACGAGTTCGTGATGTACTACGAGCCGCGTGTCAACCTGGCGGACGGCTCGCTGTCCAGCCTGGAGGCCCTGGTGCGCTGGAAGCACCCGGTCAGGGGGATGGTGCCGCCCGCCGAATTCGTTCCCCTGGCCGAGGAAACCGGACTGGTGCTGAAGCTCGGAGAACTCGTCATCGACAAGGTCTGCGCCCAGCTGGCGCAGTGGGCCAGGAAGGGCGGCGCGCTGGTGCCGGTGTCGGTCAACATCTCGCCGCGCCAGTTCAACGATACCGATGTCGCGCTGACGCTGCGGCGCGCGCTGGAGCGCCACGCCGTGGACCCGGGCCTGATCGAAGTCGAGCTGACCGAGTCGTCCGTCATGAACGAAACGGCCTCGGTACTGGATGCGATCCGGGCGATCCGCCAGGCCGGCATCAAGGTGCTGCTGGACGATTTCGGCACCGGCTATTCGTCCCTGTCGCAACTGTACAAGCTGAGTTTCGACGGCCTGAAGATCGATCGCGCCTTCATTGTGCAGCTCGGCAAGACCGAGGGCGGCGCCGTGATCGTCAGGGCGATCGTCACGATGGCGCGGGCGCTGGCGATGCGGGTGGTGGCGGAAGGCGTCGAAACCATGGAGCAGGTGGACATGTTGCGTTCGCTGGACTGCGACGAGATCCAGGGCTACCTGATCTCGAAGGCGATGCCGCCAGCCGCCTCCCAGCCGGTGGCCCGCAACTTCGTGATGGCGGAGGAATAGACCGCCGGTCTTATACCGCGTCCGCGCCCGTCTCACCCGTACGAATGCGAATCACCTGCTCCACATTCTGCACGAAGATCTTGCCATCGCCGATCTTGCCCGTGCGCGCAGCCTTGATGATCGCATCCACCACCTGGTCCGCCATCGAATCGTCCACCACGACTTCGATCTTCACCTTCGGCAGGAAGTCGACCACATACTCCGCGCCGCGATACAGCTCGGTATGGCCCTTCTGGCGGCCGAAGCCCTTCACTTCGGTCACGGTCAGGCCGGTCACGTTCACCTCGGCCAGCGCCTCGCGCACTTCGTCCAGCTTGAAAGGCTTGATCACGCAGGTAATCTGTTTCATCTCGTTCGTCCTTTTTATAGTGTGTCAGTCAGGGATATTCGCAAGGTCGTCCAGCCATACGGTGGCCTCGGAATCGGACGGCGCGCGCCAGTCGCCGCGCGGCGACAGCGAGCCGCCATTGCCGACCTTCGGGCCGTTCGGCACGCAGGAGCGCTTGAACTGGCTGGTCTTGAAGAAGCGGTACAGGAAGATCGACAGGTTGCGCTTGATCGCCGCGAGTTCGTACTCGTTGCGCACGCCGTCCGGATCCGGCCACTTGCCCTGCTCGCGCTTGTGCCAGGCGCAGTACGAAAGGAATGCGACCTTGCTCGGCTTGAAGCCGAAGCGCAGCGTGTAATACAGGTTGAAGTCCTGCAGCTCGTAGGGGCCGATCACATCCTGGGTGCTCTGGGCCGGCTTGCTGTCGCTGGCGCCCGTTTGCGCGCCGCTGGGCACCAGCTCGGGGCTGATCTCGGTATTCAGGATGTTCAGCAGCACCTCCTTGCCGCCATCGACCACGGCGCCGGTCTCGGCCACCCAGCGCACCAGGTAGGAGATCAGGGTCTTGGGCACGCTCGCGTTGACGTTGTAGTGCGACATGTGGTCGCCCACGCCGTAGGTGCACCAGCCCAGCGCCAGCTCGGACAGGTCGCCGGTGCCGATCACGATCGCGTTGTGGAAGTTCGCGAGGCGGAACAGGTGGTTGGTGCGCTCGCCGGCCTGCACGTTCTCGAAGGTGATGTCGTACTTCGCTTCGCCCTCCACATACGGGTGGCCAAGGTCCTTCAGCATCTGCAGGCAGCTCGGGCGGATATCGATTTCCTGGGCGCTGCAGCCCACCGCCTGCATCAGGTCGCGCGCCTGCTTCAGGGTGCGCTCGCTGGTGGCGAAGCCCGGCATGGTGTAGGCCAGGATGTTCGTGCGCGGCAGGCCCAGGCGGTCCATGGTCTTGGCACAGACCAGCAGCGCATGGGTCGAATCCAGGCCGCCGGAGACGCCGATCACGACCTTCTTGATGCCGCTCGAGGACAGGCGCTGGATCAGGGCCTGCACCTGGATGTTGTAGACCTCGGTGCAGCGTTCGTCGCGGCGCGCCTGGTCGGCCGGCACGTAGGGGAAGCGTTCGACATTGCGCCTCAAAGGCAGCACGCCCTGCAGCGGCAGGTCGAGCTGGAAGGGGATCACACGAAACGCCGCGACTTCGGCCGCGTGGCGGCGCACCGACTGCGCGAAGGTGGTCGCGTGCATGCGCTCGTTCGACAGGCGCTCCAGGTCGACGTCGGCGAAGATGATGTGCGACTCGTCGCTGAAGCGTTCCGACTCGGCCAGCAAGTCGCCCTTTTCGTAGATCAGCGACTGGCCGTCCCAGGCCATGTCGGTGGTCGACTCGCCCCGTCCGGCCGAGGTGTACAGGTAGGCCGCCAGGCAGCGCGCCGACTGCTGGGACACCAGCTGGTGGCGGTAGCCGCTCTTGCCCACCACGACGTTCGAGGCCGACAGGTTGACCAGCACCGTGGCCCCGGCCATGGCCGCGAACGAGGACGGCGGCACCGGCACCCAGACGTCTTCGCAGATCTCGACGTGGAAGCGCAGCAGCGGCAGGTTCGCCACCTCGAACAGCTGGTTCGGGCCGAAGGGGACAGTCTCGCCGAACAGTTCGATCCGGTCGACGGACGCGCAATCCGCCGGTGTGAACTGCCGGGATTCGTAAAACTCGCCATAATTAGGCAGGAAGCTCTTTGGCACCACGCCCAGCACCTTGCCGTTCGCGATCACCGCGGCGCAATTGAAGAGCATGTGCTTGACCTTCAGCGGCAGGCCGACGACCAGCGCCAGCGGCATCGTGCGCGAGGCCTCGATGATGCCGGCCAGGCCGTCCAGGCAGGCGTCGAGCAGCGCGCGCTGGTGGAACAGGTCGTCGCAGCTGTAGGCCGACAGTCCCAGTTCAGGGAAAGCCACCAGCGCGGCGCCCTGCTCCGCGGCCTGGCGCGCAAGCACGATGGTCTGCTCGACGTTGTAGGCCGGGTCGGCGATCCGGCAGCGCGGAATGGCCACCGCGACGCGGGCGAAGTCATGCGAATAGAGGTTGAAGAATGGGCTGTTCATGGTAAGGCCGTTCTCTTCTTCTTTGTTGGAAGACATTTTAGGAAGCAATTTTGAATTATCGCACGCATATCGTTTCTTCTCTGTCCGAAGTCGGCCAGGCGGAATGGGACGCCCTGGCAGGGGCACAGGACCAGGCGAATCCTTTCCTATCCTACGCCTTCCTGCACGCCCTGCATGAGTCGGGCAGCGCCTCGCCGGAGACGGGCTGGCAGCCGCAATACATCGTGCTGTACGAAGGAAAGACCCTGGCCGCCGCCCTGCCCCTGTACGTCAAGGGCCACTCCTACGGCGAATACGTGTTCGACTGGGCCTGGGCCGACGCCTACCAGCGCCACGGGCTCGACTACTACCCGAAGCTGCTGTCGGCCATTCCCTTCACGCCGGTGAGCGGTCCGCGCCTGCTGGCGCGCGATGCCGCCGCCCGCACGGCCCTGGTCGAGGTGCTCAAGGCCACCCAAGGAGGCAGCGAGGTGTCCTCGACCCACATCCTGTTCCCGCCCGAGGACCAGGCGCGCCAGCTGGAAGATGCCGGCTTCATGCTGCGCAGCGGGGTGCAGTTCCACTGGCTGAACCAGGGCTACGCCGGCTTCGAGGACTTCCTGGCCACGCTCGAACCCAGGAAACGCAAGAATATCCGCGCCGAGCGGCGCAAGGTGCGCGAGGCGGGTGTGACGTTGCGCCGGGTGCGCGGGCGCGATGCCCGGGATGCGGACTGGGTGCTGTTCAACCGCTGCTACCGAAACACCTACAAGGCACACTATTCGACGCCCTACCTGAACCTGGACTTCTTCCGGCGCATCGGCGCGGCCATGCCGGACAACATCCTGCTCGTCATCGCCTCGCGCGCGGGACGCGACATCGCGGCTTCGCTGGTGATCCACAACGAGACCACGCTGTTCGGGCGCTACTGGGGCGAGCTGGAACACGTGCCCTGCCTGCACTTCGAGGCG
>CAMPHU010000079.1 GCA_946886065.1 uncultured Massilia sp. | reverse complement strand
GCCTTGTGGGAGCCTGGACTATGAGAACCCAACACTATTATTCCGGACAGCAGTGCGTCTTCGCGGGGATGACGTTTTTAGGGCGCGGGGAATGGCGTAAGCTTGCCGAAGCACAAATGTCATCAGCTTGCTAGACTTGGTGTCTTTGCCCCGGAGCCACCATGAGCAAGCTGTTCTCCCCCACCGCACTCGGCCCCCTGCAACTCTCCAACCGCATCGCCATCGCCCCGATGTGCCAGTACTCCGCCATCGAAGGCCTCGCCACCGACTGGCACATGATCCACCTCGGCAACCTGGCCTTGTCCGGCGCCGCCCTGCTCATCATCGAAGCCACCGCCGTCGTCCCCGAAGGCCGCATCTCGCCGGACGACCTGGGCCTGTGGTCCGACGCCCATGCCGATGCGCTCGACCCCATCGTGCGCGCCATGCGGCGTCATTCGCCGATCAAGATCGCGATCCAGCTGGCCCATGCCGGCCGCAAGGCCTCCAGCCAGGCCCCGTGGGAAGGCGGCGCCAACATCCCGCCCGGCCAGCTGCGCGGCTGGCAGACCGTGGCCCCGTCGAGCGTGCCCCATGCGGAAGACGATCCCGCGCCCCTCGAACTCGACGCGGAAGGCCTGGCCCGCATCCGCGACGGCTTCGTGGCCGCCGCCAGGCGTGCCCACGCGCTGGGCCTGGACGCCATCGAACTGCACGGCGCCCACGGCTACCTGCTGCACGAATTCCTCTCGCCCCTGTCGAACCTGCGCGAAGACGACTACGGCGGTTCGCTGGACAACCGCATGCGCTTCCCGCTCGAGATCGTCGACGCCGTGCGCTCCGCTGTCCCGGGCGGGATGGCGGTCGGCATGCGCATCTCGGCCACCGACTGGGTCGAGGGAGGCTGGGAGATCGAGCAAAGCGTGCGCTTCGCCCACGAACTGAAGGCGCGCGGCTGCGACTTCATCCATGTCTCCACGGGCGGCCTGTCGCCGCTCCAGCAGATCGCATTGGAACCGGGCTACCAGATCGCCTATGCGCAGCGCATCAAGCGCGAGACCGGCATGCCGACCATCGGCGTGGGCCTGATCACGGAACCCGAGCACGCCGAGCGGATCCTGCAGGACGGGGAGGCCGACGTCATCGGCCTGGCGCGCGCCATGCTGTACGACCCGCGCTGGCCCTGGCATGCGGCGGCCAGGCTGGGCGACCGGGTGTTCGCGCCGCCCCAGTACTGGCGCTCGCAGCCGCGCGAGCACAAGGCCTTATTTGGCTGAACATCGGCTGCACATTCGCGTCGCGGCGCCGCAGTTCAACCCGCGATTCTTGCAGCCTGTCGCATGCAGGCTGCGGGCGAATGGATGGGTTGCTAGAGTGGCATGGTTGGCGCTTTGCGCCGGAAGAACGACAACCATACCCACAAAGGATAGCCATGCGTAAGCTTCTCGCCCTCGCCGTATTCGCCACCCTCGGCGGCTGCGCCATCATTGTCACTCCCAACGAGGGCACCCATGTCCAGACCATGTGGAGCAAGGGTACCGAGAACGGCAACGGCGTCGCCGCGCGCGACCAGCGCGCCGTAGCGGCCCTGCCGGGCCTGGACGTGGGCGGCTCGCTGCCGGTCGAGGTGCGCGTGGGCCCGGCGCCTTCGCTGCTGGTGGAGGCGGACAGCAACCTGCTGCCCCTGATCCGCACCGAACCGAACGGCCACACCCTGCGCATCTGGACCGAGCAGGACATCCGCAGCAAGACCCCGATCCGCATCGTCTACACCACGCCGCGCCTGAGCGAAGTGCGCGCCTCCGGTTCGAGCCGGGTCGAGGTGAGCGACCTGAATGGCGCGCCGCTGGACGTGCGCAAGAGCGGTTCGGGCGAGGTGCGCCTGGAGGGAAGGGTGGAAAGCCTGAACGCGCGCGCCAGCGGTTCGGGCGTCATCGACGCCGCCCGGCTGCACAGCGCCAGCGCCGACCTGGACCTGTCGGGTTCGGGCCGCATGACGGTGGGCGACGTGCATGGCGAGTATGCACGCGTGAACGTAAGCGGTTCGGGAAGGCTGGAAGCGAGCGGCGCGGTGCGCTCGCTGAATGCGCGCGTGAGCGGTTCGGCCAGCGTGGACCTGGCCGGCCTGAATTCGCAGGACGCCGACCTGGGCACCAGCGGTTCGGGCGGCATCCGCGCCACGGTGAAGCAGTCGCTGATCGCCCGCACCAGCGGCTCGGGCGGCATCCGCGTCTACGGCCAGCCGGCCCAGCGCAGCCTCAGCGGAGACAGGATCCACCTGCTCGACTAAGCGCCTATCCCGCCAGGGCCGGCTTGAGGATTACAGCAGGTTGTCCAGCAGGTCCGGCCCGAACACTTCGCGATGCAGGCGGCTTGCCGGCGCACCGGCAGCCAGCAGCGCGTTCCACTGCGCCTGCATGAAGGGCAGCGGGCCGCACAGGTAGACGTCGGTCTCGCCCTTCGGCCAGGACGGCAGGCGCGCCAGCTCCATCTTGCCCGGCAGCGCGTCGCCCTCCGCGCCTTCTTCATGGAAGCTCACCACATGCAGGTAGGGCATGCGCGCCCTGGCGGCAGCGATGTCGGCCTGGTGCGCGTGATGCCGTGCGTTGCGGGCGGCGTGCGCGAAGATCACGCGGCGTTCCGGATTGACCTGGGCGATGCGGTTCAGGGTGGCGATCATCGGGGTGATGCCCACGCCAGCCGACAGCAGCACGACAGGCTCGTTCGATTCGGTATCCGGCTGGAAGTCGCCGAACGGGTGGCTCACGTTCAGCACGTCGCCCACGTTCACGTTCCGGTGCAGCCAGGTCGACACCGCGCCGGCCGGCAGCGCGCCTTCGGCGTCCTCGCGCTTGACCGAGATGCGCAGGCTGTCCTTGCCGAAGGTGTCGGACAGGCTGTACTGGCGCAGCTGGCGGCGGCCGTCCTCGAACACGACTTCCACGCTCACGTACTGGCCGGCCTTGAACGCCGGCAGCGCGTCGCCTTCCTGCGCGGCCAGGCGGATCGCCATCACGTTGTCGCTCTCACGCGACACTTCGGTGACGCGCATCGCGCGCAGCTGGCCCGGTTGGATGCCGGCGTCCGCATACATCTTGGCTTCCGCATCGATCAGGACGCGCGCCAGCGAGCCATAGGCTTCTTCCCAGGCCTTGAGCAGCGGCTCGGTGGCGGCGTCGCCCAGGACGGTCTTGATCGCGCCCAGCAGGTGGAAGCCGACGATCGGATAGTGGTCGGCGCGGATGCCCACGGCCGCGTGCTTGTGCACGATGCGGCTGACCACCGGGCCCAGGGCCGCGGCGTTGTCGATGTTGGCCGCATACGCGAAGACCGCCGAGGCCAGGGATTGCTGCTGCACGCCGCTCGCCTGGTTGCCCATGTTGAACAGGTTGGTCAGTTCCGGATGCGCCGCGAACATGCTGGCGTAGAAGCTGCGGGTGATGGTCAGGCCATGCTCGCGCAGGACGGGAACGGACGCGTCGATGTACGGACGGGAAGCGGCGGAGATCATGATTTTTCCTTATTGATGCATACTCAATGCATATTTATGTTCTAAAAAATGCGCCTTGAATGGCGGCAGAAGCGATCAGACGGGACTATTCTAACAAAGATGTACTTTGTGTGCATCATTTAGCAAAACTATTTTATTGCCGCGTTGCAGACTCACCCGCAGTTACCCATATAATCCCTGCTTTTACACCCGCGGCTGCCGAGCCGCTCCATGCCTCAAGCACCAAAGGACACGCCGTGAATCTGACTCTGGGCCAAAAGCTGTTCCGTACCAAATCGGCAGAACGCCATATTGAAAGCCATAGCGGCGCCGAGGTGGGCCTGCAGCGTTCCCTGGGCCTGTTCCCGCTGACGATGATCGGCGTCGGCGCCACCATCGGCACCGGCATCTTCTTCACCATGGTCGAAGCGGTGCCCAAGGCCGGCCCGGCGGTGGTGCTGTCCTTCCTGATCGCGGCCATCACGGCCGGCCTGACCGCGCTGTGCTACGCCGAGCTGGCGGGCCGGGTGCCTGCGGCAGGCTCCTCGTATTCCTTCGCCTATGCCACCGTGGGCGAGTTCGCCGCCTTTGTCGTCGCGGCCTGCCTGCTGCTCGAATACGGCCTGGCGGCCAGCGCGACAGCGATCGGCTGGTCGGACTACCTGAATAACTTCCTGCAGAATGCCTTCGGCTGGCAGATTTCGCCGGAGCTGCGCTCGCCGATGTTCGTGTCGGACCATAACAACGTCCACTTCAACCCGGGCCACTTCAACCTGCCGCCGGTGCTGCTGGTGATCATGTGCTGCATCCTGCTGATCCGCGGTACCAAGGAGTCGGCCACCACCAACGCCATCATGGTGCTGGTAAAGCTGGCGATCCTGGTGTTCTTCGCGGTGATCGCCTTCAGCGGCTTCGACGCCGACAACTTCCAGCCTTTCTTCAATACGGACAACAGCAAGGGCTTCGCCGGCATGGCCGGCGTGACTGCCGCCGCCGGCACCGTGTTCTTCTCCTTCATCGGCCTGGACACCATCGCCACCGCCGGCGAGGAAGTGCGCGACCCGCGCCGCAACGTCCCGATCGGCATCCTGGCCGCGCTCCTGATCGTCACCGCCTTCTACCTGATGGTGGCCTTCGCCGCCATGGGCGCCCAGCCGGCGCATCTGTTCGAAGGCCAGCAGGCCGGCCTGTCGGTGATCCTGCAGAATGTGACCGGCAAGGCCTGGCCGGCGCTGGTGCTGTCGGCCGGCGCGGTGGTGTCGGTGTTCTCCGTGACCCTGGTGACGATCTACGGCCAGACCCGCATCCTGTACGCCATCAGCCGCGACGGCCTGATCCCGAAGACCTTCCAGAAGGTGAACCCGCGCACCCAGGCGCCGGTCAGCAATACCGTGATCGTGTCGATCGTCGTGGGCCTGGTGGCCGGCCTGGTCGACTCCACCTTCCTGTGGGACATGGTGAGCATGGGCACCCTGACCGCCTTCATCGTCGTGTCGGTCGCGGTGCCCGTGATCCGCGCCAAGCAGGGCGACGCCCAGCCCACGGACGGTTCCCGGAAGGGCTTCCGCGTGCCTTTCGGTCCTTACCTGATCCCGGGCCTGTCGATCTTCGCCTGCCTGTACATCATGAAGGACCTCTCGGCCACCACCTTCCGCGTGTTCGCGATCTGGATGGCGGTGGCCGTCGCCACCTACTTCCTGTACAGCGTGCGCCACAGCCGCCTGAACAAGGCACAGTAAAGGGTAGCAAATCAGCATGGAGAAGTTCGAGTTGCGGCGCGACCGCTTCGCGCTGTTCGACAGCATGGACAGCCCGGCGGTCAACATCTGCTTCACGCTGGAGCTGCCGGACTTCCGGCCCTGGTGCAAGGAGCAGGGCCTGGCGCCCTTCCACGTGCTGCTGTGCGCCGTGCTGCGCGCGATCCTGAAGGTCGAGAACTTCCGCTACCGGATACTCGACGGCGAAGTTTTCCTCATCGAGCGCCTGACGCCGTCCTTCACCGTGATCAACCAGAACCGGGACCTGAATTTCGCCCAGTTCGCGTGGTCGGACGACCTGCGCGAATTCGTCGCCCGCGGCATCGCCGCGCGCGAGGAAGCCAGCAGCATGGTGGAGCTGAACGACAAGTACCGCAGCATGTCGGCGCGCGAGGCCAAGGAGCAGGTCTTCATCACCTGCATTCCCTGGCTCGACTTCACCTCGATCCAGCACCCGACCGCCAATCTCGGTTCGCCGGATATTCCCTCGCTGGCCTGGGGACGCTTCCGCGACGCGCCGAACGGCCGCCTGCAGCTGCCCTTCGCGGTGCAGGGCCATCACGGCTTCATCGACGGCTTCCATATCCATGAGCTGGCGCAGGCCGCCGCGGCGGAAATCGACGGTTTCATGCAAGGTCCGGCCGCCACCGCTTGACCCCTGTTTTCTGCAGCCTGTCGCACGCCGCGGGGCAAGCCCCGGCTCGATTGCTAGGATGGCCCGATCGTCGATACGGAGGGCTTATGTGGAAAACCATCTTCGCGGCGGTCGTCCTGGCCGCTTGCGCCGGCGCGCATGCACAGCCGGCCACGCTCACTCCGCAGCAATGGCATGAAGACTTGCGCGTGCTGGCCGAGAGCATGCCGGCGCGCCACCGCAATCTCTACCACACGATGACGCGCGAGCAGTTCGCCGCGGCCGTGGCCGGGCTGGACGCGCGCATCGACACCCTGCCGCGCCACAAGATCGTCGTCGAGATGGCGCGCATCGCCGCCATGGTGGGCGACGGGCATACCAATGTGGCTCCCACGCGCGATCCGAAGATCGGTTTCCGCGCCTTCCCGCTGGCGCTGTACTTCTTCGAGGACGGCCTGTACGTGCGCGCGGCGGCGGAACGCTACCGCGACCTGGTCGGCGCGAAAGTGGTCGGCATCGGCCCGTATTCCACGGCCCAGGCCTATGCGGCGGTGCGCGACATCATCGGCCGCGACAACGAGCAGGGCGCGCTGTTCTTCGCGCCGCACCTGCTGGTGATGCCGGAGATCCTGGATGCGCTGGGAATGGGCGAGGGGCCGGATCGCGCCCGCCTGGCGGTCGAGCAGGACGGCAAGCGCCGCGTGGTCGAGCTGGGCGATCCGCAACCGGCCGAGATGATGCCGCCCGATACCGACCTGAGTTTCATGCCGCGCGCCGGATGGCACGACGCGCGCGCGTCCACGCCGCTGTGGCTGCGCGACGCCCGCAGCAAGTTCCGCATGGAGCACCTTGACGCGCAGAAGATCCTGTATGTGCAGCTCAACCAGGTCGGCGACGAGAAGGACGAGACGCTGGCCCGGTTCGCGCGCCGCATCGGCGATGCGGCGGCCAGGCACAAGACCTCGAAGATCGTGCTCGACCTGCGCCTGAACCGCGGCGGCAACGGCGCCCTTGTGCCGCCCCTGATCGCGAGCCTGGTCCGGGCCACGGCGCCGGACGCGCGCGAGCGCCTGTTCGCCATCATCGGACGCTCGACCTTCTCGGCGGCGCAATTCGTCACCAGCGACCTGGAACGCTATACGGACGCGGTGCTGGTGGGCGAGCCGACCGGCGGCAAGCCCAATTCCTATGGCGACTCGCGCAAGATCACGCTGCCGCATAGCGGCATCACGGTCAGGGTGTCGACCATCTGGTGGCAGGAGGATGAACGCGACCGGCGCGACTGGTCGGCGCCGGTGCTGGCGGTGGCGCAGACCTTCGACGACTACCGCAAGGGTGCGGATCCGGCGCTGGCGGCGATCCAGTCCTACCGGCCCGCGCCGCCGCTGGCGGGCATCCTGTCGAAGGCGGGCACGCCGGCCGAGGCGCGACGGGTCTATGCCGATTGGCGCGCGCAGCCCGCCAACCGCTATGCCGATGCGCAGTCGGCCTTTTACGAAGCCGGTCATGCGCTTCTCAAGCAGGGCAAGCCGGATACCGCGCTGGCAGTGTTCGAGCTGTGGACGGCGGCGCATCCGAACATCGGCTGGGGCTACGAAGGGCAGGGCGCCGCTTTTCTCGCCAAGGGTGATCGGGAGCGCGCCATCGATGCCTACCGCCGCGCGCTGAAGATCGAACCGAGTTCTGGCGCGTCGGCCGACGCGCTGGCGAAGTTGCAGACCCGCTGATGGATTGCGTTTCGCTAACTAAAGTCCTTACTTCGCCAGCGGCCGCACATATTCCAGCAGGCTCACCAAGGTCTTGCCCGGTTCCTCCCACGGCATCATGTGCGCCGAACGCTCGAACCACACGGCCCGCTTGGACGGCGCTTTCACCTGCTTCAGCCAGGCCTCGGTCGGCGCCGTCGGCGTGGTGTAGTCATGCCGTCCCAGGAACATCACCACCGGAATCGGGAAGCTGCTCACCTTCGAATAGTCGACCTGCACGAATTCCGGCAGCAGGCGCCCCAGGGTCAGGATGCTGCCCTGGTCGATGGCCTTCACCTGCTCCATGCTGTACTCGGGCGAGAGCAGCGGCCCCTTGAAGAAGTAGTCGGACTGGCTGCGGAAGGCGCTCAGGCCGCCGTAGTGCTGCGGCCATTTGCGCGCTAATACGATTCGCTCGCGCGTGATCGGCTGGTCGCCAGGATACGGCGCGATCGACTGCAGCTCGCGCAGCGCTACCTCGTTCTTGTGAAGCCTGGCCTGCTCCTGCGCGTACGCGAAGCTGATGCGCTCGTTCTCGCGCGTGCTGATCACCTGGCCGATGCCGACATAGGCGTGGAACAGGTCGGGCCGCTTGAGCGAGGCCGCCATCGAGGGAATCGTGCCCCAGCTGTGCGCCATCAGGATCAGCTTGCGCTTGCCGTAGCGCTGGCGCAGGTGTTCCGCCACTTCGATCAGGTCCTCGGTGTAGCGCTCGATGCGGATGGTCTCGCCCACGACTGCCGGATCGGTCTCGCCATAGGTCTTGCCGGCGCCGCGCTGGTCGTAGTTCGCCACCGTGAAGTATTCCTCGATGGGACGCTGGAACTGCCACATGGTCGGCGTGATGGGCGAGGCCGGGCCGCCGTGCACGAACAGGATGATCGGGTTGGCGCGGTCCTGGCCGCGCACGCTGATCCACTGCTCGATGCCGCCGATCTTCGTCTTGTACGAGTCCTGCACGCCGCCGGGTGCGACGATGCGCTCCAGGTCTTCGACGGCCAGGCGCGCACGGGCATAGGCCCTGGTGTCGGGATGTTCCTGCGCCTGCGCGGCTGCCACGGACAGCGCCAGCGTCAGCGCGCACCAACTGCTGCGATTCTTCATGCGGTCTCCTCCTGTCGTGCCAGGAGTGTACAACGAGCCGGACGAAAAAAAGCCACGCGGCTCATCGAGCCGCGTGGCTTCGCGGAGAAAAGCGCGATTACAGCGCGTTCATTTCCTTCAGCAGGTTGTCGGCCTTGTCGACGTGCTGCATGTTCCACAGGATGTAGCGGATGTCGACCTGGATGTCGCGGGTCATGGCCTTGTTGAAGTCCCAGTCCGAGATGATCGAATCCAGGGTGCCGTCGAAGGCCAGGCCGATCAGCTCGGCCTTCGAGTTCAGCGCGGCCGAACCCGAGTTACCGCCGGTGATGTCCAGGGTCGCCAGGTAGTTGACCGGCACGGTCTTCAGCTTCGGATCGACGTATTTGCCGAAGTCCTTCTTGCGGATCGCTTCCAGCTGGGCGGCCGGGGCATTGAACTCGCCTTCGCCGGTGTGCTTGGCGACCACGCCGTTCACGGTGGTGAAGGCGGTCCAGCCGGTGGTGCCGTCGGCGCCGACCGCGCGGCCGGCGATCTTGCCGAAGGTGGCGCGCAGGGTGCCGTTGGCATCCGGGTACACGGCCTGGCCGCGGCTAGACATGTAGGCGATCTTGGCCTTCATGTAGTTGCCGTAGGCCTGCTGGATCTTGCCTGCCAGTTCCTCTTGCTTGGCTTCATCCTTCATGCCCGCGTCGTACATGGCGACGGCGGCCTGGATGAAGCTGTCGTTCGAGGCCTGGAATTCCTGCGGCGACTTCTTCAGCCAGGCCAGGCGCTCTTCCTTGTTGGCCAGCTTCGAGCCCGCGTAGATGCGGTCCAGCGCGGCCTTCAGCTCGGCTTCGCCCATGCCCGGCTTGATGCCCAGGGCGGCGTCGAAGGCGGCGTCGTGCTCGGCGGCCGGCTGCGCGTTGTACTGCTTCAGGAAGTTCAGCACCAGCGCCTTGTCGACCTTTTCGTCGTAGGTGCGGTCCTGGCCGGTGATGACCGAGGTCAGGCGCGGCATGTCGCGTTCCTGGTAGCCCGACTTGCGCTCGGCGTCCGGCTTGGTGCGCTCGTTGGCCAGGCGGTACAGGGCGCGCGCGGAAGTCAGGAACTTCGGCTGCGCATAGGTCAGGAAGAAGCTCTTCTTGGTGCCGGCGTCACGCTCGGCGATCAGCTTTTCGGCCGCTTCGATATCGGCGGCGAACTGGGCCTTGCGGGCCGGGTTGGCGTTGACCCAGGCTTTCAGGGCGTTGTGCTCGGCGGTCTTGCGCTGCAGGAAGTCGCTGTTCTGGTAGGAAGTCAGCATCCCCTTGCGGTTCTTGTAATAGTTGTTGACGCTGGCGATCTGGCCGGCGTACTTCAGCTTGGCGGCCGGGTCGTTCTTGGTCTCGCGCTCGATGATCGCCAGGGTCTCGCCCGATGCCTGGACGAAGGCCGGGTAGTTCCAGTCGAAGGTGAAGGCCACTTCCGACGGCAGGCGGTGGCGGTTGGTGCGGCCCGGATAGCCCAGGACCATGACGAAGTCGCCTTCCTTCGAGCCTTCCTTGGCGATCTTCAGGTGGTGCTTCGGCTGGTAGGGAACGTTATCCTTCGAGAACTCGGCGGCCTTGCCGTCCTTGCTCACGTAGGCGCGGTAGAAGCCGTAGTCGCCGGTGTGGCGCGGCCACATCCAGTTGTCGGTGTCGCCGCCGAACTTGCCCACGCCCGAAGGCGGCGCGTGCACCAGGCGCACGTCGCGGATCTCGAGCTGCTTCAGGCGGTAGAACTCCAGGCCGCCGTAGTAGCTGGCCACGGTGCAGCGGTAGCCGGCGTCTTTTTCGCACTCGGCCTGCAGCTTCTTCTGGTTCTTCTCGATCGCGTCGAGGCGCGCCTTGCCGTTCAGCTTGGCGACTTCCGGGGTGATGACCTGGTCGCTGACATTCGCCACTTCCTCGGTCACGTAGACGCGGCTGCCCGGCGCGGCCGGCAGTTCTTCGTCCAGGGTCTTGGCCAGGAAGCCGTTGGCCAGCAGGTCGCGTTCCGGGGTCGAGTTGACCGCCACGCTGTTGTACACGCAGTGGTGGTTGGTCACGACCAGGCCTTGCGGCGAGACGAAGGAGGCCGAGCAGCCGCCCAGACTCACGATAGCGCCCATCGGGAATTCGGTCAGTTTGGTCAGGGTTGCCGGATCCAGCTTGAGGCCTGCGGCTTTCAGTTGCTTGGCTACTTGTGGCAGCTGCTGCGGCATCCACATGCCTTCGTCAGCGTGCGCGGCGAAGCTGCTCAGGATGGCGAGCGAGAGGAGGGATTTTTTCATTCGTCAGTCTAGGGTGGGTAAGAAACATTGTCTCCGTAGAGCACCCAAGAGTATCTGTATGTCACGAGTGATCGTCAACCGAAATTTCGACCACGCAAATGAAACATTTTCTAGCGGAAACCCTCCTCCGGCGCTGTCCTTACAGTTGCTTGCCGACCAGCGACACCGCCCAGGTGGCGAAGCGCTGCCACCACGGCCGCTTGGCGAACTTGTGCTGCGATACCGGCGTCGCGCGCACCCAGTCGGCCTCGAAGATGGCGATATGCTTGCGCGCGAACTCCTCGTCCATCACGTTCAGGTTGGCTTCGTCGTTGATGCTGAACGAACGGTTGTCGAAGTTGGTCGAGCCGACCGACACCAGGAGCGAATCGACCACCAGCGACTTCACATGGAACATGGTCGGGTCGTATTCCGAAATCTGCACCCCGGCCGCCAGTAGTTCGGGCCAGCGCTCGCGCGAGGCGGCCTTGACCAGGTCGGAATCGATGATCTTGCCTGGGGTAATCAAACGCACGCGTACGCCGCGCTTGGCGGCCGCGATCAGGGTGCGGATGGTCAGGTCGTCCGGCACGAAGTAGGAAGCCGACAGGTCGATGGTCTTGCGCGCGGCGGTGATGGCCATCAGGTACATCAGGTGCATCGATTCGCTGCCGCCGGTGGGCGAACTGGAGAACATCTGGGCCGGCTGGTCGCCCTTCGGCTCGAGCGCGGGGAAGTAGTCCGGACCATCCAGCACCATCCCGGTGGCCTTGGTCCAGTTGTCGGTGAACACTGCCTGGATCTGGCCCACCACCGGGCCTTCGATGCGGTAGTGGTTGTCGCGCCAGTGGTTCTCGTCCTCGGCATTGCCGCGCCATTGGTCGGCGATGCCGACGCCGCCGGTGAAGCCGATCTTGCCGTCGACCACCAGCAGCTTGCGGTGGGTGCGGTTGTTCATGCGCGCCAGCTTCCACCAGACCGGCTTGTGGTAGCGCTGCACCTGCACGCCGGCGTCCTTCATTTCCTGCAGCAACTCGTCGTTCATCTTGATGCTGCCCATGAAGTCGAGCATCAGGTGCACCTTGACGCCGGCGCGCGCCCGCTCCGACAAGGCGTTGGAAAATTCGCGCCCGATCGATTCGGCCCAATAGATGTAGGTTTCGAGGGTGATGGTTTCCTTGGCGCCGCGGATCGCTTCCAGCATTGCGGGAAAGATTTGGTCGCCGTTGACCAGCACCTCGATCTTGTTGCCTTCGAGAATAGGTGGACCCAGCAGCACGCCGAGCGAGCGGCGGAACTGCGGGTCGTGCGTATCGTATTGGCGGGTCAGTTGTCGCTCGATCTGCTTTTCGCTCGGCATGAAATTCAGCGCGAGGAAGCCGACGATCAACGTGACCGCGCACGTGATCAAGACTGTCCAGAACATTTTTGAGCTCATCAGTCGAACCGCAGGGACAAAAAAACCAACGCGCGCGGCGTTGGTTTATAAGGGGCTACTCACTGTTATTAGCGTACACGGCCACGACGCAGCAGATTCACGATGGCCAGCAGGATCACGGCGCCCAGGAAGGAAACCAGGAGCGACGAGACACTGAAGTCATCGGAATTGATGGTGCCGGAACCAAACAGCGGGGAAAGCAGCCAGCCGCCCAGGAAGGCGCCGACGATGCCGACCACGACATTGAGAATCATGCCTTGTTCAGCGTCGGTCTTCATGACCATGCTGGCGAGCCAGCCCAAGATACCACCGACAACGATCCAGATAATGAATAACATGTTGATTCCTCCTCGTAGTGGAAAAACATACCCCAGGCCACAGCTGCGGCCATGGAACGAAGTCTATTGACCTGCACCCCATCAGGTCGGTGCGGCAACGAACGTTAGATGCGGAATTTGGGGGGCTGTTCGGTCCCATGCAAAAAGTCCGGTGCAGGGTGCGTCAGCGAACAGAAGGGGTAATGGACGAGGCATAAGGTTTCAGAACTTGCAACACATCCTTGCAACCTGCCTTTGCAGTACCAACGCTTCGGCACCTGAACCTAGAAAGGGATTTTCCATGAGCAGCTACGATACGACCAATCAGAATTCGAATTCGCGCATGGTGACCGGCCTGTTCCCGGACCGTGCCAGCGCCGAGCGCGCCTACGGCTCGATCTCCGACCGCGGCTATGGCCGTGACGACGTCAACCTGATGATGTCGGACACCACCCGCAAGACCCACTTCAGCGACACCGACACCGAACTGGGCAGCAAAGCAGCCGAGGGCGCCGGCATCGGCGCGGGCATCGGCGGCACCATCGGCGCCGTGCTGGCAGGCATTGCGGCCGTCGGCACCACCCTGGTGCTGCCGGGCCTGGGCGTGGTCGTCGCGGGGCCGCTGGCGGCAGCCCTGGCCGGCGCCGGCGCGGGCGGCATCACCGGCGGCCTGATCGGTGCACTGATCGGCGCCGGAATTCCGGAAGAGCGCGCCAAGCACTATGAGGAAGGCATCAAGAGCGGCGGCATCGTGATGGGCGTCAACGCCCGCTCGCCGGAAGACGCGGCCCACTTCGAGCGCAGCTTCACCGAGCACGGTGCCTCGCACGTGATCGGCACCGGCCTGGGCGCCGCCGGCGGCGCCGCGCTGGGCGCAGGCATCGGCGCGGCAGCCGGCCCGGTGGGCATGGCGGCAGGCGCTGCGATCGGCGGCATCGCCGGCGGCATCGCCGGCAAGGGCGCGGCCGAAGTCGTGAACCCGAAAACGGGCGACGACCTGCCCGAGCACCACCTGGCCAAGGGTGTGGGCGCCGGCACCGGCGCGGCGCTGGGCGCGGCGGCTGGTACCGCGGCCGGTCCGATCGGCATGGCGGCGGGCGCGGTCGTCGGCGGCCTGGCGGGCGGTGCGGCCGGCAAGGGCGCTGGCGAAGTCGTCAACCCGAAGGCCGGCGACGAGCTGCACGACCATAACCTGGCCCAGGGCGTGGGCGCAGGTGGCGGCGCGGCCATGGGCGCGGCGGCAGGCGCAGCGGGCGGCCCGGTCGGCGCGGCAGCAGGCGCTGTGATCGGCGGCCTGGCGGGCGGCCTGGCCGGCAAGGGCGTCGGCGGCATGGTCAACCCGCAGGCGGAAAACGAGCACTGGCGCAATTCGTACCAGACCCAGCCGTACTACACCCCGGGCTACACCTATGACGACTACGAGCCGGCCTATGCGCTGGGCTACAACAGCTACGGCAAGTATCCGGGCGACTACGACACCAACGAGGCGCACCTGGCCGGCGAATGGGACCGCGTGAAGGGCAATTCGCGCCTGAGCTGGGACCAGGCCAAGTCGGCTTCGCGCGCCGCATGGCACAAGGTCGAGCGCGCCATTCCGGGTGATGCCGACCGCGACGGCCGCTAATCGCTTTTAACGCGCCGTCAAGCAAAAAGCCCCGCTGCTTGCGCAGCGGGGCTTTTTTTGGGGAAAGACCAGCTTACTGCTTGACCGCTTCCACCTGGATCGCCAGCTTCACTTCTGGCGAGAAACGCGGCAATCCAGCGTTGATGCCGAAATCGCTGCGCTGGAACTGGCCGGTCACGTCCGCGCCGCAGACTTCGCGCTTGTGCATCGGGTGCACGATGCACTTGAACTTGTTGATGGTCAGGGTCAGCGGCTTGGTCACGCCGCGCAGGGTCAGCTCGCCGTCGACCGAGGTCGGCACGTCGCCGGTGAAGTTGACCTTGGTCGACTTGAAGGTCGCGGTCGGGAATTTCGCGGCGTCGAAGATGTCTTCCTTCTTGGCGTGCTCATTCATCTTGTCGTGGCCGAAGTCGATGCTGTTGATGTCCACCACGATGTCGAGTGCGCCAGCCTTGGCGGCCGGGTCCAGCACGATGGTGCCTTCGCTCTTGTTGAACTTGCCGCGCCATACCGAGATGCCCATGTGGTCGGCTTCGAAGCTCGGGTAGGTGTGGTTCGGATCGATCTTGTAGGTGTTGGCTGCGAAGGCTGCGCTGGTGCCGAGGGCGGCCAGGACCGCACTCAGCGACATGAACATGAACTTCTTTTTCATCTGCAAAATCCCTTATCGATGGTATTACGGAGCCGCGGTGACGCGGAATTTGATGACGACTTCATCGGCGACCATGCTCGTGTCCTTCCACTCGCCTTCGCCAATGTTGAAGGCCAGGCGCCGGATTGGCAACTGACCCTCGAATACCTGCTTGCCGCCCTCGGTTTTGACCGTCAGGGGGAAGCTCACGTTGGCCGCCTTGCCCTTGATGCTCAGCTTGCCCGCGACATTGAACTTGCCCGCACCGGCAGGGGTGATGCTGGAGGACACGAAGCTTGCCTTCGGGAACTGGGCCGCATTGAACCATTCCTTCTTGGCGACTTCCTTGTTCATGTCCGGATCGCCCACGTCCAGGCTGGCGGTCACGATGTCGACGCTGGCTTTCGATGCGGCCGGCTTGGCCGGGTCGTAGTCGATCTGGGCGGTGAATTGCCTGAACGGCGCCTCGACCGGCACGTTCATCTGCTTGAACACGGCCGATACGCTGCTCTTCGCAGGGTCGGTCTTGAGTGGGGCGGCGCCCGCGCTTGTGCCAATGATTGCGCTGGCGAACAGGCTGGCCAAGAACAGGCCTTTGATCGGTTTCATTCTTTACTCCTGGGAGGTACGGGGAAAAGGAAGCATGCGCTGCATCACGCCGTCGCGGTCGACGACCATGTGCTTGAACGCGGCCAGCACGTGCAGGCCGACGAGGGCGGCGAGCAGCATGTTGAGCCAGTAGTGAAGGTCCTTGAGGACGGCCTTCAGGGCCGGATCAGGGCCGATCAGCACCGGCAGCTCGAGCACGCCGAAGTAGACCACCGGGATGCCGGACGCCAGGCTGTAGAAGTAGCCCGACAGCGGCACGGCGAACATCAGGAGGTAAAGCAGCCAGTGCAGGCCGTGGGCGGCGCCGCGCTGCCAGGCGGGCAGGGCGTCGGCATAGGCGGGCGGATGGTTCGCCAGGCGCCACAGCAGGCGCAGCGCGGCCAGGCCGAGCACCGTCACGCCGGCCCACTTGTGCCAGGAGTAGTACTTGAGCTTGGTCGGCGTCAGGCCGGGTATGTCGGTCATCACCAGGCCCATGATGAAAGCACCGATGATGAGGAGGGCGAGCAGCCAGTGCAGCACGATGGCCGGGGTGGTGTAACGTTGCATGATGTTTCTTACTGGAAATATGTCCGCGTTAGAACCAACTATACCGGAAAACGCTTTCCGCTGCCTGGGGGCTGCATTTTTTGCCCGGACACACTAGCACGGTATTGCACAGAACGCACGGTCCGGCGGGCTGGAATGTAAAATCACGCTAAGGGATAATGAATTAATATTTATTAATGACTACTAATGTTGGCCAGAGGTACAAAAAGATGAATAACATAAGCTGGCCTTGCTTGAGGGGCCATCCGCGCCTGCTGGCAGCCTGCCTGGCCCTCGCCCTGCCTCTGGCGTTGCCGGCCCGCGCGGGCGACGTCGAGCGCGTGGTGGTGCAGCCGGACGAACTGGCCGACCTGTCGATCGAGGAACTGGCCAATATCCAGGTGACCTCGGTGTCCAAGCGCCCCGAGCGCCTGCAGAACGCGGCCGCCTCGGTGTTCCTGATCACCGCCGACGACATCCGCCGTTCCGGCGCCGACACCCTGCCGGAAGTGCTGCGCCTGGCGCCCAACCTGCACGTGGCGCGCCTGAGCAGCTATACCTACTCGATCAGCGCGCGGGGCCTGAACAGCAGCGGCAACAGCCTGTCGAACAAGCTGCTGGTGCTGATCGACGGGCGCAGCGTCTACACGCCGCTGTTCTCGGGCGTGTTCTGGGACGCCCAGGACGTGATGCTCGAGGACATCGAGCGCATCGAAGTCATCAGCGGCCCGGGCGGCGTGCTGTGGGGCCTGAACGCCGTCAACGGCGTCATCAACATCACCACGCGCGCGGCGCGCGAGACCGAAGGCAGCCTGGTGGCGCTGCGCGCCGCCACCGACGGCGCCGGGATCGCCTTCCGCCAGGGTGGCCAGCAGGGCGACATCGCCTGGCGCGTCTTCGGCAAGATCACCGACCGCGACGACAGCGAACTGGCGAATGGCGGACCGGTCGACGACGCCTTCCGCCGCAGCATGGCGGGCTTCCGGGCCGACTGGGCGCGCGGCGCCGACACGTATTCGGTGCAAGGCAATGTGGTGCGCGGCCGCTTCGACCAGCCGGCGCCGGGCGAGATCGCGGCGCCCGGCACGCGCGGCAAGCTCGGCCGCATCCGTTCCGACGGCGCCAACCTGAGCGCGCGCTGGCAGCGCGCGCTCGACAGCGGCGGCAACCTGGGCGTCCAGGCCTATTTCGACCATACCTTGCGCGACGTGCCGCCGCTGTTCGGCGAGCGGCGCTATACCAGCGATATCCAGTTCCAGCACACCCTGCCCACCGCCGGCAGGCACGACGTCGTGTGGGGCGCGAACTACCGTTACAGCCGCGAGCGCATGCACAACACCGACGTGGTGGCCTTCCTGCCGGCGCACACCTCGCAGCAGTGGATCAGCCTGTTCCTGCAGGACGAGATCGCGCTGCGCGACGACTGGCGCCTGACCCTGGGCGGCCGCGCGGAGTACAACGAATACACCGGCGTCGAATTCCTCCCCAGCGTGCGCCTGGCCTGGCGCCATTCGCCGCGCCACGCCTTCTGGGCCGGGCTGTCGCGCACCGTGCGCGCGCCTTCGCGCCTGGACGTGGACGCCTTCGTGCCGGGACGTCCGCCCTACCTGCTGCGCGGCGGGCCGGAGGTGCGCGGAGAGACGGCGCAAGTGTTCGAGCTGGGCTACCGCGGCCAGGCTGCGGCCCTGCTGTCGTATTCGGTCACGCTGTTCCATCATGACTATGACCATTTGCGCACCCAGGAATTCGACCCGACCCGGACCTTCATCACCTTCGCCAGCCTGATGGAAGGGCGCTCGAGCGGCATCGAAGCCTGGGGCAACTGGCAGGCGGCGCGCAGCTGGCGCCTGTCGGCCGGCTGGACCGCGATGCACCAGAAGCTGCGCCGCAAGCCGGGCAGCAACGACACCAATGCCGTCCTGGCCGCCAAGCGCGATCCGGCGCATACCTTCCAGCTGCGCTCGAGCTACGCCTTCGACGAGCAGCGCGAGCTGGACATCATAGTGCGCAAGTCGGCGGCCAAGTCGGTGCCCGAGGTGCCTTCCTATACGGCGCTCGAGGCGCGCTTCGGCTGGCGCTTGCGTCCGGGACTGGACTTGTCGGTGTTCGGCGAGAACCTCACTGGCGGGCATGGGGAATACGGCTCGGAGCTGTTCAGGGCCGAGGTGGAGCGCCGGGTTGGCGTGAAGGCGGTGTGGGAGTATTGAAGGCAGGCGTGGCTGACAACGCAGTTCAGCCAGCCTGAAGACCGCCGCCCCGGCGGAGGCCGGGGAGACGGTCTTGGGGCAAACGTCTTAGATCGCCGCAGCCAGCTGGGCCGCCAGGCCGGTGTAGTTCGCCGGCGTCATTTGCAGCAGCA
>CAMPHU010000078.1 GCA_946886065.1 uncultured Massilia sp. | reverse complement strand
GCCGGCGGCTCTTCCAGCCGGAAGCCGGCCATGGTGCGCGACAGCGCCAGCGCCTGCATCTGCAGGGTGCGCGCGGCCAGGGCCGCCTCCTCGACCAGGCTGGTGTTCTGCCGCGTCACCTGGTCCATGCGCACGATGGCCTGGTTCACGTCCTGCAGGCCGGAGGCCTGGCCCTGGCTGGCCGAACCGATGCGGTTGACGATGTCTTCCACCTGGCGCACCGAGCTGGCGATCTGCTGCATGCTGGTCCCGGCCTGCGCCGCCCACGCCGTGCCGCCGTCGATCTCGGCCACCGACTCGGTGGCCAGCAGCCGGATCTCGCCCGCCGAGGCGGCCACGCACCGCGCCAGCTGCCGCACTTCGCTCGTCACCGCCGCCATGCCCGCGGCATCCATGCCCTCGCGCGCCGCATCCAGGCCGGCGTTGAGCGCCATCCTGTTCGCCTGCGCCGCCAGGGCATCCAGTCCGTCCACGATCTCCACCACCCGGTGCGCGCTGCGCTTGCCCGATTCCAGCGCCGCCAGCAGGCGGTCCACGATGCTGCCGCCCACCCCAAGCGCCTCCCCCATCGAGGCCGCGAGCTGGTTGGCCTCCAGCGCGCTGCCGGCCGTGAGGCGGGCCTTGGCCGCCAGGTCCTGCATGGAGCTGGCGGTGTCCAGCATCGCGCCGGCGCGGAATACCGCACGGCTGCCCAGGCTCAGGCTGCCCAGCTTGATGTCGCGCGAGGCGATGCCGATCACGCGCGCCGACTCCAGGATGCTGCGCAGGGTGCCGTTGAGGTGGCGGATACTGGCGTCCAGGGCGCGCGAGGTCTCGGCGATCTCATCGCCGCCGTAGGCGCGCTCGCGCACGGTCAGGTCGCCGCTGGCCAGGCCGCTCACGGCCGCGCCGATGCCGCGGATCTCGTCCAGCAGCAGGCGCCGCACGGCGAAGGTGATCGCCAGCGAGACGCCGATCGCCAGCAGGATCACGATGGGCATCAGGGTCGACGCCACGCGGAAATCCGACTGGGCGCTGCTGGAGGCCCGGCGCGACAGGGTTTCCTCGATCACGGCCAGGTCGGCCAGGCGCTGGGCCACCACGGCGAAGGCGCTTTCGGCCTTGAGCATGGCGTTGGCCGAAATCGAGCCGTCGAGGGGCGCCAGCTCGATCACGTCGCGCACCGCCGCCGTATAGGCCTGGTGGGCGCTGATGGCCTGTTCCACATGGCGGCGCTCGGCCGCGTGGGGGCCGGTCATGCGCGCCAGCTGGCTCAGGCCGCCCGCGATGCGCTCGTGCCCGATCAGGATGTCGCGCCGCAGCGGCTCGGTGCGGGCGAAAGGAAAGCTGCCGCCCATCCAGCTCAGCAGGCGGTAGATGTCGGCATGGGCTTTCTGCGATTGCGCCGCCAGGTCGCTGGCGGCGCGCATATTGGCTGCGCGCTGCCCGACGATGGATTCGAGCGAGGCATTCTGGCGCAGCATCGCGTAATAGGCGGAACAGGACAGCAGCACCAGCAGGAACAGCACGGCGCCGGGCGCCAGCAGCAGCTTGGGACCGATGCGGAGACGGGCCAGCATGGCTCACCCCATGCGTGAGGGCTTGGCGATGGGGGAAGCGGCGCGCGCTGCGCAGGCAAACAGCGATGGGGTCATGACGTCCTCCGGTTGAAGCACCAAGTTTCCTAAGTGCATTCAATCAATTTACCCCATGACCACGAACCAAGAATTGTTCCAGCGCAAGGACGCGCTGCCGGGCTTCAGGCCCGGCGTGGCCTGCTCAGGCCCTCAGGTCGTCCAAGGTCTTGCCACCGGACAGGGCCTCGGTCACCCAGCCCGGGCGGCGTCCGCGGCCGGTCCAGGTCTGGGAGGCATCGCCCGGATTGCGGTACTGGGCGGCCCCGCCTGCCGATGCAGCCTTGCCCTTGCCGGACTTGCCCGTTTTCGCGCCTTTGGCGGACAGCAGTTCGTCGACGCTCACGCCCAGGTTCCTGGTCAGCGCCAGGATCTGCTCGCGCGCTTTCTTCACCTCTTCCTGCTGGCGCGCCTTGATCTGCTTTTCGACCTCGAATTGCAGTCCTTTCAGCTCAGCCAGGTTGTAGTTCGACAAATCGATGTTGGCCATGCTCGTCCTTTGAGAATGTGGTGGTGACGCAAGCCTACCATGTCCATCCAAAACTGGTGAGGCACACGGAATAAGTGCGCGATTTTTTTTATTTCCCGTTAATTACGGAGAAACGCATGCGGCCCGAATAAATATCGGCCTGGCGCGGCCCGGCAGGTCTATTTCGATTTCCTTTCTATTGATATTATCGCAAGCGCCGTTATATCCCACGCAACAGGAAAAAGGAAGAGGAACAAATGGATCAAACCGGCCGGCTGCACGCTTTCGATAATCTGCGCGCAATCTTGATGTGGCTCGGCATTTTGCTGCATGTCGCCATCAATCACACCACCGGCCCGTCGCCGCTGCCCTGGCGCGATGCGCAGACCTCGCCCGTTGCCGACCTGGTTCTCCTGTTCATTCACGCGTTCCGCATGCCGGCGTTCTTCATCCTGGCAGGCTATTTCGTCGCCATGCTGGCGGCGCGGCGCGGCCCCGCGGGCATGCTGGCGCACCGCATGCGCAGGCTGCTGCTGCCTTTCGCCGTGTTCTGGCCGGTGCTGATCGTCTGCACCACCGTCCTGGTGCTGGTCTACGTGCACCTCATGGCGCGTGGCACCGTGGGCATCGACATTGCGCTGTTGGCGAACAAGAGCGCCGGCGCTTCGCCCTTCAACACCATGCACATGTGGTTCCTCTATTACCTGATCTGGTTCTGCGCCTTGAGCGCCGCGCTGGCGCCCTTATGGAACCGGCTACCCGCCCGCGCCCGCGATGGCACCGACAAGGTATTCCGCGCATTGGCGCGCAATTGGTGGGGGCCGTTTTTCCTGACCATTCCGCTGGCGATCGTCGGATCGTTTTATCGGGCCGGCATGATGACCTCGAGCGGCTCCTTCATTCCGCAATTACCCGAAGTCGTGCATAACGGCCTGTTCTTTGCGGCCGGGCTGCTGTTATATCGCTCGCGCGATGCGCTGTTCCCGCATTTCACCAGGCATTGCTGGAAATATGCGATGGCGGGCCTCGCCGCATTCGTCCTGGCGCTCGGCGCTTTCGATGCCTTTATCAAACAGCCTGGACGCCTTCCTCATATCGAAGTGCTGATTGCCTATGTCTATAACTTCAGCAGCTGGTGCTGGAGTTTATCCCTGATCGGCCTGTTCCTGCGCTATATGCAGCACCAGAACCGCGTGCTGCGCTATATATCGGAAAGCTCGTACTGGGTCTTCCTGGTGCACATGCTGGGCACGATCGGATTCGGCGCCCTGGTGTACATGCTGCCGCTCGGCGCGGTCCCGAAGATGCTGCTGAATGTGGCGGCGACCACGGCGGTGTCCCTGCTCAGCTACCAGCTGCTGGTGCGCCACACCATCATCGGCGTGCTGTTGAACGGGCGCCGGCAGCCGGAGGCTGGCGGCCAAGCGGCGCCGGCGGCGGCCAGCCCGTTCTAAGCCTCGCGGGGTTCGGCCTGGTGTGCAGCGGCCGCGCTACTCCTTGAGCGTCTTGACCTGGGCGCTGGCGTCGGCGCTCAGCTTCTTCGACAGGCCTGGCACCGCGCCCAGCGCCTTCTCGTAGGCGCCCACGGCCCTCGTCTTGTTGCCCCCCGCCTGCAGCGACTGCCCGAGCCGGTAATACACGGCGCCTTGCGGGTAGATTCTGGCGGCCTGCTCCAGCAGCGGCACCGCTTCCGCGTGCTTGCCCTGCTCCTGGCGCAGGCGCGCCTGGCCGTACAGGCCCAATTCGCTGTCCGGATAGGCGGCCTGCAGCTCGCGGAACACGCGCTCGCTGTCGGCGTAGCGCTTTTCCATCATCAGCGTGCCGCCCAGGCTCCACAAGGCGTCGCGGCGCTGGTCGGCCAGGTCGCTGCCGGGGGCCACGTTCACCGCCCGCAGCAGGCGCTCGGCCTGGGCGAAGTCTTCTTCCTTGATGGCGATCCGCGCCTGCATGAGCTGGCCGAGCTCCGGGCTCAGCTTCGCGCTGTCGGCCGCCAGTGCGCGGCCCTTGTCGACGCCGCCGCCCACGATGCCGGGGGCCACCAGGTAGTACTGCAGCAGCGAGAAGCGCGCGCCGACGTTGTTCGGGTCGAGTTCGACCGCCTTGCGGAAGGCGTCGCGGATCTTGCCCGCATAGCCCATGGCAGAGAAGATCCCCGCGCCGACCGCCTTCGAGCCCAGGGCCGTGCCCAGGGCGTCGTGGCAGGCCGATTCGCGCGGGTTGGCGGCGACGCAGGCTTCCCCCAGCGCCACGGCCTCGTCGACGCGCGCTTCCGCCGCCGTGGCCACGATGACGTCGACCTTGGCCGCCAGGGCCTGAGGGTCGCGCGGCGCGCCGGCCAGGGCGGCGTTGGCCAGGCGTTCGGCGTCCAGGTAGTTGCGCGCCTTCAGCGCGGCGGTATAGGGCGTGGCCATGGCCGGCGCGGCCAGCAGGCAGAGCGCGGCGAGAGCCAGGCGCGGGAACGATTCGGGGCGAACAGGTGTAGGCATGGATCCTTCTTGTCGGGCGTAGATGGGCTGCGAAGATTCTACGCGTCAGCCGCCGCCGCGCTACCTGTTCGATCGGATAGGATGCATGCAAAACCTGCATGGAAAAACAGCCCGCCGGCGCGAACGCGGGCGGGCTGCGAGGAACATGCGCAGGCGGCTTAGTCCAGCTTGGCCGCGTGCTCGCGGGTCGCGTGGAAGGTCAGCTTCGGCCAGCGCTCCTGGGTCAGGCGCAGGTTGACGCCCGAGGTGGCCAGGAAGGCCATGTTGCCGGCCGCATCGTACGCCACCTGGTGGCCCAGCTGGTTCTCGAAGTCGGACAGGGACTTCTTGTCCTCGCTCGACACCCAGCGCGCGCTGCTGATGCTGCTGCTCTCGAACACCGCGTCCACGCCGTACTCGTTGAGCAGGCGGCTGGCCACGACTTCGAACTGCAGCACGCCGACCGCGCCCAGGATCAGGTCCGAACCCAGCACCGGCTTGAACACCTGCACCGCGCCCTCTTCGCCCAGCTGCTGCAGGCCCTTGTGGAGCTGCTTCATCTTGAGCGGGTTACGGATGCGCACCGTGCGGAACAGCTCCGGCGCAAAGTAAGGGATGCCGGTGAAGGACAGCAGCTCGCCTTCGCTGAAGCTGTCGCCGATCTGCATGTTGCCGTGGTTCGGCAGGCCGATGATGTCGCCCGCATAGGCCTCCTCCACCTGCTCGCGGCTGGAAGCCATGAAGGTCACCACCGAAGACAGCTTGACGTCGCGGCCCAGGCGCAGGTGCTTGACCTTCATGCCCTTCTCGAAGCGACCCGAGCACACGCGCAGGAAGGCGATGCGGTCGCGGTGGGCCGGGTCCATGTTGGCCTGGATCTTGAACACGAAACCCGAGAACGGCAGCTCTTCCGGCTTGACGGCGCGCACGGTGGCGTCGCGCTCGCGCGGGGCCGGGGCCCAGTCCACCAGCGCCGACAGGATCTCGCGCACGCCGAAGTTGTTGATCGCCGAACCGAAGAACACCGGGGTCTGCACGCCGGACAGGAAACGCTCCAGGTCGAACACGTGGGAGGCGCCGTGCACCAGCTCCACTTCCATCTTGAGCTGTTCGATCTCGAGCGGGAACATCTCGGCCAGCTTGGGGTTGTCGATGCCCTTGACGATCTCGAAGGCGCCGTCGGCCTTCTCTTCGCCCGCCTTGAACAGCATGATCTCGTCCTTCAGCAGGTGATACACGCCGCGGAAGTTCTTGCCCATGCCGATCGGCCAGGTCACCGGTGCGCACTCGATCTTCAGCACCGACTCGACCTCGTCCAGCAGTTCCAGCGGGTCGCGGGTCTCGCGGTCGAGCTTGTTCATGAAGGTGACGATCGGAGTGTCGCGCATGCGGCACACGTCCAGCAGCTTGATGGTCTGCTCTTCCACGCCCTTGGCCGCGTCGATCACCATCAGGGCCGAGTCGACCGCGGTCAGCACGCGGTAGGTGTCTTCCGAGAAGTCCTGGTGGCCCGGGGTGTCCAGCAGGTTGATCACGTGGTCGCGGAACTCGAACTGCATCACCGAGGACGCGACCGAGATGCCGCGCTGCTTTTCGATGTCCATCCAGTCCGAGGTCGCGTGGCGCCCGCTCTTGCGGCCCTTGACGGTGCCGGCCAGCTGGATCGCGCCCGAGAACAGCAGCAGCTTTTCGGTCAGCGTCGTCTTGCCGGCGTCGGGGTGGGAAATGATGCCGAAGGTACGGCGGCGGCCCACCTCGCGCGCGATCACGGCGGCAGGTTTGCCGGCCGGCGCGGGCTCGAGGGAGTCGTTCTGGGGTGCTGCGGTGTCGGTTGCCATAGTCGCGGCCAATTCGGGTTCGTGCAAAACCGGCGATTTTACCGTTCTTGAGACGCCTTGTGTGAACCACGCCACATCCTTCCCCCTCGACGACGTCTCTTTGTCAGCATTTTGTCAGCTCGAATTCAGCAATTTGACAGCTTCAGTGTTTATACTGGGCAACATTTAATGCAGCGAGGCCGACCATGACCCCAGCCACCACCCCACGCCAGCGCGGTTTCACCCTGATCGAACTGATGGTGACCGTCGTCATCATCGGCATCCTGGCGGCGGTCGCCTACCCGTCCTACACCCAGTACCTGGTGCGCAACAACCGGAGCGCGGCCCAGACCTACCTGGTGGAGCTGGCCCAGGCCCAGGCCCAGTACATGGCCGACACCCGCGGCTATGCCGCCAGCGTGGAGGACCTGGAGATGCCGACCCCGGACAAGGTCGCCGGCAAGTACACCGTCACGGTCACCCTCGAGGACGGTCCGCCACAAGCCTTCACGATCACGGCCAAACCGAAAGACGGCACCAGCCAGGCCGGCGACGACACCCTCACCATCGACCAGGCCGGGACCCGCACCCCGGGTGACAAATGGTAAACCGCCTGACCTGGGCGCGGCCCCGGAACACCCGCGGCTTCACCCTGCCCGAGCTGATGACGGTGCTGGCCATCATGGCGATCCTGGGTGCCATGGCCGCACCCGCCTATGGCGGCTGGGTCGCCGCGATGCGCGGCCGCAGCGCCGGCACCGACCTGTACACCGCCCTCAACCGCGCGCGCAGCGAGGCGATCAAGCGCAACGTGGAAGTGACCCTGGCGCCCAAATCCGGCGGCTGGCAGGCCGGCTGGCGCATCGCCGACCCGGGCGACAGCAGCCGCCTGCTCGACGACCACACGGCCGTTCCCGGCGCCACCATCGACGGACCCACGAACGTGGTCTACCTGCCCAACGGCCGCGTCAAGGGCGCCAGCCTGCCCGCCTTCGACATCAGCGTGGGCGGCAGCGAGGCCCGGCGCTGCGTCGCGGTCGACCTGTCGGGCCGGCCCGGCCAGACTTCCAGCGAGTGCTGACACCATGACACCCATGCCATCCCTGAACTCCCAGCGCGGCGTCAGCCTGATCGAAGTCCTGATCACCATGGTGGTGGTCGCCTTCGGCCTGCTGGGCCTGGCGGCTTTCCAGGCCAAGGCCCAGGTCGGCTCCATCGAGTCCTACCAGCGCGCCCAGGCGGCGGTGCTGCTGCAGGACATGCAGTCCCGCCTGAGCGGCAACAGCGACAAGGCCGCCGACTACGTGACCACGACCCCGCTGGGCACCGACAGCGCGCTGGGCGAGGATTGTTCCACGGCCGCCGCCGGCGCGGCGCGCGACCTGTGCGAGTGGAGCGCCGCCCTCCAGGGCGCGGCCGAGGAGCGCGCCGACGGCAACAAGGCCGGCGCCATGGAAGGCGCGCGCGGCTGCATCCAGGAGGTGCGCGCGGCCGACCCCAGCCCCGGCGTGTGCATGCCCGGCGTCTACCTGGTCACCGTGGCCTGGCAAGGCATGCACGCGACCCGCGCCCCGTCCCAGTCCTGCGGCCGCGATGCCTACGGTCCCGACACCAACCGCCGCGCCGTGTCGGCGCGCGTGGCCATCGGCCTGCCCGGCTGTATTTAAGTTGTAAACCAGGAGCCGCCATGCGTCCCTTCCCCCAAAGCCTGCGCCGCGCGCGCGGCTTTTCGCTGGCCGAACTGCTGATCGCGGTCACCATCGGCCTGGCCATCCTCGGCGGCCTGTCCGCCATGTTCGTCAAGAACACCCGCACCCAGGCCGAGATCGACAAGGCCCACCGCCAGGTCGAGAACGGCCGCTATGCGATCGACCTGCTGGCGGTCGACCTGCGCAACGCCGGCTATTTCGCCGAGTTCGATCCCGGCGCGCTGCCCGACCCGGCGGCCCTGCCGCCGGCCTGCGCCGCCAGCCTGGCGGACCTGAAGACCGGCCTGACCCTGGCCGTCCAGGGCGTCGACGACGACGCCAGCGGACTCGATTGCCTGGACGACGTGCGCGACGGCACCGACGTGCTGGTGGTGCGCCGCACCGCCACCTGCGTCGCCGGCGTGGGCAGCTGCGCCCCGACCACGGAAGGCGGCCCCTTCTTCCAGGCCTCGCTGTGCAACAACCCGACCGAACTCGATTCGTCCAGCGTCGACGACTTCTACGCGCTCAGCCTGAACACGGCCAACCTCAACCGCCACCAGCGCAACTGCACCCAGAGCGCCAACACCGGCACCCTGGCCGCGATCCGCCGCTACCAGACCCATATCTATTACATCGCCAACAACAACCGCGAAGGCGACGGCGTCCCGACCCTCAAGCGCGCCGAACTGGGCAGCGACGGCGCCGCCCCGACCTGGACCACCGTCGTGCCGCTGGCCGAGGGCATCGAGAACCTGCAGCTGGAGTACGGCATGGACCTGGCCAAGGACGGCGTGCCCGACCTCACCTCGGCCGACCCGGCCGCCGCCAATGGCTGCGCCGACGCCGCCTGCGCGGTGGCCAACTGGCGCAGCGTGGTTGCCGTGCGCGTCCACCTGCTGGCCCGTAACAGCGAGGCCACTGCCGGCTACAAGGACGGCAAGGTCTATACCCTGGGTCTGAACGCCGACGGCACCGAGAACAGCAGCGATGCCGCCAACGACGCCTACAAGCGCCACGTATTCCAGACGCAGGTCGCCCTGCCCAATCCCGCAGGAAGGAGACTGCCATGACATCCATCCACCGCGAACGCGGCATTACCCTGGTCACGGCCCTGATCATGCTGGTGCTGCTGACCCTGGTCGCCCTGACCACCTTCAACGTCGGCAAGTCCAACCTGCAAATCGTCAGCAACATGCAGCAGCGCGACGAGGCCACGGCGGCGGCGCGCGAAGTGCTGGAGGAAGTGATCAGCACCACCCGCTTTTCCGAGACCCCCGACCATGTGCTGAACAAGCCCTGCGGCGAGGCCAACGAGCGCTGCGTCGACACCAACGGCGACGGTACCGACGACGTGCGCGTCAAGCTCGCGCCCAGCCCCAAGTGCGTCAAGGCGCCGGCGATCCGCAACACCCAGCTCGACCTGGCCAAGGAAGAAGACCTGGTGTGCAGCATGGGCAGCACCCAGAGCTTCGGCGTGACCGGCGCCGTCGACGGCAACTCGGCCTGCGCCGATAGCGTCTGGGAAATCAATGCCGTCGCCACCGACATGGAGACCGAGGCCGAGGTCCAGGTCACCCAGGGCGTCGCCGTGCGCGTGGCGCGCGACGACGTCACCAACAACTGCCCCACCACCTGAAGGAGCCCGCATGTTCCGCCACCCACTCCCGCGCGCCCTCGCCTTCAGCGCTTCGATTGCCCTGCTGGCCGCCAGCCTGCCGGCCGGCGCCGACGACATCGACATCTTTACCGGCGCCTCGGCCGGCAAGAACATCAACCCGCGCATCCTGATCGTGCTCGACAACACGTCGAACTGGGCGCGCCAGAACCAGAAGTGGCCGGGCGGCCTGACCCAGGGCCAGTCGGAAGCGAATGCGATCAAGCGCGTGGTCGCCGAGCTGGACGACACGGTGAACCTGGGCCTGATGGAATTCGTCACCGCCGGCAACGCCAACGACAACGGCGGTTTCATCCGCTACGCGGTCCAGCCGATGGACGAGACCAACCGGAACGCGTTCAGCGATCAGCTGACCACGATCTACAACAACATCAACGGCACGAACGAGAAGCGCAATTCGAACACGCCCTACGGCAACCTGATGTTCGACGTGTACAACTACCTGGCGGGCGCCAAATCCGCCACGCCGGGCGGCGTGCTGTCCACCATTGCCGACCGTGCGGGCTACACCACGGCCTTCACGCAGTTCAAGTCGCCGCTGACGACGGACAATGCCTGCGGCAAGACCTATGTCATCTTCATCGGCAATCCGAACGCCAGCGGACCGACCGCCGACGGTCCCGGGAATACGGCCGAACTCAACAAGCTCAGCGGCAACACGGTGCCGGTGACCCAGCTCGGCCTGCCGAACTTCAGCAGCAAGACCATCAGCACCACCACCACCATCGGCACCACGGCCGCCTGCTACGCCAACCCCACCGCCGCGGCGGCCGGCCTGCCGGCCTTCACCAGCACCTGCACCGGCTATACCGACGGCTGCAAGATCGGCGGCGTGGCCGCCAGCCCGGCCGGCACCTGCGCCGCCAACACCAGCCGCTACAACGTCGACGCCACCGACACCATCATCACCAACGTCGAGACCGGGACCTACAGCACCGACACCGGCCCGCGCAACGCCGACGAATGGGCGCGCCTGATGCACGACCGGGGCATCCCCATCGGCGACGGCACCCTGCGCCCGAACGTGACCACCTACACCATCGACGTCTACAACGCCCAGCCGAACTCGGAGCACACCTCGCTGATGCTGAGCATGGCGCGCGCCGGCGGCGGCAAGTATTTCGCGGCCCGCAACGAGGACGCCATCGTCGATGCGATCAAGGAAATCCTGATCGAGATCCAGGCCGTCAACACCACCTTCGCCTCGACCAGCCTGCCGGTCAACGCCACCAACCGCTCGCAGAACGAGAACCAGGTGTTCATCGGCATGTTCCGCCCGGACCCGGATGCCAAGCCGCGCTGGTTTGGCAACCTCAAGCGCTACCAGCTGATCACCAGCGGCAGCGGCATCGACCTGGGCGATGTCAACAAGAAACCGGCGGTCAATTCCAATACCGGCTTCGTGACGCCCTGCGCCACCAGCTTCTGGACCAGCGACAGCGGGACCTACTGGAGCGGCCTGGGCCTGACGCCGGACCCGGCCGGCACCTGTACCGTGAGCAGCTACAACAAGTACTCGGACGCGCCCGACGGCGCCTTCGTGGAAAAAGGTGCGGCCGCCCAGATCCTGCGCCAGGGCAACATCCCGGCCGGCACGGGCACCTCGAACGCGGTCAACCGCACCGTGCTGACCCAGTTCGGCAGCATCCTGACCCCGCTGACCACCACCAACAGCGGCATGGACACCAACCTGGTCAAGTTCATCCGCGGCGAGGACACCAACAATGAAAAAGGCGGCGGCCCCAGCAACACGACCCGTCCCTCGATCCACGGCGACGTGATCCACTCGCGCCCGCTGCCGGTCAACTATGGCGGCACGACCGGCGTGACGGTCTACTACGGCGCCAACGACGGCACCCTGCGCGCGCTGAACGCGGCTACCGGCGTCGAGCGCTGGGCCTTCATCGCGCCGGAATTCTTCCCGCGCCTGTCGCGCCTGAAGAGCAACCTGCCGCTGGTCGCCTACCCGAGCCTGAAGCCCGGCATCACCCCGGCGCCGACCGCCAAGGATTATTTCTTCGACGGCTCGACCGGCATCTACCAGAACGCCGACAGCTCGCGCGTCTGGATCTACCCCACCATGCGCCGCGGCGGCCGCACGATCTACGCGCTGGACGTCAGCGACCCGGGCAATCCGCAGTTCAAGTGGAAGGTGGGCTGCCCCAACCTGGGCGACAATGCCGGCTGCACGGCCGGCATGGAAAGCATCGGCCAGACCTGGTCGACCCCGAGCGTGGCCTTCCTGAAGGGCTACAACAACGGCGCCAGCCCGGTGGTGGTGGTGGGCGGCGGCTACGACGCCTGCGAGGACGGCAACGCCAAGCTCCCGGCCTGCGGCGCGACCAAGGGCAACGCCATCTATGTGCTCGACGCCGACACCGGCGCGGTGCTGCGCAGCTTCTCCACCGAGCGCGCGGTGGCGGCCGACATCGCCATGGTCGACATCAACAACGACGCCATGCCCGACTACGCGTATGCGGCCGACACCGGCGGCAACCTGTACCGCATCGACTTCGTGGGCAGCGACAAGCTGCCCCTCGCCAGCGGCTCCTGGACCAAGCGCATGGTGGCGCGCACCACGGGCGGCGGGCGCAAGTTCCTGTTCGCGCCGGCGCTGCTGGCCGCCCAGGGCAATGTCTATGTCGCCATCGGCAGCGGCGACCGCGAGCACCCACTGGCCAGCCACTATGCCTTCAGCCAGGTGACCAACCGTTTCTACGTATACAAGGACGACCTGTCGGTCGCCCTGGGCGCGGCCACCGTCGACCTCGACGGCCTGCAGGACGTGACGGCCACGAACAGCGCCTCCGCCGCGCCGGTGCTGCCGAACAGCGCGCTGAAAGGCTGGTACATCGACCTCAACCAGAACGGCGCCGGCGAGCAGGTGGTGACCTCGGCCCTGATCGCGGGCGGGATGGTGACCTTCAGCTCGAACCGCCCGATCGAGGCGGCGGCCGGCACCTGCGCCACCACCTTGGGCGAAGCCCGCGGCTACTGGGTCAACCTGCTGAACGGCTGCGGCGCGATCGGCGTGGCCGGCACCTGCGGCGGCGAGCGTTCCTCGCCCTTCGTGGGCGGCGGCCTGCCTCCTTCTCCGGTACTGGCCAGCGGCGTGCCGATCGACGGCAAGGCCACCACGGTGGTGATCGGCGCGGTGCAGAAGGGCTCGGACGGCGCCCCCGGCGCCAGCGTGCCGATCGCCCCGCAGAAGATCCGCCCGGCCATCACCTCCAAGCGCAAGCGCACCTACAGCTATACGTCAGGCGCCGACTGAGCGGGCGCCGACTGATCCCGTGGCGCCTCCCGCGCCGCGGTCCGTGGAAACCGGACCGCGACGCGGGTACCGCGTCCCTCCGGCCCTTCTCCCAGTTCCACCCGGGCGCGGTGCGCGAGCGCGATGTCGCGCACGATCGCCAGCCCCAGGCCGCTGCCGGCGCTCTTGTCGTCCAGCCGCACATAGCGCTCGAACACCTGGGCGCGCCGGGCGGGCGCGCTGCCGGGGCCCGTGTCCTCCACGGCGAACAGCACCCCTTCCCCGTCTTCCTTCGCGGTCACCGTGACGCTGCCGCCGCGCGGGGTGTAGCGCAGCGCGTTGTCGACCAGGTTGTCGACCAGGTCGCGCAGCTGGAAGGCATCCCCGCGCAGGGGCGCGGGCGCCAGCTCGAAGCCGATGTCGATGCCGCGCCGCGCGGCTTCCTCGACGAAATACTGGATCGCATCCTGCACCAGCCCGGCCAGGTCGAGCGCTTCGTGGGCCGCGCCGGGCTGGCCCTGGCGCGCCCGGGCCAGCGCCAGCAGCTGGTTCACCTGGCGGATCATGCGCTCGTTGGCCAGGCGCATCAGGCCGACCGAACGCAGGGTCTCGGGGTCGCCGCCATGACGGCCGGCCAGCCATTCGAGCTGCAGCTGCAGGCCGGCCAGCGGGGTGCGCAGCTGGTGCGCCATGTCGGCCATGAAGTCGCGCTGGGCGCGCGCGCCCGCCTCGACCTTGTCGAGCAGTTCGTTAAAACCGGTCACTACCGGCGCGATCTCGTAGGGCACCTCGTCGGCGGCGATCGGCGCCAGGTCGCCGGCGCCGCGGCCGGTCAGGTCGGCGCGGATGCGCGCCAGCGGCCTCAGGCCGTTGCTCACCGATAGCCAGACCAGTCCTACGAGGGTGAGCGTGGCCAGGGTCACGAGCACGAACAGCGAACGCAGGATGGCCGAGCGCAGCTCGAGGCGCTGGCGCAGCGTGCGCGCCACGCCCACCTGGCGCATGCCGCCGGGCGTCGCCACGGCGAGCGCCGCGACCCGCACCGGTTCGCCGCCGATCGTGGCGTCGTAGGCCGGCGCGCCCGGCTTCAGGACAGGAAAAGCGGGGCTGCCGGCCAGATGGGCGCCGCCGTCGCGCACCACGTACCACAGGCGGTCCTGGCCGGCGAGCGTGGCCGGCAGGAAGGCCGGCGCACCGTCCCGCACCCGTCCCGCCAGCGCGGCGGCGGTGTCGGCAAGGCCCTGGTCGAAAGCCACCTGCGCCGGGGTCCAGGCCAGCGCATAGACCAGGCCGGCCAGCACCAGGTTGAGCAGCAGGATGGGGCCGAGCAGCCACTTGAGCAGGCGCAGCCGGATGCTGCTCATGCCTTGGCGGCGTCGGCAGCGTCGGCTTCCAGCAGGTAGCCGAAGCCGCGGATGGTGCGGATCGCCACGCCGGCGCCGTCCAGCTTGAGGCGCAGGCGCGAGACATAGACCTCGACCGCGTTCTGGGTCAGGTCCTCGCCCCAGGGCAGGATGGCGTCGATGATTTGCTGCTTGGAGACGACCCGCCCGGCGTGCTGGAGCAGGTATTCGAGCACGCCCCATTCGCGTACCGAGAGCTCCAGGCTGCGCTCGCCCACGCGCGCGCGCCGGGTGGCGCTGTCGAGGGCCAGCCGGCCGAGGGCCAGGACGCTGGGCTTGGGGGCGTGGCGCCGCGCCAGGGCGCGGATGCGGGCAAGCAGTTCGGGGGTGGCGAAGGGCTTGACCAGGTAGTCGTCGGCCCCGGTTTCCAGGCCGCGCACCCGGTCTTCGACGGCGTCGCGGGCCGTCAACAGCAATACCGGAGTGGCCGCGCCACGCGCACGCAGGCGGCGCACGACCTCGAAACCGTCGATGCCGGGCAGGCCGATGTCGAGCACGACCACGTCGGGGGCGGCGGCGTCCGGCGCCTGTGAGGAAGCGGCCGCGGCATCCTGCAGCAACTGGTCGGCGCCCAGGCCGTCGCGGGCGAGCGTCACCTGCATGCCCTGGGCCTGCAGCGCGCGCGTCAGGCCGTCCGCCAGGACGGCGTCGTCTTCCACCAGCAATACCTGCAGCCCCATGTTCGCGATGGCCTTCCGCCTACAAGAAAGCGCCCATTATGGGCCATTTCCGTTGCCTAAACCAAACAAAACGCACGAATTTTCCCACCCCGTCTAGTAGGACTGGACTGACAAAACATCATGCATACAGCCTACATGGGTGCGACTGCTAATCTTATGTTCGGCACCGGACTATAGCTTTAATGTACACACATCGCGATGAGGCAACGAAAGCCCCGGCCTCCACAAGTCGCTCATGAAGCACGTTAGAGATCAAAGAGGACAACAAATGAACAACACTCAACTTGGTGGTGCCACGCAAAAAGCGAAGAACCAGCTCCCTGCCACGAGTGAGGAGATGAAAGCGTCCCGCCCCGTTGTCAGCTATAGCGGCACTCAGCAGAACGAACTGCTGGCCGCCCTCCCGCGCCAAGACCTGGAAACCCTGTTCGAGCACCTGGAACTCGTCCCTCTGCCCTTCGGCAAGGAGTTGTTCGAGTATGGCAGCAAACTGGAATACGTGTATTTTCCGACCACGGCAATCGTGTCGCTGCTCTACGTGATGGAAGACGGCGCCACCACCGAGATCGCCGTGGTGGGCCACGAGGGCGTGGTCGGCGTGTCGCTCTTCATGGGCGAGCGTGCGATGTGCAGCGCCGTGGTCCAGAGCGCCGGCTACGGCTACCGCCTCAAGACCCAATACCTGCGTGACGCCTTCAACCGCGGCGGCGCCCTGCCGCAGCTCCTGATGCGCTACACCAACGCCCTGTTTGCCCAGATGGCCCAGAACGCCGTCGGCGGCCGCCACAGCTCGATCGAGCAGAAGCTCTGCCGCTGGCTGCTGGACCGCCTGGACCGCTCGCCGACCAATGAGCTGAAAGTGACCCAGGAACTGATTTCGATCATGCTGGGCGTGCGCCGCGAAAGCATCACCGCCGCCGCCGGCAAGCTGCAGGACGAAGGCCTGATCCAGTACCGCCGCGGCAATATCACCGTCCTCGACCGTGCTGGCCTGGAAGAATATGCCGGTGAATGCTACAAGGTCGCGAAGTCGGAATACGACCGCCTGCTCATGGATGTGGCGCGTTGAGTTTGAGGGGATCCGTCTCCGGCAAGGCCGGCGGCGGATCCTCGGTTTTGCCCGGAACGGCTGCTGAGGCGGACGTCCCTTCCCCACCCGGGGCTTGCGCCGGAATCCAGGCGCGCACACAAGTCCCGATGCCGTTCACTCCCCGATCCACGTCCAGTGTGCCGCCCAGCAGCAAGGCGCGTTCGCGCATGCCCAGCAGGCCGTGCGACTTCGACTTGGCCATGGCGCCTTCCGCGATGCCGATGCCGTCGTCGGTGATTTCCAGGTCCCAGCCATCCTCTTCGCGCGTCAGGTTGACGATCACCGAGCGCGCCTTGGCGTACTTGGCGATATTGTTCAGCGCTTCCTGGGTGATGCGGAACAGCGCGATCGCCTGCATCGGGCCGGCCGCATCGGCCTGGCGATCGATCAGGGCGTCGCAGTCGAGCGCGGTGATGCGCGCATAATCGGCGCAATAACTCTGCAGCGCGGCCGACAGGCCCATGTTGTCGAGCAGGCTGGGCCGCAGGTTTTCGATGATGCGGCGCTTCAGTTGCACCGTGTCGACCAGGGTGCGGCGCGCGCGGCCGAGCTTGGCGGCCAGTTCCGGATGGGTGTCGCGCAGCTGCTCGCCCACCGTGGTCAGGTCCATGCCGATCGCGGTCAGGTTGGCGCCCATCTCGTCGTGCAGCTCGCGCGCCAGGCGCGACTTTTCCTCTTCCGATACCTTGATCAGGTGGCGCGACAGCACCGACAACTGCTCGGTACGCTCGACCACCATGTGTTCCAGGTGCTCGTTCGACTGCTGCAGGGCGTGCTCGGCACGCAGGCGCAGCTTGAATGCGCGCCGGATCAGCTTATAGAACAGCAGCAAGACGATGATCGCGGCTGCATTGATGCCGACACCGAGCAGCGCGGCATGGCGGTACTGCTGGTAAAACGCGGCGGTGCGCGCGGCCAGCAGTTCGTTCTGCTCGCGCGTCATGATCACCACCTGCAGGCGGATCTCGTCCATGTCGGCGCGCTCGTCCGGGGCGGCCGCGATGGCGACGATGTCGACCAGGCCGCCCTGGCGGTAGACCTCGAGCGCCTGGTGCATCAGGCCGAGCTTCTTCTTGACCAGGGCGCGCAGCTGGTTCAGGTTCCTGGTTTGCGAGGGGCTGTCGGCGAGCAGCACGCCGAGGGCGCGCAGCTGGTTGTCGATCTGCTGGGGCGCCGCGTGCAGCGGGCCGAGGTAGACGTCGGAACCCGACAGGAAGTAACCGCGCAGTCCGCTTTCGGCGTCGGTCACGAGCAGGTTCAGGTATTGGAGTTCGTCCGACACGCGCGCCGTCTGGGTTTGCAGCGCATTCGCCGCGCGCAGGTCGTCCAGGTTACGGACCAGGAAGACCCCGTTGACGATCAGCAGAATGACGCATGCCAGGCACAGCAGGGTTTTGTTGAGCGGCAGGGTTCGGACAGGCTTGCCGGTCCGAGCGGTTGATGTGGTCATCCTGAGGCTTCCTTTCGCGCAACGTTGCCGTCGCCTGATTATAGACGGGGTAGGAAAATGTTGCACTGCGAAACGCCTTCCTGTAACTCAATGTTTCAAATTGGTTGCAGGAGAAATACACAAATTGCGTACCAGAAAAGATCTGGAGAACAGACGCCTGTTCCCTCCTCTCGACGATAAGGATCCGGTTCATCTTACGCCCAATTCGCAGCTGTAGAGCAGGCTCAGCCACATACAAATGCGGGACAGGTCCGGGACGATCAGCATGGCAACGCGGATGCGCCGGAAGCAAGCGCATGCCTGCGGCCGGGCTGGGTGCTTCAGGAGATCTTGGAGGACAAACAGATGCGCGCGCCGAAGCGCGCGCGGCAGGACTCAATCGAGGAGATTGTTCTTCATGGCGTAGTAGGTCAGGTCGCTGTTGGACTGCAGGCCCATCTTTTCCATGATGCGGGTACGGTAGGTCGACACGGTCTTGATCGACAGCGACAAGGCATTGCCGATATCGGACACGGTCGCGCCCTTGGCGAGGCGCAGGAAGACCTGGAACTCGCGGTCCGACAGCTCGGTATGCAGGGCGGTGTTCGGATCGCGGTCGAAGCTCTGGGCCAGCAGTTCGCCGACGGTCGAGCTCACGTAACGGCGGCCCTGGTACACGGTCCGCACGGCCGTCTTGAGCTCGTCCGCCTCGCATTCCTTGTTCAGGTAGCCGTTCGCGCCCATCTTGAACAGGTTGAGCGCGTATTGCTGCGCCGGATAGCCGGACAGGATCAGCACCGGCAGATTGGGCTGCCCCTGGCGGATCGTGCGCAGGATGTCGATGCCGCTCTGGTCCGGCATCGCGATATCGAGCAACAGCACGTCGCAGATTTCGCGACGGGCGATATCGAGGGCCTCACGGCCGGTAGCGCCCTCGGCAACGACTTCGAATTCGCCCGACGACGAGAAAATCTGTTTGAAACCTGCTCGAACTATTTGGTGATCGTCACAAATGGCAACGCGTATCATTGTCTTCCCTTAAATTTTCC
>CAMPHU010000077.1 GCA_946886065.1 uncultured Massilia sp. | reverse complement strand
GCTGCTGGCCAGTTCCGTCGTGGTCTGCATCGGGGCCGGCGTGGTGCTGCGCAAGCACTTCGGTGTCCCCCTGATGCCGGCCGCGGCAGCCATCGCGCTCGCGCTGGCGGCGGCATGCGCGCTGCGAGGATGGCGCAGCCTGGTCCAGGCGCCCTTCGCCTTCCCGGCGGGGCGCATGGAGTGAAGCAGCGGCCGGCCGGCTAGGCCTGGCCCGCCCCGTCGTCCGCGAGCGAGAACAGTTCCTCGACCGTCACTCCCAGCGCGCGCGCCAGCTTCAAGGCCAGGATGGTCGAAGGCACCATCGCGCCCGTCTCGATGGCGTTGATGGACTTGCGCGTGATCCCCGTACGCTCCGCGAGCTGCGCCTGGGTCAGGTCGAGCCTGGCCCGGTGCATCTTCATCGTCGTCTTGAGCTGTTCCGCCATTTCAGCGATCGTAGTAGAGCAGGCTGGCGAGGAAGACGGCGGTCGCGCCCAGGATGGTCGCGACCGCGCCGCTGGCGGCCGGGTTGGCGAAGTCCAGCCAGAGCGGGAGCAGCAGCGGCAGGGCCTGCAGCGCCAGCGCCGCGATGAAGCCGTTGCGCCAGGCGCGATGCAGGCTGGCCTGCCGGAGTTCGTCGTTGACGACCGCCTGCATGGCCGCACTGCCGCCTTCGGCGCGGGAGGGCGGGCGCAACGCCGCGACACCGATCCCGATGAAGACGGGCAGCAGGCCGAATGCGTACTGCGACAGCGCCGCGCTGGCCGGCCCCGGGAAAGCGAGCCGTCCCAGGGCGGCGGCGCCCGCGACGAGCAGGAGCGTCAAGGCGAACCAGAGATGGCGGCGCGAAAGGCGGATCCAGCGTTCCTGCGTGAGGCGGGTAGCGTGCATGTTCGTCTCCTGTTGTCGATCGCCCTAATGTAACACAAGCGTGGCAAAAAGCAACCTATAGGTTACATCAGGTTCGCACAGGAACGATTGGGTCAGACGGTCGGCAGCCAGACCGTGAAGGTACTGCCCCGGCCCGCCCCGGCGCTGCGCGCCTCGACGTCGCCGCCGTGCAGGGCCACCATGTTGCGCACCAGGGCCAGGCCGATGCCCAGCCCGCCCTGAGAACGGTCCGGCGTGCGCTCGGCCTGGGTGAACAGGTCGAACACATGGGGCAGCAGGCCCGGTTCGATGCCGATGCCGTCGTCGCTGACCTGCAGGTTGACCCAGTTTCCGGCACGCGCGACCGTCAGGCGCACCTGGCCGCCCGGCGGCGTGTACTTGGCGGCGTTGTTGAGCAGGTTGGTCAGCACCTGCACCAGCCGGGTGGCGTCGCCCAGCACGCGCATCTCGCCCTCATCGCCGGCGCCGAGGGCCAGCTCGAAGCGGTGGCGGCGCGTGTCCAGGAGGGGCCGTGCCTGTTCGATGGCGCTCGCCACCACGCTCTCGATGTCGAGGACCTTGCGCTCCAGCTGGATCAGGCCGCGCGTCACGCGCGACACATCCAGCAAATCGTCCACCAGCGCCGTCAGGTGGCGCACCTGGCGGCCGATCACTTCGCTCGAGCGCTGGGCGCGCGCATCGCTCGCCGAGAGCTTGAGCACTTCGGCCGCCGCTGCGATCGGCGCCAGCGGATTGCGCAGCTCGTGGGCCAGCATGGCCAGGAATTCATCCTTGCGCCGGTCCTGCTCGCGCAGCGAGGCGTACAGCCGGGCGTTCTCGAAGCCGTTGGCGGCGATAGCCGCCAGCTGCACCAGGATCGCCTCGTCCTCGTCGGTGAATTCGCCCTCGATCTTGTCGGATGCCTGGATGACGCCGATGCGGCCGCCCTTGCGGCTCACCAGCGGCACGGCCAGGCGGCTGCGCTCGAAGTCCGCGCCGGTGTCGTCGGCGCCCAGGCTCACCTCGGCGTGGCGCACGCCGAGGATGTCGCGCACTTCCAGCGCCAGGGTGTCGGCGATGTCCTCGCTCGACAGTGCGGCATGCAGGTTCTGCGAGGCGCGCGCCACCTTGGCCAGCAGGGCCGACTGGCGCCGCTCGCGGTGCAGGCGCTGGGCCAGCTCGGCGCGCTCGGCGACGGCGTCGTCGATATCGGTATTGGTGCCGATCCACTCGCGCACCTCGCCGTCCTCGTCCAGGATGGGCACGGCCTTGGCGGCGGTCCAGCGGTATTCGCCGTCGGCGCGCCGCACCCGGTAGTCGCCGACGAAGGCCGACCTGGCCGCCAGGCACTCGCTCCATTTGCGGCTGGTGCGTTCGCGGTCGTCGGGGTGCAGGGCGTCGAGCCAGCCGAACTCGCGCGCCTCGGCCCAGCTCTGGCCGGTGTAGGCGCGCCAGGACGGCATGTCGTCGATCACGCGCCCGTCCGAGCCAGTGGTCCAGACCATGTGCGTGGTCGCCATCACCAGCGAGCGGAAGCGCTCCTCGCGCCGGCGCAGGGCGGTCTCCGCTTCGACCCGCTTGGTGATGTCCTCATGCATCAGCATCACCTCGAGCAGCCTGCCGCCGCCATCCTTGATCGGATGGGCGCGCGCGGTGACCCAGCGCGCCGGCCCGGGATAGCCGAGTTCCGCGGTGTCGTAGCGGATGGCGGGGATCTCGACCAGTTCGCCGGCCAGGGCCCGCTCCAGGTAGGGCGCGATCCCCGCCGCGTGCAGCTGGGGATCGTGCAGGACGTTATAGGCCCCGCTCAGGACATGGGCGTAGGCCTCGCTGCCTTCGTGGATCTGCCACAGTTCTTCCCAGGCCTTGTTCACGCACAGGGTCAGGCCGGAGGGCGACAGGATCTGGATGCTGACGCGGGCCTGCTCGAACAGCTCCCGGAATCGCGTATCGTCGTGCGCGCTGTCGTGAGCGCTGTCGTGGGCGCAAATTCCGGTGCTGTCGATCAAAGGCATGGTGGTGCGTGTTCTCCGTTCAGGCCTGGGCGGCGGCGGGCGCCGCCTGGGGCTTGCCCAGCACCAGCATACCAAACGCGGTGGCGAACACGTACATGCTGATCGAGTAGATCGCGGCCGGCACCATCAGCTGGAAGTCGCCCAGTACCGACACCGCGACGAAAATCGCCAGGGTCGAGTTGTGGATGCCGATCTCGTAGCCGATCGCCACCGCATTGGCCTTGTCCATGCCAAGCAGGCGCGGCACGTAGTACCCCAGGCCCAGGCTCAGGATGTTGAACGCGATCACGGCCACGCCGATGGTCGCGAAGGAGGAGGTCAGGGCATTCCATTCCTTGGCGAAGGCGATGATGGCCAGCAGGGCCAGCACCACCATCGAGAAGCGCTTCATCGGCTTGTCCATGCGCGCCGCGAAACCGGGCGCGCCGCGCTTGACCAGCATGCCGACCGCCACCGGGATCAGGACGATGCCGATCACCTCGATCACCTTCCCGGTCTGCATCGGCACCACCTGGCCGCTTTTCGAGAAGGTGTCGATGGCGAAGTTGGCGATCAGCGGCAGGCTGACGATGGACAGCAGGGTGTTGATCGCGGTGAGCGAGATGTTCATGGCGACGTTCCCGCCGAACAGGTGGCTGAACAGGTTGGCCGAGACCCCGCCTGGCGAGGCGGCCAGCAGCATCAGGCCGACCGCGTAGACGGGCGGCACGCCGAGCAGCACGATGAGGCCGTAGCAGATCGCGGGCAGCACCAGCGCCTGCAGCGCCAGCGCCACCACCACCGCCTTCGGGTGGCCGAGCAGGCGGCGGAAGTCGCCGAGGGTGAGGGACAGGCCGAGTCCGAACATGATCAGGGCCAGGGCGCCGATCAGGAGGGTCGGCAGCAGGGTAATAAAATTGCTCATGGTGTCTCCTTGTGATTATTTTTGTAAGGCGACAGTGTAGTGCACGACGGTACGAAAAAACCGCCGCAAGCACATGAAAACCCCAGGAAAAAGCGGGAAAGCTCAGGAAAGGTGGAAGCGCACGTAGTCGCCCAGCAGCCTGGCGCTGGCGGGCGGCACCCGGGTGAAGCGCAGGCTGAGGCGCACGTTGTCGCGCAGGAAGACGCTGCCCTGGGTCTGGGCCGGCAAGTCGAAGTGGTGGACGGCGGACTGGACGAACAGGGAGAAGCGCACCGTGCAGTCGAGGCCGCTCGGCAGCGCGTGCGACAGGAGCAGCCCCATGCCGCCCGGGCCGACATCGATGCTGCGGCCGCTCAGCGGCGGATGGCCGGGGAGTTCGACGGTGGCGCGGACGCGGCAGATGCGCCGGGGACCGTCACGGCCATCGGCGCCATCAGTGGTAGTGTGGGAAGCAAGTGCACGCACGACTAAGACACGATCGTTCGTAGAAAAAACAGCCACGAGTATGGCATTTTGTTACTGACTTGTCAGTCAATATGCCTATGCAATGTGGATTTCCTGACGATGTGCTTGCAAAGTTGCAACGTTCAAGATCAATGCCCGCGCCGCTGCACCAGGGCCGTGCCGACGCCGTGGCGCTTGCCTTCGCTGACGGCCGTCACGGTGCCGTCCGGGTTGAACACCAGCGCATTGGCGGCGCCGATTTCTTCCGGATTCGCTTCCCAGCGGTGGCCGAAGGCTTCCAGGGCGCGCGCCTGGGCGCTGCCCCCGAAACCCGGCTCGACCGAGCTCCCCGCGCCGTTGCGCTCGCTGATGCGCGGCGCGTCCAGGGCCTCGTGCATCGGCATCCCGAGGTCGATGTAGTTGACGATGGTCTGCAGCACCGTGGTGATGATGGTCGCGCCGCCCGGGCTGCCGATGCTGAAGGCCGGCTTGCCGTCCTTGAGCGCGATGGTCGGCGCCATGCTGGAGCGCGGGCGCTTGCCGGCTTCCGGCACGTTGGGATGCGGGCCGCTGAAGTCGAAGTCGGTCATCTCGTTGTTGAGGAGGAAACCGTAGCCCGGCACAACGATGCCGCTGCCGCCCCAGGATTCGATGGTGAAGGTGTAGGAGACCACATTGCCGTCCTTGTCCGATACGGTCAGGTGGGTCGTGTGGGCGCTTTCGGGCTGCATGCGCTGGGCCTGCGGGCGCAGGGGCACGCTCTGGTCGTCCTGGAAGATGTACGGGTCGCCCGCCGCCACGTTCGACGCGGCGCGCTGCGTGACCAGTTTGCGGCGCTGGGCCGCGTACTGCTTGGACAGCAGGCCGGCGACCGGTGCGTCCAGGTATTCGGGATCGGCCAGGTAGGCGTTGCGGTCGGCAAAGGCCAGGCGGCTGGCTTCCAGGTACAGGTGCTCGGCCTGGGCGCGCGGCATCGACGCCAGCTCGTAGCCTTCCAGGATGTTGAGCGCCTCGGCCACGGTCGCGCCGCCGCTCGAGGGCAGGGGCATGCCGTAGATGTCGTAACCGCGGTAGGTGCTGTGCAGCGGCAGGCGGATGCGCGCCTCGTAGTTGGCCAGGTCGGCCAGGGTCATGCGGCCGGGGCGCACCGTCTTGCCCGGCGCGACGGGTGGACGGTTGACGGCGTCGACGATGGCGCGCGCGATCGGCCCTTCGTAGAAGGCCTCGACGCCGCCGGCCGCGATCTCGCGGTAGGCCTTGGCCATGTCCGGATTGCGCAGCAGGGTGCCGGCGGGAAGCGGCTTGCCCTTGCTCAGGTAGAGCGCGCTGGTGCTCTGGAACTGCTGGAATTTCCTTTCATTCTGGCTGGCCAGGTGAAAGAAAGTGTCATTCAGCCTGAAGCCCTTTTCGGCAACGGCGATGGCGGGCGCCAGCACCTGCTTGAAGCGCATGCTGCCGTAGCGTTCCAGCGCCTCGTGCCAGCCGCGCACCGTGCCCGGCACGCCGACCGCCGCGCCGCTGGCCACCGCGGTTTCGAAGTCGATCTCTTTCCCCTTGGCCTGGAACACGGTGGGGGTGAAGCTGGCGGGCGCCGTCTCGCGGTGGTCGATGGTGATCACGCGCTTGTCCCTGGCCAGGTAGATGAGCATGAAGCCGCCGCCGCCGATGCCGCAACTGAAGGGATCGGTCACGCCCAGGGTGGCGGCCGCCGCCACCGCCGCGTCGACCGCGTTGCCGCCCTGGTTCAGGATCGCCATGGCCGACTGCGAGGCCTGCTCGCTGATGGTGGCGACCGCGCCGCCGGTGCCGGTGGCCACCGGGGTCTTGGCCGTGGCCGGCATGTGCACGACGATGGACAGCACCAGCCCGCACGCGAGCGCGTTTGCCTTCATGGAGTCTCCTGGCCGTGAGCCCGGGCTCACATGGCGTACATGTTGAACACGACCGGGTAGGAGGCGGGGCGGGCTTCCGCCACGCCGCGCGGCGGCGCCACCAGGCTGCGGTCGAGTTCGATACGCGAGCCGCGCAGCGCCGGGTTGGTCCAGCCGGGCCGGCCGGGCACGAGGTAGAAGGCCTGGGCCACGCTATTGCCGATGCGCAGGGTGAAGCGGTAGGCCACCTGGCCCGCCCACATGCAGCGCGCGTTCTCGGGGCAGCGGCTGTCGTCGGCGCCTTCGTAGGTGAGGGTCAGGCGACGGTCCAGCGGCAGCACCTGGCGCTCGACCATGGTGTAGCGGGCTTCGGGAAGGCGCTCGTTGCTGGCGCAGGCAGTCAGCGCACTGGCAGCCAGGAGGGAACAGAAAACACGGAGCAGGGGGCGCATGCGGTGTCATCCATGTGTTGGGGTGGAGCGTCCATCATAGCAAAACCATAACTGCCGGGTCGCGCGCGAATGCAAACCGAGGTCACATTGCGGTCACATTCGGCGGCTATGCTTTTTTCGTGGTCCAAAACAACACATCCCTACAACCAGAAATAGGAATACCAAGCCAATGATCAAGAAGATCCTCGCCGGCGCCGCCGCCGCACTCGTGATGACGACCTCGTTCGCCGCCGACATCACCGGCGCGGGCGCAACCTTCCCGTACCCGATCTACGCAAAGTGGGCGGAGGCCTACAAGGGGGCGACCGGCACCGGCCTGAACTACCAGTCGGTGGGCTCGGGCGCCGGCATCAAGCAGATCAAGGCCAAGACCGTCGACTTCGGCGCCTCGGACATGCCGCTCAAGGCCGAAGACCTGGAAAGCGACGGCCTGATGCAGTTCCCGGCCATCATGGGCGGCGTGGTCGCCGTGGTCAACGTCGAGGGCGTCACCCCCGGCCAGCTGAAGCTGACCGGCCCGGTCATCGCCGATATCTACCTGGGCAAGATCGCCAAGTGGAACGCGGCCGAGATCGCGGCCCTGAACCCGGGCGTGAAGCTGCCGGACGCCGACATCACCGTCGTGCACCGCGCCGACAGCTCGGGCACCTCCTTCCTGTTCACCGACTACCTGTCCAAGGTCAGCCCGGACTGGAAGAGCAAGGTCGGCGCCGGCACCGCGGTCAAGTGGGCCGTGGGCGTGGGCGGCAAGGGCAACGAAGGCGTGGCCGCCAACGTGCAGCGCATCAAGGGCGCGATCGGCTATGTCGAGTGGGCCTATGCCAAGAAGAACAAGCTGTCGCACACCCAGCTGAAGAACAAGGACGGCGCCTTCCTGCAGCCGGACGACGAGCACTTCAAGGCCGCCGCCGCCAGCGCCGAATGGACCAAGGCGCCGGGCTTCGGCGTGGTGCTGACCGACCAGGCGGGCAAGCAGAGCTGGCCGATCACCGGCGTGTCCTACATCCTGATGCACAAGAGCCAGGCCAATGCCGGGAAGGGCGCCGAAGTCGTGAAGTTCTTCGACTGGGCCTTCAAGAACGGCGCCCCGGCTGCCGCCGAGCTGGACTACGTGCCGCTGCCGGCCTCGGTGGTCAAGCAGGTCCAGGCTTCATGGAAGAGCAACCTGAAAGACGGTTCGGGCAAGGCGATCTACTAAGCCGCCTGCGTCCTGACCTGTCCGGCGGCCTGGCCGCCGGATTGTTTTCTGGCCTGCCCACGTTCATTGAGCTTCCCATGACAAGGTCCAATACGATCGTCCTGGTGGTCGACGACAAGCCGGCGGTTGCCGAACTGCTCAAGTTCTCGCTGCACGAGGACGAGTGGATCTGGCACAGCGTGCCGAGCCTGGCGCAGGCCTGGGACTTCATCGGGCGCGAACGTCCGGAACTGCTGCTGCAGGAATCGATGCTGCGCCAGGAAGGCGGCATGCGCCTGCTGGCGCGCCTGCGCGGCGACCACCGCCTGCGCGAACGTCCCGTGATCCTGCTGGCTGCCGACTGTGCCGAAGGCGAGCGCGCGGCCTGCGAAGCGGCTCCGCCGCCGCCCGCCGAATTCATTCCCCAGCCGCTGGACGAAGGCCTGGAGTCGCGCGTGCTGCGCTCCGGCCGCCTGGTGCTCGATCCCCTGAGCTGCAGCGTACGCGTGGGCAGCCACAAGGTCGAGGTGCGCCATGCCGAATACCGGCTGCTGCGCTTCCTGCTGTGCCATCCGGGCCAGGTGTTTTCGCGCGCCCAGCTGCTGGCCCACCTGTGGGAGACCCCGGATACGCTGGACCAGCGCACCGTCGACGTCCACGTGCTGCGTCTCCGCAAGGCCTTGGGACGGGCCAAGTCCCTGATCAAGACCGTGCGCGGCGCGGGCTACATGCTCTCGGCGAGCTGAGGCGCCTGGCAATACCTTCACTGGCTTTCAGGGCACCGGACAGTGAAGGCCAGCCTTGCGCCGCCTTGCTTACTTCACCTCGAGCAGCTCATTGAAGAGAACCCGGTAATGCACCACCGCATTGCGCAGGTCTTCAGTGGTGGCTTCGCCGCGCGTATCGCGGGCGGCGATGACTTGCGCGGCGCGGTAATTCTCCACAACCGCTGGGTGATCGACCGAGATGTCGGCCGCACGATGTTCAAAATCGGCCATAGGATACCCACGTTGCACCATCAGCTCGCGAACCAACTGATCGGCCTGGGCGACGACTTCCTTTGGATTATCGACGAAACTGCCCTGCAGATTCGCCCACGCTTGACTGAATCTGGCGGCGTCGGATGGCGCCAGGGGCACGATATTGAGCTTTCCAACACGATTCTCACGCGCCTTGAGCTCCGATTCGGCCTTTGCCCTGCTTCCAAGTTCATCGACGGTGCGACCGTATTCTGGTCCGAAGCGTTGCTGCAATCTCTCGGACTGCTTTTTTTGAACGAAGTACCATGCGGCTAGTGCAACCAGAACAAGAACCACAACAACGGCCAGGATGGTTGATGTCTGCGAGTCGAGGTTACCCATATCGGTCTCCTATTTGCCTGGATGGCGAATTATTCTTGGCGAGCCTTATTAAGGCAGGCGGAGCGATCGCAGTCCGTTCGAAGGCGCACATATCCGAACATGCCGGGCTCAAGCCATTTGGCAGGGCAGACGCTCTCACGCGGGGCGACCTTGATCATTCAGGCCTCCTGCCGACTCATCCATCATGGTTCATGTCATCAGGATGACATGAACCCTCGGTAAGCTGACAACAAATGCCTTACTGAAACTGTCGTTGATGAACAAACACTCGGCCCTGGCGCCTCTCCGTAGTCACCGCTTCCGCATCCTTGCCTGGCCGTTGCTGGCCGTGCTGCTCGGCGCCGCCCTGTGGACTGTCACCGTGGTGCGCGCCGCGGCCGAACAGGCGCGCGCCGAAGCGCAGGTGCGCAAGGACGCCGGCGCCTACGCCGAAGCCTACGAGCAGTACATCACCCGCTCGGTGGGCCAGATGGACCAGATCACCATGCAGCTCAAGTTCAGCTGGGAACACTCGCGCGAGCGCGGCCTGCTGGACGAGCTGCGGCGCGACGGCATGTTCACCGACAGCGCCTTCCGCGTGGTGGCCGTGGTCGATCGCGACGGCGTGGTGCGCTCCTCGACCCGCCCGGCGCTGCTCGGCGCCGACCTGTCCGGCGGCCAGTTCTTCGCCCAGCACCGCGACCACATCTCGACCGCGCTGCGGGTCGGCGCCGCGCCCGCGCCGTTCGGCAAGGCCGGCGAAGCGGTGCTGTTCACGCGCCGCCTGGACACCACGGACGACGAATTCGACGGCATCGTGCTGATGGCGGTCGACGCGCGCTATTTCACCTCCTTCGTGAGCCCGGCCACCCTGGGCGTGGACGGCGTGGTGGCCATGGCCGGCGCGGAAGGACGGCTGCGCATCGAGCAGCGCAGCGACGGCGCCGCCTATGTCGATGCGTCCGCGCCGCTGCTGCCGCGCCGCGGCGCGATGTGGGCCAGCGAGCGTGGAGTGCGCCTGGTGGACGGTGGCGACGGATTCGCGGATAAACATGCGCGCGTGCTGGGCTGGCGCCATTCGGCGGTGTATCCGCTGGTGGCCCTGGTCGGCCTGTCGCACAGCGCGGCGCAGCAAGCCGCGCAGGCCTACTGGACCGAGAGCCGCGACCGCGCCATCGTCGCCACCGCGGGCCTGCTGCTGCTGGGCGGCTTCGGTGCGGTGCTGGCCCGGCGCGCCCTGCAGCGCGAACGCGAGCAGGACGAAGTGCGGCGCGCCTACCGCACCGCCACCGAGAGCGGCAACGACGGCTTCTACATGGCGGCCGCGGTGCGCGGGCGCGACGGCGGCATCGAGGATTTCCGTATCGTCGACTGCAACGAGCGCGGCGCCTTCTTCTACGGCATGAAGCGCGAGAAGCTGGTGGGCGCCAGCCTGTCGCGCATCGACAGCGCGCTGTTCGGCGAGGAGCTGCTGGCCACCTACCGCAAGGCGATGGAAGCGGGCTTCTACGAGGACGACCGCAAGATGCCGCTCGATAACCGCCTGAACATCGGTTGGGGACGGCGCCGCCTGGTCCGGGTCGGCAATGGCCTGGCCGTGACCCTGCAGGACATCAGCGAACGCAAGGAGCACGAAGTGCAGCTGGAGCGCCTGGCCAACGAGGACAGCCTGACCGGCCTGGCCACGCGCCACGCCTTCCTGGCCGCGATGCCGGCCGCCCTCAGCCAGGCCAGGTCCAGCGGGGCGGGGCTGGCGCTGCTGTTCATCGACCTGGACGAGTTCAAGCACGTCAACGACTCGCACGGCCACGCCACCGGCGACCAGCTGCTCAAGTCCGCCGCCCAGCGCCTGCTGTCGCTGCTGCGCCCGAGCGACCAGGTGGCGCGCTTCGGCGGCGACGAGTTCGTGGTGCTGCTGCACCCCTGCGACGGCGAGCGCCAGGCGGCCTCGGTGGCCGCGCGCATCGTCGAAGCCTTCGGCGTGCCCTTCCTGTTCAAGGACGAGCTGCACGCGGTGGGCGCCTCGGTCGGCATCGCCATGTACCCGCGCGACGGGCTGGACGCCGAAACCCTGGTGCGCCACAGCGACATCGCCATGTACGCGGGCAAGAACGAAGGCAAGGGCCAGTACCGCTTCTTCGACCCGGCCTATTCCCAGACCCTGAATTCGCGCGCCCGCCTCAAGCAGCGCATGCTGGAAGCGATCGAGGCCGACCAGTTCCTGCTGCACTACCAGCCGCGCGTGGATGCGCGCAGCGGCGAACTCCTGAGCATGGAAGCGCTGCTGCGCTGGCGCCATCCGGAGCTGGGCATGGTGGCGCCGGGCGACTTCATCCCGCTGGCCGAAGCGACCGGCCTGATCGTGCGCATCGGCGAAGCGGTGATCGACAAGGCCTGCGCCCAGCTGGCCGCCTGGCGCGAAGCCGGGGTGGCGCTGGTGCCGGTGTCGATCAACGTCTCTCCCAAGCAGTTCCTGCGCGGCGGCGTGCAGCGCCTGCTGAGCAGCGCCCTGGAGCGCTACGGTGTGCCCGCCAGCCTGATCGAAGTGGAGATCACCGAATCGGCGATGATGGGCGACCACGAGGACATCCTGGCCGAGCTGGCCGCGCTGCGCGGGCTCGGGGTCAAGCTGCACGTGGACGATTTCGGCACCGGCTACTCCTCGCTGTCGCAGCTGCAGCGGCTCAGGATGGACGTGCTCAAGGTGGACCGCGCCTTCACTACCGAGCTGGCCAGGTCGAAGGAGGGCAAGGTGTTCTTCCAGGCGATCGTGTCGATGGCCCACGCGCTGGGCATGTCGGTGGTGGCCGAAGGCGTCGAGACCGAGGAGCAGCTGGCGATCCTGCGCGGGCTCGATTGCAACGAGGTGCAGGGCTTCTATATCGCGCGGCCGGTGCCGGCGGCCGAGATGGCGCAGATGATGGCGCGGCGCTTCCTGTTCGAAAGCGCCGCCGCTGCCTGATCTCAGTCGAGGTCCGAGGCCTGGTGGCGCTCCGCCACCTGTTCCTCGGGCTTGCCGCGCACCCGGTTGACCTTGCGCCCGCGGATCACGGCCGGCCGCGCGGCGATCTCGCCGGCCCAGCGCACGACGTTCCTGTACTCGTGGACGGACAGGAACTCCGCTGCGTCATACGCTTCGCCGCGCACCATGCCGCCATACCACGGCCAGATCGCCATGTCGGCAATCGTGTAGTCCTCGCCGGCTACGTAGCGGTGCTCGGCCAGCTGCCGGTCCAGCACATCGAGCTGGCGCTTGGTCTCCATCGCATAGCGGTTGATTGGATACTCCAGCTTTTCCGGCGCATAGGCATAGAAGTGCCCGAAGCCGCCGCCGACAAAGGGAGCGGAACCCATCTGCCAGAACAGCCAGTTCAGGGTCTCGGTGCGCGCCGCGAGCTCCGTGGGCAGGAAGGCGCCGAACTTCTCGGCCAGGTAGACCAGGATCGAGCCGGATTCGAACACGCGCAGGGGCCGGGCGCCGCTGCGGTCCACCAGCGCCGGGATCTTCGAGTTCGGATTGATCTCGACGAAGCCGCTGGAGAACTGGTCGCCCTCGTTGATGCGGATCAGCCAGGCGTCGTACTCGGCGCCGGCATGGCCGAGGGCCAGCAGTTCCTCCAGCATGATCGTGACCTTGATGCCATTGGGCGTGCCCAGCGAATACAGCTGGAGCGGGTGCTTGCCGACCGGGAGCGCCTTCTCGTGGGTGGGCCCGGCCACCGGGCGGTTGATGTTGGCGAAGGTGCCGCCGGAGGCGGCGGGCGTCCAGACTGTCGGCGGGACGTAGGGCGTGGAATCGGCCATGACTTCTCCTTGTTGCGCGGATGGTCATGCATTCTAGCCGCTGCGCACAAAGCCTGCCGGCCGCCTACTGCAGCTGGATCCGCCCGTACAGCCCGCGCGCCCCGTTGCCCGGCCCGGCCGTGAAGAACAGGGCATTGCGCGGCTGGGCCTGGATACCGTTGCCGAAGGCAATGCCATACAGGCCGTCGATCGCGATGGGCGTGCGGTCGCCGCGCATCAGCGTGCCGATCAGCTTGCCGTCGTGCGGGCTGAAGGCGTTGATCTTGCCGTCGCCCCGGTTGGCCACCAGCAGCATGTTGCTGAAGTCACCGAAATCGGCGGGCGCGATCGCCATGCCCCAGGGCGCGTTCAGCACGCCGCCGGTCGTCACCAGCCGCCCCACGAACGCGCCGCCGGTCGAGAACACGTTGACCAGGCCCAGGCCCGCGCCCCCGACCCGGTCGGTGCCGTTCGCACCGCGCTGCGCATAGGCTACGTAGACGCGGTCGCCCACGGCCTGCAGGCCGAAAGGCGCATAGTTCGGAGGCAGGCCGGGATCGACGAAACCGCCCCCGGGCAGGGTGACTTTCTGGAAGCCGGTGTCGTAGACGTCGATGCCGCCGCGCCGGAAGTCGGCTGCATAAATGTAATTGGCGCCGGCCGAACTGCCGATCGCCAGGCCGGTGTAGAAGGCTCCGTTGATCCCGGTGTCCACCGTGGTTACGGCATTATTCAGGTTCACCGCCGGCGACCAGCCGGCGATGGTGCCGCCCAGGCCCGCGAAGATGAAGGGGCTGGCGCCGGTAACGCCGTTCTGCGTCACCTTGAAATCCTGGCTGCCGTTGAAGACGATGCCGGTCGGCCTGGCCGCGCCGGCTGTCCCGGCCGGGATGGCCACCACCAGGCTCTGCGGCACGCCGTTACCGTCGTACAAGGTGGAGCTCGAGCTGCCTTCGTTCGCGACCCAGACGAAACCGTTCGGGTTGAAGGCGATGCCCCAGGCGTTCAGCAGCCTGGGGTCGGCATTGGGGGCGCCGCCGGCGGCTTCCGTCACCAGCGCGGTGACGGTGTAGGCGCTGGTGATGGTGGAGGCGGGCGGGGTGACGCTCATCTCTTCGTCATTGCCGCCGCCCCCGCCGCAGGAGACCGCCGCGGCGGCGAGGGTGAGGCCGGCCAGGCCTGCCTTGAGCAAGGCGGCCGCTCTGTGATGGATGTGCATGATGGCTCCTGTCAGGTGGGTGGGCTACCTGCGTTAATCCCACCCAGGTCCTGAAAGGTTCTTCAGAAGGCGAGGCCGATGCTGGCCGCCAGCGCGCGTGCGCGCGGGACGGCGGCGGCGGGGTCGCGCTGGCGCGCCAGCCAGGCCAGCTGGAGGGTGGCGGGGCCGGCGCCGTAGGCCAGTCCCAGGCGCAGGTCGGCGCGCGCCGGCCCAGCGGCGGCGCCGTAGCCGCCGAAGCGGCGCAGCACCCCAAGATGGCCGACCAGGCGCCAGCGCTCGCCCAGCGGATGCACGCCGTTCCACTCGAGATAGGCGCTGCGGCCGGCGCCATAGTAGTGCGGCGACACATACGCGCGCAGGCTGCCGCGTTCCCAGCCCAGGCCGGCGTGCAGCTCGTCGTAGCGGTAGCGGGCGTCGCGCGCGAACGTGGTGCGGGCGATCCCGGCGTCCCAGCTCAGCCCGGATGCGGTCCTGCGGGCGTAGCCGGCGTAAGCGATCAGCTGGGCCCGCGCCGGGCTGTAGGCCAGGCTGGCCGAGGACAGGAAGCCGCCCGCATACCAGCCGGACGGGCTGTCGACATCGACGCGCAGCTGGGCGGCGGGACGGCCTTCGCTGAGCGACAGGCCGCGCGCCGCGTAGTCGGACACCAGGGACAGGCTGGCGCTCACCTGCGCCTGGGCGGCGCAGGACAGGCTCAGCAGGAAGGCGGCGAGGATCGGGGCAGTTGAGCCGCGCGCGCGCAAGGCGGCGCGGAAGAAGATACGGTGGCGGGTCGCAGGGAGCAGGGGCGCGCGCATGGATCCATACTACCAGCTCGCGCGTCCGCGCGGCTCTGCTCTTCGGGGTTCCCCTCGTCGCGGTGGAGCGCCAGGCGCGCCTGCTCGCGCAAGGCCTGGCGCACCAGGGGCGCGCCGGCGCGCGGCCGCAGCTCCACCAGCAGGGCGGCCATGCCGCTCACGTGGGCCGCCGCATAGGACGAACCGGAGACGAAGCCCCAGCGGCCGCCGGGCAGGCTGGTCGGGATGTCGGCATCCGGCGCATCCACGGCGCCGGCCGCGATCACGCCCGGATGCGAGGCGGGAAAGCCGCCGCCGGGGCGCTGCGGATCGATGGCCCCCACCACCAGCACGCCGCGCGCCAGGGCCGCGTCCAGCAAGGCTTGCAGCAGGCGGTCGGGCGGGCCGCCCAGGCTGAGGTTGATGATGCGCGCCTCGTGCAGCAGGGCCACATTCAGGGCCTTGCCCAGGGTGAAGCTGCTGCAGCGCGCCGGCTGGCCCGCGGTTTCCCAGCAGGCGCGCAGGGCCATCAGGCGGGCGTCGGGCGCGACGCCGGCAATGCCGACGCCATTGTCGCGGCGCGCCGCGATGACCCCGGCCACGGCGGTGCCGTGGGTCTCGGCCACGCCCGCCTGGCCGTCGACCAGGTTCTCCTGCAGCGCGACCTGTCCGGCCAGGTCGGGATGGGCGGCATCGATGCCGCTGTCGATCACCGCCACCGCGACCTTGCGGCCGGTACTGGCGCGGTGCAGCTCGGCCAGGCGCCAGCTGCGGGCCGCCGGCTGCAGGCGGAACAGCGGATCGCCGCCGCCGAGGGTCTGGTAGAGCGCGACCGGCTGGGCCCAGGCCACGCGCGGGTCGCGCGCCAGCGCCGCCAGCACGGGCGCGAGCGGCGCCGCGCCGCTCTGCTCCATCACGAAGCAGTCGACGCCGATGACCGGCATCGGCCAGTTGCTGACCAGGACCAGGCCATGGGTGCGCGCCAGGTCCTGGGCGACGCGCCGGCGCGCCGCCTGGCCGCTGTCGTTCAGGTAGTCGCCGCCGTAGGCGGCGTCGGGCCGGTAATGCTGGGGCGGCAGGCGCAGCATGACCAGCACCTGGCGCGCTGCCGCCGCCTGGCTGGCGTCCGGCGCGTCCTGCGCCCGCACGCCCGCGCACGACAGCAGCAGCGCGCCGAGGAAGGCGCACAGAAAGGCTTTCACGGCGGTTTCCCGGTGCCCAGCGGTTCGGCCAGCATCACCGATGGCTCCGCGCGCAGGCGCGCCAGTGCGGGCGCCAGTTGGCCGTCCGGCGTCACGGCAAGCCAGCCGCCGGCGCCGGTCGGGCCGCCGACGATGCGCACGCCGCCGGCGCGCGCGATGCGGCGCAGTTCGCGCTCCGGCGTGTCCGGCGCGAAGACCAGCACCAGGCTGGCCTGCGCCGGCGCCTGGGCGCCGAGGGCCCGGTAGGCGCCGGCGTCCTCGGGCGTACGCGCCAGCAGCAGGCCGCCCCGCAGCGCGATCACGGCGAACTGGGCCGCCGCGACCCGGAGCAGCCAGCGGGCATCGTTGGCGGCCAGGCGTTGCAGCAGGGTGGGGCGGGGCGGCAGCGCCCTGGCTTCGCCCGCGTCGAGCGCGGGCAGCAGCCGCGCCAGCGCGTGCTCCGGATCGCAGTCCGGATCCGGCTGGGCAGCGGACGCGCGCAGGGCGCGCAGCGCATCCAGGTCGGCGCGGCAGGGCGCGCATTCCTGCAGGTGGCGCTCGACGCCGGCGCGCTCCTCGCCCGCCAGCGTGCCGTTCAGCAACCAGGGCAACACCGCCTGGGCAGCCTGGTGGGCATCCTGTCCGCTCATGTGCGTTCCTCCAGTTGATCGGCCAGCAGCCGGGCCAGCCGGCGCCGCGCGTGGAACAGCCGGGTCTTCACGGTGTTCACCGGGCAGGCCATGACGTCGGCGATTTCAGCGTAGCCCATGTCATGGAAAAAGCTCAGCTGGAACACCGCGCGCTGGGCCAGCGGCAGGGTGTCGAGCGCGGCATTGACGGCGTCGCCCAGGCGCAGCTGTTCGAACAGGCGCTCGGGCTGGCAGCACGGCGCGCATTCGCAGTCGTCGGGACAGGCTTCGAGCGGCTCGTCGAGCGCGTGCAAGGCCTTGCAGGCCTTCCTGTAGGCAATCGCGAAGATCCAGGTCGACAGCTTGCAGCTGCCGTCGAAGGTTCCGGCCTTCTGCCAGACGGCAAGCATCGCATCGTTCGTGATCTCCTCGATCAGCTGGGCATTGCGCGTCATGCGGTGCAGGAAACGCGCGATCCGCGGAAAGTAGAGGCGGTACAGGGAGGTGAAGGCGCAACGGTCCCCGGCCGCCGCCCGCTGGATCAGCCAGGCTTCGTCCAGTAACGCCAGTTCCGCATCATGGCTCCGGCCGTTCACGCCGCTTGCGCTCCCGTGTTCTTGCTCTGTCCCCGGTGAATACCCCGCAGGCGCCGAAAGGTTCACACAGGCTGCATGCGGATTGTCACACGATTCGCACCTGGCGCGGCTAGTCGCTCACCTTCCCGCCGAATTTGGCACGCAAGGCCTTGATCTGGCCGCTGCGGCTCTTGGCGTCGAGGCGGCGGCGCTGCGAGGCGCGCGTGGGCCTGGTCGGGCGGCGCACCGCCTGGACCTCGGCCGCCTTGTCGACCAGGGCCTGCAGGCGCTGCAGCGCGTCGAGCTTGTTCTGTTCCAGGCTGCGCGACTGCTGGGCCTTGATGACCAGCACGCCCTCCTGGGTGACGCGGGCGTCGCGCAGCTCCAGCAGGCGCGCCTTGACCTCCTCCGGCAGCGAGGACGCGGCGATGTCGAAGCGCGCGTGCACCGCGCACGAGACCTTGTTCACATTCTGGCCGCCCGGGCCTTGGGCCCGGATCGCACTGAACGCGACTTCGTCGGGATTGATCGTCGGTTTCATCTGGTCGAGTGATATTGCTCGCTTGTTGCGCGGCGCTGCCTATACTCAAAGTAGCCTGATCGATGCGATCCGGCACCTGCCTTGGGGGATGTCATGAAACGCCTATTCATTCTCGCGGCTCTCGGCGCATTGCTGGTGGCGCCCGCCGTGACCGCACAAACCAGCCAGCCCGGTGAGGTCCGCGTCAGCGCGGCCGCGCCGCGCATGGTCCAGCCCGGACTCGGCAACCTGTGGGTCGACGAGTTCGACGCCGTCAAGGGCCAGTATGCCCTGTCGAACGGCAAAGCCATGCACCTTAGCATGTGGGGCAACCGCATGTACGTGAAAATCGATGGCATGGACAAGATGCAATTGACCGCGCTCTCGCCCTACGCCTTCGTCTCGCGCGACCAGCAACTGCGGATCGTGGTCGAGGATCCCTCCATGTCGAGCTCCACCCGGCTCAATGCCATGGTCACGATGCCGGCCCGGCTCGCCGGACAGGACAGGGCGCCCGGCGAAATCCTGACCCTGGTGGCCCGGCGCTAGCACGGCCGGCGCGCCAAAGAAAAAGCCCCGCCGCGGCGGGGCTTCGTTCATCCGGCAGGCGGATTACATGTAGGCGGCCAGCGCGCCCTTCATCTTCTTGAGCGCCGCCGATTCGATCTGGCGGATACGCTCGGCCGACACGCCGAACTCTTCGGCCAGCGTGTGCAGGGTGGCGCCCGAACCGTCGTCGTTGGCCAGCCAGCGCGCTTCGACGATGCGGCGCGAACGCGGGTCCAGCTTGGACAGCGCGGTCTCCAGGCCTTCCGACTGCAGGCGGGTGACTTCGCCGGCTTCGATGACCTTGGTCGGCTCTTCCAGGTCCGAGGACAGGTAGGCGATCGGCGAGAACTTGTCGTCCTCGTCGTCCGTCGGCGCTTCGAGGGCGATGTCGCGGCCCGACAGGCGGGTTTCCATCTCGATCACTTCCTCGCGCTTCACGTCCAGCATGCGTGCCAGCTCGTCGACCTGGGCCGGCGACATGGCGTCCAGGCTCTGCTTGTTGCTGCGCAGGTTGAAGAACAGCTTGCGCTG
>CAMPHU010000076.1 GCA_946886065.1 uncultured Massilia sp. | reverse complement strand
TCTTGTGACGGGCACGTGCAGTAACCCCACGTTTTACTCGAGGCATGGTAGCTCCTTTTGTGTGAGATTAAGCAGATGGCATCATGCGGTAGACGCTTTGGACGTCCGACGCATTGATGTTACGGGTGCCGCGCAGTTGGCGCTTGTTCTTGGTGGTCTTCTTGGTCAGGATGTGACGCTTGAACGCCATGCCCGACTTGACGGTACCGCCCGGACGCACGCGAAAACGTTTCTTCGCGGAGCTCTTGGTTTTCATTTTTGGCATAGTCATCTGTCCTTTTATGGACAGCCTCATATGTACGACAGGATTGCAGGTGGCAGCGACGCTGCTCTTAGATGCCTACTTTCACTTGTCCTGCAGCAGAAGCGAGTCTGCTACAACCTGTTTGGGAAAACAGGAACCGCAGATTGTAGCACAGAATTTTGTACGGGGGAGATGGGGGCTGTGGCGATTGGCCGACGACACCATCGCACGATGCCCGGCAAAGCATGTCGAAGTTGTTGGCCCGTCACCCCGGCGAAGGCCGGAGCCCCAGGCTTGCCCGCGCTGCCAGGAACGGAAGCCACTCACCGGACACGGGAATCGGATCCCGGCCTTTGCCGGGAGTCTTTGCCGCCAGTGGCGGGAATGACGAATCATGGGCAGGCAATGAAACCGGCGTTACCTGTGCACCGACAACAGGGACGGCGCCGGCTGCCCCAGCCCATTCATGCCAATCCTACAGACGAACGGAAGCCGGGCCACCATGCAGACAGCGCCTGCACGCCGGACCCGGCCTTGTTACCACCTGACGCGAAGAATTACTTCTTCTTCTTCGGCGCGACCACCATGATCATCTGGCGACCTTCGAGCTTCGGGAACTGCTCGACCTGGCCATACGGCTCCAGGTCGCCGCGCAGACGCTCGAGCATGCGCATGCCGATGTCCTGGTGTGCCATCTCGCGGCCACGGAAACGCAGGGTGATCTTGGTCTTGTCGCCCTCCTCCAGGAACTTGATGAGGTTGCGCAGCTTGATGCTGTAGTCGCCTTCATCGGTGCCCGGACGGAACTTGATTTCCTTGACCTGGATGATCTTCTGCTTGAGCTTGGCTTCGTGGGCCTTCTTCTGCTCCGAATATTTGAACTTGCCGTAATCCATCAGGCGGCAAACCGGCGGGACCGCGTTCGGCGCGATCTCGACCAGGTCCACGTTCGCTTCTTCAGCCAGACGAAACGCCTCGGCCAGGGTCACAATACCCAGCGGCTCATTTTCAATCCCGTTCAGACGCATTTCGGGATGGGTGATCTCGCCATTGATGCGATTCTGCTTGTCAGTAGCTATGTTGTTTCCTTTGAGAATATGAAGTTCGGCCGGGATTATTTCGTCTTGGCGGCAACTTCGCCTACCAGACGCTCCACGAGCGCATCGACGGGCATCACGCCCAGGTCGACATTGCCGCGGGCACGCACGGCCACAGTGTTGGCATCCCGCTCCTTGTCCCCGACAACGAGGATGTAAGGCAGCTTTTGGACGGAATGCTCCCGTATTTTATAGGTGATCTTCTCGTTCCGCAAATCAGCGTGGACGCGCAGGCCCGCTTTGCGCAGTTGCGCCTCGACTTGTTTGACGTAATCGGCCTGGGCATCCGAGATGTTCAGGATGGCCACCTGCACCGGCGCCAGCCACAGCGGCAGCGCGCCCGCGTAGTTCTCGATCAGGATGCCGATGAAGCGCTCCATCGAGCCGACGATCGCACGGTGCAGCATGACCGGAACCTTGCGGGTATTGTCTTCGGCGACGTATTCCGAACCCAGGCGGCCCGGCATCGAGAAGTCGACCTGCATGGTGCCGACCTGCCACGGACGGCCGAGGCTGTCCTTCAGGTGGTATTCGATCTTCGGGCCGTAGAAGGCGCCCTCGCCCGGCAATTCGGTCCAGCTCACGCCGCAGGCGCGCAGCGCCGAGCGCAGCGCCTCTTCGGCCTGGTCCCACACCTCGTCCGAGCCGATGCGGCTGCTTGGTCGCAGGGCGATCTTGACGTCGATGTTCGCGAAGCCGAAATCGTCATAGACCTCCATCGCCTGGGCGTGGAAGGCGGTCACTTCGGCCTCGATCTGCGCTTCGGTGCAGAAGATGTGGCCGTCGTCCTGGGTGAAGCCGCGCACGCGCATCAGGCCGTGCAGCGCACCCGAGGACTCGTTGCGGTGGCACTGGCCGAATTCGCCGTAGCGCAGCGGCAGGTCGCGGTAGGAGCGCAGGCCGGCGTTATAGATCTGCACGTGGCCCGGGCAGTTCATCGGCTTGAGCGCGTACGAACGGTTCTCCGACTCGGTGGTGAACATGTTGTCGCGGTAGTTTTCCCAGTGGCCGGTCTTTTCCCACAGGCTGCGGTCGAGGATCTGCGGGGCCTTGACTTCGCTGTAGCCATTGACCTGGTACTTGGTGCGCATGTACTGCTCCACCTGCTGCCAGACGGTCCAGCCCTTCGGATGCCAGAAGATCAGGCCCGGAGCTTCTTCCTGGAAGTGGAACAGGTCCAGTTGCTTGCCGAGTTTGCGATGGTCGCGCTTCTCGGCTTCCTCCAGCATGTGCAGGTACTGCTCCTGCTCTTCTTTCTTGGCCCAGGCGGTGCCGTAGACGCGCTGCAGCATCTCGTTCCTGGAGTCGCCGCGCCAGTAGGCGCCGGCCAGCTTCATCAGCTTGAAGACCTTCAGCTTGCCGGTCGAGGGCACGTGCGGGCCGCGGCACAGGTCGGTGAACTTGCCTTCGCTGTACAGCGACACGTCTTCGTTGGCCGGGATCGAGGCGATGATCTCGGCCTTGTAGTCCTCGCCGATCGACTTGAAATAGGCCACGGCTTCGTCGCGCGGCAGCACCTTGCGGGTGACCGGCTCGTCCTTCTTGGCCAACTCAAGCATCTTCTTTTCGATCGCCTGCAGGTCTTCCGGGGTGAACGGGCGCTTGTACGAGAAGTCGTAGTAGAAGCCGTTATCGATGACCGGGCCGATGGTGACCTGGGCTTCCGGGAACAGTTCCTTGACCGCATAGGCCAGCAGGTGGGCGGTCGAGTGGCGGATCACGTCCAGGCCTTCCGGATCCTTGTCGGTGACGATGGCCAGGTCGGCGTCGCTCTCGATCAGGAAGGAGGTGTCGACCACCTTGCCGTTGACCTTGCCCGCAAGCGCGGCCTTGGCCAGGCTCGGGGCGATGTTCTGGGCCACCTGGGCGACCGTGACGGGACCGTCAAATTGACGGTTGGAACCATCGGGAAGTCGAACGTTCAGCATGCTGTTCTCCATTCGTGGCGCACGCGCCGGTGAGGTTTGATGTATTGGAACTTGTGAAAATTGTACAGACGAAAAAAAACGCGGACTAGCCGCGTTTTTCCGTTGTGTTGAGCAAAAGCACACCCCTTCGCGTCTAGCGATTCCCCCACAACCAGGTTGTAGTTCGCGGTGTCATAACCGTGGTGCCTTTCTCGCTCTTACACAGAATATTCTGGTGGGCGGTGCAGAATTCGAATCTGCGACCCCTTGGATGTCGACCAAGTATTCTAACCAGCTGAACTAACCGCCCGATGCCGCCATTATAGGGATCGGCCTCCCGATAAGCAACCCTCGCACGGAAATACTTGCCTGCCGGCCGCATCCACGCCGGGCGGACGGCTTTGCTTTACACTAGCGGATTGTCCAAACCACCACGCACTACATGACTTCCCGGCCCGTCGATCCTTCCCACCTGCACGCCCACCTCGATGGCGATGCCAGCCACTCGCACACCATCGAAGGCCGCAGCCAGAAAGCGCTCGGGGTCGCGCTCGGCCTGACCCTGCTGTTCGCGGTGATCGAGGTCGTCACCGGCTTCATCTCGAACTCGCTGGCCCTGATCTCGGACGCCGGCCACATGGTCACCGACGCAGCCGCCCTCGGCCTGGCCCTGCTGGCCCAGCTGATCGCCAAGCGCCCTCCTTCGGCGCGCCATTCCTTCGGCTTCGTGCGCGCCGAGGCGCTGGCCGCCTTCGTCAACAGCCTGGCGATGCTGGCCCTGGTGGGCTGGATCGGCTGGGAAGCCGTACAGCGCCTGATGCAGCCGGAGCCCGTGCAGGGCGGCGTGGTGCTGGTGGTCGCCACCATCGGCGCCGCCATCAACCTGCTGGTCGCCTGGGTGCTGTCGCGCGACACCCAGAGCATCAACACCCGCGCCGCCCTGGTCAACGTCATGGGCGACCTGCTGGGATCGATCGCCGCCATCGCGGCCGGCGTGATCATCTACTACACGGACTGGTACCGGATCGACCCGATCCTGTCGATCTTCGTGTCCCTGCTCATCCTCAAGTCCACGGTGGGCATCCTGCGCGAGTCCTACCACTTCCTGATGGAAGGCGTGCCGCACCAGATCGACTACCTGGAGGTCGGCAACGACATCGCCGGCATCGAAGGCGTACTGTCGGTGCACGACCTGCATGTGTGGGACATGTCGCCGGGCGAGCCGGCCCTGATCGGCCACCTCGAGATCCGCTCCCTGGAGGAGTGGCCCGCCGTGCTGGATGCGGTGCGCGCCATGCTGCGCGCGCGCCACGGGATCGACCATGTCACCCTGCAGCCGGAAGCCGCCGGAGGAAAGTCCTTGTAAGGCTGCTCTTACCAGCCGTTGGGGAGCACGCCGATTGGCGGATCCGCCATGGCCCGGATAATCGGCGCATGGACTTCGACCAAACCGTATTCGACACCCTCATCATCGGCGGCGGCCCCGGCGGACTCACGGCCGCCATCTACCTGCGCCGCTTCACCCGCAATGTCGCCCTGGTCGACAAGGGGCATAGCCGGCTGAGCTGGATTCCCGTTTCGCACAACTACCCTGGCTTTCCCGAGGGCATCAACGGCAAGGACTTGCTGGAGAACCTGCGCGCCCAGCTGGGCAATTACGGCGGCCATGTGATTCCCGGAGAGATTACCGCCCTGCGCATCGAGGACGGCCTGTTCGTCGGCGATTACCTCAGCCCGGACGGCGACACCAGTCTCTTGCGCGCCCACACGGTGCTGCTGGCCACCGGCGTGGCCGACGCCGGCATGCCGGTCGAGCGCTGGGACGAGGCGGTCGCCAGCGGCGCGGTGCGCCTGTGCCCCGTATGCGACGGCTATGACGTGATCGACAAGCGCATCGGCGTGGTCACCTCGGAGATCAACCCGGTCGGGCACGCGCTGTTCATGCGGACCTTCAGCCAGGACGTGCTGCTGTTCGAGCGCAGCGCGGAATCCGCCATCAACGACGAAGAACGGCGCCAGCTCGACGCCGCCAGCGTGCGCCTGGTCGGCTCCCCGCTGGTGGGCGTGAGCATGAGCGCGGACCTCAAACCCGTGCTGCACACGGCCGACGGCGAGGACTACCCCTGCGACGTGTTCTATCCCATGCTCGGCGAGACCGCCCGTTCCGACCTGGCCGCCTCGCTCGGCGCCCTGACCGTCGAGTGCAGCAAGCTGCTGGTCGACGACCACCTGCGCACGTCCGTGCCGGGCCTGTATGCCATCGGCGACGTCACGCGCGGCTTGAACCAGATCGCGGTCGCGACCGGCCAGGCGGCCATCGCGGCCACGACCATCCACAATACCCTGCCCTGGGCACTGCGCTGAACGCCTGCCCGCATGCGCCTGCTCAGCCCGGCGGACCGGGCGGGAGCAGGCGCTCGAGGCGCTGCGGCGCTTCCCCGCCCGCCTGTGCCGCCCCTTTGCGCAGGCAATCGACCACCTCGGGCCGCAGGGCGGGACGCCTTATCAGCTGGCAGTTCAGCGACAGCTCGATGAGAAATGTCCGGTCCGTCTCCGGCATGGCGGAAAAATCCGGCCACACGGATTCCATGCGCTCGAAGGTCGCCGCCTCGGCGCGCTTGCCGGCGAACTTCGCGCCGACCACGCCGAACACGGCCAGCGCGATCACGATCGCGGCGATCTGCAGCGCCGATTTCGGAATGCCCATTCGCCCGTCCTCCTAGCGCTGCCCGGAGGCCAGCGCGATGCGCTTGCGGATGTGCTCCAGGGCGGCCGTGTCGCCCGCCGCCTCGGCGCGCCGCGCCTGCACCCCGAGCCAGGCCAGCAGCGGCCGGCGCCAGCCCTGGTGCGAGGCCGTATCGACCGCCAGCGCGATGCCTTCCGGCGTGATGCGCCCGGCCTTGAACAGCGCGCCCGCCGCCACCATCCGCGCCAGCGGATCGGTCACGGCCGCCAGCTGGCCGCCCGCCACCACCGGGCGGTGCTGCTCGGGCAGCTGGGCCGCGTTCAGGCCGTCCCAGCGCCCGGCGAGGTAAGCGGCGTAGGCGCGCTGCTCCGTCGAGGCGTCCGCCGCCAGCGCCGCGTAGCCGGGGCAATCGTCGAAGGCCAGGCTGGCCGCCTGGGCGGCGCAGCGCACCAGCTCGACCTGGGCCACGTGCTCCAGGCGGCCGGTGGCCGTGGTTTCCAGCCGCGCGCGGCGGAACTCGGCCTCGGCCGCGGCGCTGTTGCCCTTCAGGTAGTCGTCGGTGAACGCGTCGAGCGAGCCCTTGGCGTTGGCCTGCCAGTCGGGCGGCAGAGGCTTGCTGCCGCAGCCGGCCAGCATGGCCAGCATGGCCAGGATCAGGAAGGGAGCGAATCTCATGGCAGCTTGATCTCCTGGTTGCTGCGGGCGAAAGGCCACTTGCGGTTGATCTCGTCGACCAGGCGGTTCACCTTGCGCAGGCTGGCGTCGACCTCGCCGCGCAGCGCGCCCAGGTCCTGGGTGGCGACGCGCGCATTGGCGCCCACGGCCTGGGCCTCGACCAGCACCGCGTCGACCTTCTTCAGGGTGTCGCTGGCGTCCTTCAGCACCACGGTGAGCTGCTGGATCGCGGCCTGGCTGTCGTCCACGACGCCGTTCTTGCCGAACACCCGGGTGTCGGCCTTGGCCAGGATGGCGTTCACGCGGTCGAGCGCCTCGCCCAGCTTGCGCGCCTCCTCGTCGCCGCCCAGCACCCCGCCCAGCACGCCGTATTTGCCGGACATGCGGCCGGTGACCGCCTGGATGTTGGCCAGGCTGGCGTTGATGTCGGACTCGGACGCCGTCATGGTCTCGAGGTTTTCCAGCAGCTGGCGCGCGGTGGCGACGATGCGCGGGATCTCTGCGGTGGCGTCGCCGCGCAGCACGGTGCGGGTGGCGTCCGGCGGCAATGCCGGATCGTTCAGCAGGCCGGTGTAGGCGCGCAGGCGGGTCTCGCCGACGATGCTCGACTCGAGGGTAAACACGCTCGATGTGCGCAGCCACTTGGCGTCCTTGCTCTGGACGTCGACCAGGATCTGCACCTTGCCGTCCGGGGCCAGGTCGACCTGGCGCACGCGCCCGATCGGGAAGCCGGCGAAGGTCATGTCCATGCCGGGGATCACGCCCGAGGAATCGTCGGTGACCAGGGTCAGGCGCTGGGTCGGCTCGAACACGCCGCGCGCGTACATCACGTACAGCACGAAGCCGGCGATCAGGGCGCCGACCAGCACCAGCAGGATGATGGCCTTGGCTTCGACATGGGCGGGTTCGTCGGGTTGCGGTTCTGTCATGGACTTCCTTCGTTCATATATATTTCAGTGCCAACGAGGCCGCCTCGATCACCAATAGCACGAACAGCAGGCGCAGCGCGCCCGGCTGGACGGTGGAGACGACGCGGCGCGGATAGCGCTGCAGTTCCAGGATGGCGGCGGTCGGGATCAGGGCCACGGCCAGGCCGAACAGCACCGTCTTGAGCACGAAGCCGGCGGTGACCACCGGCTCGAACACGCGCCCGACGGTGCGGGTGTAGTCGGACACGCCCCAGGGCGACAGGCCGTAGACGTTGAGGTAGGCCAGCACCAGCATGATGGTCGAGGTGACCATGGCCAGGCTGAGGACCGCGACCGCGTTGGCGATCAGCTGCGGCACCATGTCGCGCCGCACCCGGCGCAGGGCTTCGTCGCTGGCCGCCTGGGGCGACAGGCCGGCGCGCGCCAGGCCCAGGGCCGAGGCGTCGAAGGCCATGCCGGCGCGCAGGGCCACGAACATGGCGGCGGACAGGGGGATCAGTTCCAGCACCAGTACCCGCACCACCATCTCCAGCGCGAAATGCGACAGGCCGTAGCTCTTGGCCGTGACCAGCACGATGCGGATGATGACCAGGCCCACCAGGGCCGAGGCGAGCGTGAACCAGGGCAGCACCTGCCAGGTGCTGGCATAGATGTAGCGCGAGGCCGCGAGCCGGTTGGCGCGGTGGTAGGTCGAGGGCGACAGGGCCATCACGACGGCGACCGCGCCCAGGTGGACCATGTACCACCAGCTGCGCAGGTAGCGCGCGAAGGCGAGGCCCCAGAGGCTGGGGCGGGCTGCGAGGTTGAGGGTTCGGCGCATGGAACGAATGATACCGGTTTAACAATGGTTTGCGCGGGTTGAGGCGCTATTGGCTGCGGCGGGAAACTTGGGGTCCCCGCCTTCGCGGGGACCCCAAGTTTGCGTGCAGGACGCTACTGCCTCCTCGCCTCCACCACCCCCGACACCTCCCCGATAGCCCCCAGCGCCTTCTGAAGCTGCGCCGTCGCCCCGATCTCCACCGTGAACACCATGCGCGCCTGCCCCTTGGCGCTCTGGGTATTCACCCCGGTCACGTTGATCTTCTCGCGCGAGAACACCTCGGAGATGTCGCGCAGCAGCCCCTGCCGGTCCTGGGCCAGGATGAACAGGTCGACCGGATACACCGTATCGTTCCCGGCCAGCCCCCACTCGGTCTCGATCACCCGCTCCGGCGCCTTGGCCCGCATCTCGGCGAAGTTCTTGCAGGTCAGGCGGTGGATCGACACGCCCTTGCCGCGCGTGACGAAGCCGACGATCGGGTCGGGCGGCGCCGGCTTGCAGCACTTGGCCAGCATGGTCATCAGGCCTTCCGTGCCCACCACCAGCACGCCCGACTTGGCGCCCTGCTCCACGCTCGAGGCGCGGCTCTTGCTGATGACGGCCGCGTCTTCCTGTGGGGCCGGCTCGCCGCCCTCGTGCAGGGCCGCTTCCACGTGGCGCAGGCTGAACTTCTCCTTGCCCACCTGGATGAACAGGTCGTCCACCTTGGCGAAGCCCAGCTTGTGTGCCAGCGCTTCCAGGTTGACCGCGGTCTTGCCCTCGCGCTGGAGCGACTTCTCGACCAGGGCCCTTCCCTGGGCCAGGGTCTCGGCCAGTTCCTGGGCGTGGAACCAGGCGCGGATCTTGGTCCGGGTGCGGCTCGAGACCGTGTAGCCGGGGCTGAGCCAGTCGCGCGACGGGCCCTGGCTGCCGCTGCCGCCCTTGGCGGTGATGATCTCGCAGGTCTGGCCGTTCTTCAGCGGGGTGTTGAGCGGCACCATGACGCCGTCGATCTTGGCGCCGCGGCAGCGGTGCCCGACCTCGCTGTGCAGGTGGTAGGCGAAGTCGATGGGGGTGGCGCCCACCGGCAGCTCCAGCACCCGCGCCTGCGGCGTGAGCACGAAGATGCGGTCGTCCAGGGTCGCCGCCTTGAGCTTTTCCACCCACTCGCGCTGCAGGTCCTCCTGGCCGGCCACCACGTCGGCGACGTCGCTCTTCCAGGCCAGCAGCTGGCGCAGCCAGGCGATCTTTTCGTCGTACTTCTGGCTCTTGAAGTTGGAGCCGCCCTCTTCCTTGTAGCGCCAGTGGGCGGCGATGCCGTACTCGGCGAAGTTGTGCATCTCCTGGGTACGGATCTGCACTTCCAGCGGGCGCCCGTCCTCGGCGGTCACCACCGTGTGCAGCGACTGGTAGCCGTTGGGCTTGGGGCGCGAGATGTAGTCGTCGAATTCCTTGGGGATCGGTGTCCAGATGTTGTGGACCACGCCCAGCACGGTATAGCAGGTCTTCACGTCCGGCACGATCACGCGGAAGGCGCGCACGTCGTACAGGTCGGTGAAGTCGAGCTCCTTGCCGCGCATCTTGTTCCAGATGCTGTAGATGTGCTTCGGCCGTCCCGACACCTCGGCCCTGACGCCGGCGGCGGCGAGTTCCTCCTGCAGCCTGGCGATCGAGGATGCCACGAAGCCTTCGCGCTGCATGCGCTTTTCTTCGAGCATCTTGGCGATGCGCTTGTAGGTCTCGGGCTCGATGAAGCGGAAAGACAGGTCTTCCAGCTCCCACTTGAGCTGCCAGACGCCGAGGCGGTTGGCCAGCGGCGCGTAGAAGTCCAGCACCTCGCGCCCGTAGGCATGGGTGACCTCGTCGAAACGCTTCTGGTCGGCGAAATAGCGCAGGGTGGCCGCGCAGGAGGCCAGGCGCATCAGCACCACGCGCATGTCCGAGGCCATCGCCAGCAGCATCTTGCGCAGGGTTTCCACTTGCTGGGCCGCCTGCTGGGCGGCGTTCTTGCCGCTGCCCACCGGCGCCTGGACCGCGGTCAGGTCGCGCAGGCGGATCAGCTGGAACAGCCCGCGCACCAGGTCGGCCACTTCCTGGCCGAAGCGCTCCTCCAGCTTGCCGGCGACGGCCGGGTCGAAGGTGGCAAGCTCGAACAGCAGGCCGGCGATCCGGGTCTCGGTGTCGGTGCGCAGGTAGGCCAGCGTGCCCGCCACGCCCAGCGAAAACTCGAACGCGTTCTGCCCGGACGTGGCGAGGCGCTCGCCATAGGCCTCGCCGGCGTAGTCGAGCGCGGCGTTCACGCGCGCGCAGTCCTCGGGACTCAGCCCCTGGACGAGCTGGGCCCGGGCGTCGCCGAGTGCGGCGGTCGATACCATGCCGAATTAACGCAGTGCGGCAGTGATGCAGACCTCCACCAGGCATGCGGGGTTGGCGAGCTTGGCTTCCACGGTGGCGCGCGGCGGGGTGTGGCCCTGGGGGACCCATTCGTCCCACACGGCGTTCATGCCGGCGAAGTTGGCCATGTCGGCGATGAAGATCTGGCACATCAGGATGCAGGACTTGTCGCTGCCGGCCTCGCCCAGCAGGCGGTCGACGTGGGCCAGCACCTCGCGCATCTGGCCCTCGATGCCCTGGGCGGTGTCTTCCGCGATCTGGCCGGCCAGGTAGACGGTGCCGTTGTGGATGGCGATTTCGGAGAGGCGCTTGCCGACGTGGATACGTTTGATTTCCATGATTGCTTTCGTAAAAATAGCTGAAGAGCTCAGCCGGTCAAAAATGTTCGCGCGATGGCGATCTGGGATGCCTGGATGAAGGTGGGAGCGTGGCCCACGCCCGGGATCTCGACCAGGCGCGGCTTGGGTCCGCGCGCGGTCATCTCGGCCGCGGTCTCGCGCGACAGCAGGTCGGAATGCTCGCCGCGCACCAGCAGGGTCGGGCAGCGGATCGCGTCCCAGGCGGCCCACAGCTGGGCTTCGTCGCTGGCCGCGCGCTCGGGCGTAATGGCCTTGAACGGCTGGGCCAGGCCCAGGTCGTAGTGGCGCACCCATTGGCCGCCGGGCTCCTGGCGCAGCACGTCGCTGGACAGCTTGAACCATTCTTCCTCGGTATGCGGGCCGAAGGACATCGACACCGCCTTCACGTATTCCGCTCCGGCCTCGAAGCTGGGGAAGCGGATGTCCTGCCCGATGTACTCGCCGATGCGCTGCATGGCGCCCTGGTCGAGCACCGGCCCGATGTCGTTGATGAGCATGCGGCTGATAGGCGTGCCCTCGAGCGAGGCCAGCACCATGCCGATCAGGCCGCCCATCGAAGTGCCGAACCAGTGCACCTCGCGCGCGTCGCCCGGCGCGGTGACGCGCGCGATCAGCGTGACCATGTCGGCCACGTACTGCGGAATGACGTAGTGGGCCGGATCGCGCAGCCGGTCGGAGCGCCCGCGCCCGGCCATGTCGGGGCAGATCACGCGGTAGCGGTCGCACAGCGCGCGCGCCAGGTGGTCGAAGTCGTCGCCCACCCGGGTGACGCCGTGCACGCACACCAGCACCTTCGGATTCAGCGGATCGCCCCACTCCTTGTAGGCGACCCGGTGCAGGCCCGCAGGCGAACTGCACTGCACGCTCTTTAAGCTGGGTTCAGACATGGGGGCGCTCCATATGACAAGATTGTTCGCTTCTCTACACTGCAACGCAACATTTTACCGGGCATTACGATTAGAATTCTACCAATTCTGAGGAAGCATCCCGATCACCCTTTTCATTTCCCCTAGAGGACACAATGGATTCGAAGATGTTAGTTGGCAAGACGGCCCTGGTTACCGGTTCGACCTCGGGCATCGGCCTGGGCATTGCGCGCGCGCTCGCCGAGCAAGGCGCGAATATCGTGTTCAACGGCTTCGGCGACGCCCAGCAGATCGAAAAGCTCTACACCGACATCGGCGCCGAGTTCGGCGTCCAGACCGCCTACCACAATGCCGACATGTCGAAACCGGAGCAGATCGAGGCCATGATGAAGTTTGCCGCGGACAAATTCGGCGGCGTCGACATCCTGGTCAACAACGCCGGCATCCAGCACGTGGCCCCGGTCGAGGAATTCCCGGTCGAGAAGTGGGACGCCATCCTCGCGATCAACCTGACTTCCGCCTTCCACACCACCCGCCTGGCCCTGCCCGGCATGAAGCAGAAGAACTGGGGCCGCATCATCAACCTGGCCTCGGTGCACGGCCTGGTGGGCTCGGCGCAGAAGTCGGCCTATGTCGCGGCCAAGCACGGCCTGGTGGGCTTCACCAAGGTCACCGCGCTGGAAACCGCCCAGACCGGCGTGACCTGCAACGCGATCTGCCCGGGGTGGGTGCTGACCCCGCTGGTCCAGAAGCAGGTCGACGACCGCGCCGCGCGCGACAAACTGGGCAACGACGATGCGCGCCGCGCCCTGCTGGCGGAAAAGCAGCCCTCGGGCGAGTTCGTCACGCCGGAAGAACTGGGCGCGCTGGCCGTGTTCTTCTGCAGCCCGGCCGGCAGCCAGGTGCGCGGCGTGGCCTGGAACATGGACGGCGGCTGGGCGGCGCAGTAAGCGCAACGCGCGGGGAGTTCGGTATGATGCGGTCTCGATAACAACAACGAGACCACGACATGCGGACCTGGGCGCCAACACTGCTGCTTGCCACCTCCGTCTTCTGCGCCGGCCTGGCCCATGCGGGCGACCGGCGCCCCATCCTGCTCACCCCCGAACGCGTCTGGACCGGCGACGGCGCACCCCAGCGCGGCTGGGCCGTGCTGGTCGCGAACGGCCGCATCGAGGCCGCGGGCCCGGCCGACCAGGTCCAGGCGCCGCAGGACGCCGAACGCATCGACCTTCCCGGCAAGACCCTGATTCCGGGCATGATCGACCTGCACTCGCATGTGCTGCTGCACCCGTACAACGAGACCACCTGGGACGACCAGGTAATCAAGGAGCCGGTCGCCTACCGCATCATGCTGGCCGCGAAGCACGCCGCCGACACCCTGCAGGCAGGCTTCACCACGCTGCGCGACCTCGGCACCGAGGGCGCGGACTACGCCGACGCCGGCATCAAGCGCGCCATCGAGGAAGGCGTGGCGCCAGGCCCGCGCCTCCTGATCGCCACCAGGGCCATCGTCGCCAGCTACAGCTACGGCCCGGCCGAGAAGAACTACCGCCCCGACATGGAGCTGCCCTACGGCGCCCAGCCGGCCACCGGCGTCGACGAAGTGACGAAGGCCGTGCGCGAGCAGTCCGCGCGCGGCGCCGACTGGATCAAGTTCTATGCCGACTACCGCACGGGCGCCGACGGCAGCGCGCGGCCCACCTTCACGATGGAAGAGATGAAGGCCATGGTCGCCGCCGCCCACGTCACCGGCCGCAAGGTGGCCGCGCACGCCAGCAGCGACGAGGCGATCCGGATGGCGGTGCTGGCCGGCGTCGACACCATCGAGCACGGCTACGGCGCATCGGAAGCGACCTTCAAGCTGATGGCGCAGCGCGGGGTCGCCTACATTCCGACATTGAGCGCGCCGGAAGCCATCGGCGAATACTTCCAGAAGCATGTGCGCGGCGGCGCGCCGACGCCTTCGATGAAGCAGGCCCACGACGCCTTCCGGCTGGCGCGCCGGGTCGGCGTGACCATCGGCCACGGCAGCGACGTGGGCGTGTTCGCGCACGGGACCAACGCACGCGAGCTGGCCTGGATGGTGCGCCTCGGCATGACGCCGATGGAGGCGATGCGCTCGGCCACCGGCGTGGCGGCGGGCATCCTCGGCAAGTCGAAGGATCTCGGGCACATCAAGCCCGGCATGCTGGCCGACGTCGTGGCCGTGGACGGCGACCCGACGGCGGACATCGGCGCCGCCGCGAAAGTCGGCTTCGTGATGAAGGGCGGCACCGTGTATCGACGCCAGTAAGCATCGCTCCTAGGTACATTCCCGCATGCGGATTTCCACAATAGCTATGCATGCGGGATTCAACGAAGATGGCACGACCACCAACCTCGTTGAAGAGTTGTCATGAAAAAGCCTTTTTACAAAATCCTGTATGTCCAGGTGCTGTTCGCCATCTTCGTCGGCGTGCTGCTCGGGGTGTTCCACCCTGAACTGGGCACCAAGATGAAGCCATTGGGAGACGGCTTCATCAAACTGATCAAGATGATCATCGCTCCGGTGATCTTCTGTACCGTCGTCGCCGGTATTGCCGGCATGCAGGATATGAAGAAGATCGGCCGCGTCGGCGGCAAGGCACTGCTCTACTTCGAGGTCGTCTCGACCTTCGCCCTGGCCATCGGCCTGGTCGTGGCCAACGTGGTCAAGCCGGGCGCCGGCTTCAACGTCGATCCGGCCCACCTGGATACGAAATCGATCGCGCAGTACACCGAGAAGGCGCACAGCCAGAGCACGGTCGACTTCATCATGAACATCATCCCGAACACCTTCGTCGATGCCTTCGCCAAGGGCGACATCCTGCAGGTGCTCCTGATCGCCATCCTGTTCGGCTTCTCGCTGTCGATGATGGGCGAGCGCGGCCGCCCGGTCACCAAGCTGATCGAAGACTTCTCGCACGTGATCTTCGGCGTCGTGAACATCGTCATGAAGGTCGCCCCGCTCGGCGCCTTCGGCGCGATGGCCTTCACCATCGGCAAGTACGGCCTGGATTCGCTGCTGCCGCTGGCCAAGCTGATGGGCTCGTTCTACCTGACCTGCTTCCTGTTCGTGGCCGTGGTGCTGGGCGCCATCGCCAAGATGACCGGCTTCTCGATCTTCAAGTTCATCTCCTACATCAAGGAAGAACTGCTGATCGTGCTCGGCACCAGCTCGTCGGAAAGCGCCCTGCCGGCCCTGATGCGCAAGCTGGAAAAGCTGGGCTGCTCCAAGCCCGTGGTCGGCCTGGTCGTGCCGACCGGCTACTCGTTCAACCTGGACGGCACCAACATCTACATGACGATGGCCGCCCTGTTCGTGGCCCAGGCCACCAACACCGACCTGACCCTGACCCAGGAACTGACCATCCTGTTCGTCGCCATGCTGACCTCGAAGGGCGCGTCCGGCATCACCGGCGCCGGCTTCATCACCCTGGCCGCGACCCTGGCCGTGGTGCCGACCATTCCGGTGGCGGGCATGGCCCTGATCCTCGGCATCGACCGCTTCATGAGCGAATGCCGCGCTTTGACCAACTTCGTCGGCAACGGCGTGGCGACGGTCGTGGTGTCGAAGTGGGAGAAGGAACTCGATACCGACCGCATGCACGAGGTCCTGAACGGCCGCGTCGCCATCGAGGACGACAAGAGCCTGAAGGAAGTGCGCGAAGCGGCTTGATGCTTCACACCCGTTCCGCGAAGACCGCGCCGCCCGGCGCGGTCTTTTTTTTGGGGCTATTGGATGAACAGGTCCACGATATCCTCGATCCACCTGTGAAACGAGAAGGTGCGCGATTCGTGCAGGCTCGCGGCCGCCATGAGGCCCATCATCTGCTTGCGGTAGCCTTCCTCTTTCATGTTTTCGGCGATCTTGGCCGTGGCAAGCTGGAGCTTCGCTTCAGAGCTGTTTTCCTGCGCGCCGATGTTCCGGCTGCATTCCCGATAGCTCTGCCGGGTACCGGGCGAACGGTAGACAGCCGGCGGCCGATCCGCCTTCCACTGCGCCAGCATGTTCGCCGCGTCGAGGTGGCGGCACAGTTCGGACCCGCTGTTGAAACTCACGGGCGCCGCGTAGTCCATGCCGGGTTCGGCCCCGGCGATCCGGTGCGCCGTCACCGCCTGGCCGAAGCGCACCTGGTAAGCCGACATCGGCCAGTCGGTGGTCGAGCCCATGTTGATTTCTTTTCCGCCGCTGGGCGTCACCAGGACCGACTGCTTCTTGTGCGTGTGCGCGGACAGGTAGGTCCATTCCTTCCCGCTCGCCTTTTCCATGATGCCGACGAGCTCGCGCAAGTCGCCGCTGGAAATATCTTCCAGCGGGAAGTGCCCCGCAAATATCGGTTTGCGTCCATCCTGGTTCTGGGCGAGCATGCTCTTGATGGTCTCGAGCTGCCGCGCGCCAAGGCATCCTCTCATGCCGGCATTCTGGCCCCAATACCTGATCGGCTTCCTGACCAGGGGCGCGTCGAACACGTCGCATGCCGAGGTATCGATGATGAACAGCCTGTGCGCGCTTCCAACGTCGATGGCCTGCACCAGGTAAGAGGCGTAGGTCCTCAGCAGCCCGTGCTCGGAGAGTTCCGGCCGAATCCAAGCGCCTTCGACCTTGAAGTCCAGCCGCTCCAGCAGGCTTCCCGGGGCGCCCTTGCCGGAAAAGGGCCGGAACTCGCCAGTGACGTTTTCCTGCGCCATCAGGGTCAATCCGATCGCGCCTGGTTTCAAGGTATCGAGGTACTTGGCCATCCATTGCACTTTATGGATAGGGACGCTCTGGGCTTGCGCCGACTCGAAGCAAAGCGGCTTCCAGCCACTTGCGCCCGGCCCCGTCGCCGGCTTCCACCATGTCTTGTCGACAGGCAGCGCTTCCCCGGCAAACCCGCTCACATCCGCTTCGTCCAGCCTGCTTTGCCAATAATTGATCGTTCCCATCAGGAAGCTGTCATGGTTTCCATGAGCCATCAACAAGAACTTCCCTCCGCGCACATGGTCGACCGCCTTCGTGAAGCGCGCGAACTCGCCGGTACAGGCAGCATTGGTCGCGTCGCCGAGGATGACCATGAAGTCGGCCGGTGCCGTGGCGGGCGCACGCAGGCCGTCCTGGATGATTCCCTCCAGCGCATAAGGCGCAAGCAAATTCATTTCCGGGTGGCGCTGTGCGACATCGCTGAACCAATCTGCGGCGCCCATCGTTTGCTTGACATCGCCCCCGTGGACATTGTGAATCTGGGGATCGGCAAGGAACAGCACCGTCGCCCTGACGTGCGCTTCGTCCTGCCCGTCGTCTTCGATCGCGGTCCGGGGTCCCATCGACTTGCAACCGGCGAGGCCGGCCGCCAGCGCCGCCGCAAACACCATGCTCGCTATTTTCATTCCTGTCCTCCTGTCAGATCGCGATCCAGCGTTTCGAGAATCGCCGCCAGCAAGGCGCGGCGGGGGAAATGGTTATGGATGCTCAAGGGCGCCATCCAGGGATCGCGGCTATCCTCGAAAGGCAGCGCGATCGACCAGTGATCGGCGCGGAAAGCGCCGAGGAAGGTGCTGCGCGGAAGGATGGCGTCGTCGAGCAGCACCTGGCCGTCGTTGCGCTGGTCCACGCCGCCGAGCAGCTCGTAGCCCATGGCCAGGACCGGATTGACCGGGCCGCCATCGACCACCGCCGCCACGCTGTACGTCCGGTAGGTGTGCCGGGCCCGGGCGAAGGCGCGCGCGGTGTCGGTGGCCGAACGATAGCCCAGGCTCGCAACGCCGCCACCGTCGGCAGGGCCGCAGGTGGGCACGGGAATCTCCCGGAAAATCCGCTCGTAGAGCTTTTCGCCGCGGCTGGCCAAGGGAGTGCCGTTGACCACGCCGGCGACCGAGACCAGGGCCGCGATCCGGCCGATCCAGGCATCGGCCCTGGCCTGCGTGGCCGCCACCATGAAATCGGTGATGCCCTTGGAATAGCCGATCACGATCACCTTGCCCGGCGGCCTGGCCGCAAAGAAGTCATGGATCGCCCTTGCATTGAGCTCGGACGATCCGCGCCCCGAGACCGGCACGACCTCGACCTGGTAGCCAAGCTGGCGCAGATAAGCGTAATCGTGCGAAAACGGCGTCACCGATTGACGTACGCATTCGCCGAAGATACCGGGGATGATGACGACGGCCGGCGCCACCGGCGGCAGCGCGGCGGCGGATGAGGCGCCGTGCACGGGCTCGGCCTGTACGCCAAGCAGCCAGCGGTCGCAAGCCGGCGCGTCCGGCCCTGCCAGCCGCGCATAGTGGCGGCAGAATGCGGCGCCGAAGGACTCCTGCGCATTCTTCATGCCTGCCGCCTCCAGTTCGACCCTTACCGTGGGCCGGGAAAAATCGGCGACATGCACGCCGGCGGCGAGGCAACCCGACAGGAGGGCCGCCACGGCGGCCACCGCCAGGCGCCGGACCATGCCTACAGCTGGGAACATTGATTCCTCCTTGGATTCGGCACATGGACCGATGGCTGTCCGGGCGCCATGGCAGTCGGACGAAGGTCGATAGCGCGACAAAATATACCATTGGTCAACTTCAATTTTTACAACATGGACGCATTAACCCTGCATGCATATTCGCGGCACGCCCCACGGAATTGATAGACAGGCCGGTCTAGACCAACTACTCTACATACATCCGAACCGACAGAGAGCTTCGCATGCCGCGCCAGTCCGACCTTCCCAAGCCCACTCCCGCCGAACTCGACTTGCTGCAGGTGCTGTGGCCGATGGGTTCCGCCACCGCCAAGCAGGTGCATGAGGACATGCTCAAGACGCGGCCCGACGTGACCTATGCCACCGTCCTGCGCCTGATGCAAGTGATGCACGGCAAAGGCCTGCTGATCCGCGACGAGAGCGAACGTTCCCACGTCTACGCCCCCGCCCATGCGCGCGACGCGCTGCA
>CAMPHU010000075.1 GCA_946886065.1 uncultured Massilia sp. | reverse complement strand
GGCGTGAAGCCGAAGGGCTTGGTGGCGGCCGCGCGGATCACCTCGTGGATGTCGATGCCCATGCGGTCGGCAATGATCTTCATTTCGTTGACCAGTCCGATGTTGACGGCGCGGTGGATGTTTTCGAGCAGTTTGGTGAGCTCGGCCGCGCGGGTGGAGCTGACCGGGACCACGGTGTCGATCGCCTGGCGGTACAGGGCCAGGCCGGCTTCCAGGCAGGCGGCGGTGGAGCCACCGCATACCTTGGGAATCGTGCGGGTGTGGAAATCGGGATTGCCGGGGTCCTCGCGCTCCGGCGAGAACACCAGGAAGACGTCCTGTCCGACCGTGAAGCCGCGCGCTTCCAGGCGCGGACGCAGCTCTTCCTCGGTGGTGCCGGGATAGGTGGTGCTCTCGAGCGACAGGATCTGGCCTGCGCGCATGTGCGGCAGCAGGGCGTCGGCCGTGCCCAGCACGTAGGACAGGTCGGGCTCGCGATAGGGACTCAGGGGCGTGGGGACGCAGATGACGAGCGCATCGGCCTCGCTTGCGCGGGCGAACTCGGTGCTGGCGCTGAAGCCGTGGGCGCGCGCCGCCTCGATGGTATCGGACTGGATGTGCGCGATGTAGCTGGCGCCGCGGTTGAGCGTGGCGACCTTGGCGGCGTCGATGTCGATCCCGAGAACCCGAAAGCCTTCCGCCGCATAGCGCAGCGCCAGCGGCAGCCCGACATAGCCGAGGCCTACAATGCCGATCACGGCGCTACGGTCTTGCAGCCTCGCCATGAGCTGCTTCAGGTGGTCTGATTGGTTCTCGTCTCGCATGGATATCCTCGCCGGTGACAAAGAGAGTGATGGGGTGGTCGGGTTCGCTCAGCTGCGCTCAGATGCGGAAGGGTACGAACTTCCTGTTCAGGCCGGTGCTCGCGGCGGCCTGTTCTTCGGCGGCCGGAGCCGCTTGCGGCGCCTGCGGCACGTATTCGGCGACGATGGCCTTGACCATCGATTCGATGGTCCCGCGTTCGTGGGTGTCGCAGGCCATCATCAGGCAGGTGATGCAGGTTTCCAGCACGCTCGGACGCAGGGCGCTTTCCTTCATCCGCATGATGCGCGGATGTTCGCTGGGGAAGACCACGCCGTCGGTCAGCAGCTCCTCGTGCAGCTTCTCGCCCGGGAACAGGCCGACGAACTGGATCTCGATGTCGCCACGCGGATTCTGCGGGCTGCGCTCGGTCAGGCCATGCATGGCGATCATGGTGCGGGCCAGGTCGACGATGCGCACCGGTTCGCCCATGTCGAGCACGAACACGTCGCCTCCCTTGGCCATGGCGCCGGCCTGGATCACCAGCTGGGCCGCTTCGGCGATCAGCATGAAGTAGCGCGACACCTCGGGATGGGTGATCGTGACCGGGCCGCCGCGGGCGATCTGGCGCTGGAACAGGGGGATGACCGAGCCGGACGAACCGAGCACGTTGCCGAAACGGACCATGCAGAAGGTGGTCGCGGCACCGCCGCGGGCGGCCGCGGCCTGGAAGATCAGTTCGGCGATGCGCTTGCTGGCGCCCATGATGTTGGTCGGGCGCACCGCCTTGTCGCTCGAGATCAGCACGCAGGTGCGCACCGCGTGGCGAGCGGCGCTGGCGGCGATGACCTGGGCGCCCAGCACGTTGTTGCGCAGGCCCTCGACGATATTGGCTTCCACCAGCGGCACGTGCTTGTAGGCGGCCGCATGGTAGACGGTGTCGACCTGGCCGTCGCCCAGGATGTGGTCGACCAGGTCGGCGTTGCAGACCGAACCCAGGTGCGCCTGGATGGCCAGCTCGGGAAAACGCGTGGCGAGCTCCTGGCGGATGGTGTAGAGCGCGAATTCGGAGTGGTCGAGCAGGTGCAGGCGGGCCGGGGTCAGGGTGACGATCTGGCGGCACAGCTCGCTACCGATGGATCCGCCGGCGCCGGTCACCAGCACGCTCTTGCCGCGCACGCAGCGGGCGAACAGGTCCAGCCGCGGCGGCACCGGCGGGCGGCCGAGCAGGTCCTCGAACTTCAGCTCGCGGATGGCGTCACGCGGCGCGGCCTTGTCGCCGTCGAGGTCGACCAGCCGCCCGAGGATCTTGGCCGGCACGCCGGCCTGGCCGAGCCGCTGCATGATGTCGCGCAGGCGTTCCGGCGCCGCCGTCGGCAGGGCGATGACGGTCGTGCGGATGCCGAGCACGGGCGCCATCTCGCTCAGGCGTGCGGTCGGGAACACGCGCAGCCCGGCGACCGTGCGCTCGTGCAGGGCGCGCTTGTCGTCGAAGAAGCACAGGGCGCGGTAATCGTCGCTGTCGCGCAGGGCCTGGGCCAGCCGGGCTCCGGCCTCGCCGGCGCCGTAAATCGCTACCGGGACCGCCTTGGCGGCGCGGCCGCGGTGGGTGCGCAGCAGATTGCGCAAGCCGATGCGCGAAACGACGACATAGGAAAACGCGATAAACCAGTAAATCGTGAGCGCGCTGCGCGGGAAGCTGATTTCGTTCAGTGCCAGCAGGGCCAGGTAAGCGCAGAAAATGGCAATGGCCAGGGATAATCCGGAGATGCTCAATAATCGCTGGTCGATAAAGCGGATCACCGCCCGGTATAAATCGGCCATGGAAAATGCGATGACAGTTAAAGCGGCAATGAGGAAATAAGAGCCCGGCCCAAATCCCATGGCCAATTTTAAATCGCCACCGCGCAATATCATGGCGATAAGAAAACAGAGGGGGAGCATTACCAGGTCGGCCGCGACCATCAGCGTTACCTTGGCCCTGCGGTTCATCTGTACCAGTCGCGCAACCAGCACGCTGAAGATATGACGGCTTTGAATGGACATGGTTTCTGGCTTTTCAGCTGAGTGAGCATGGTGCGCATAACGCTGCATGCGTAATGCGCGCTATAACTCAAGGCTTTTCCTGATAAAAATAATGCTTCGATTAGACTGGGGGCTTATTTGTAAGTTTATTATCTGTGCCGCGTTGGAGGCTGAGTTTGAGGTCACTCAACGGCGTTGGAATAAATGCTCGAAATCGGACCCAATTGAAAATCAGAAATTGGAAGCTAGAAATGTTCCAGGATAATATTTCTGATCGGTTATTTCCTGCTGGAAGAAATAGAATGAAAACGGGGGCAGGACGGTAATAAATGCGGAAATGCAGTGCACAAATGGCGGGCGGATAAGAGAGGCAAAGAGTGCGGCGGCAGGAGATGAGCGAGGAGGCAAAGCGGGAAGATTGGACCGAAGGGCGGTGACGTGCCTCTCCGCAGGGACTGGGCGATGGGCGGCACCAAACGATGCGAAGGCGGCGAGCGCTCAGGCGCCGGCCAATGCGAAGGCGGCAGGCAATGCGGAGGCGGCAGGCAGAGAGCGCGGGCGGAAGCACCGCGAAGACAGCACCCACTGCGAACACGGCCGCCATTCCGCCGCCGGCAGGAAAAGAGAAGCGCCGCACCCGCGCTTCCGCGGCTGCCGGAACGCCGGCGCCGTCACGCCGGCCCGCGGCGCAGGAAAATCAGGCGCCGCCGCTGCGGCCCGGGCGCGGCTGCGGCGCCATCGGCGGCACCTCGATCTGCTCGTTCAGGCGCAGGAACTTGAAGCCGGCCAGCACTTGCCCGCGCTTGCCCTCCCTGGCGTTGCGCGCTTCGCGCTCGGCCGCGCGCGCCATGAAGGCGCCGAAGCTTTCCTCGCGCACCTGCGGTTCGGACGAATGCAGGAAGCGGCGCTCGCCGTCCGGCCCCAGCACCACCAGGCCCACATGCGAGGCCCAGTACTCGCCGTCGCGGGTCGAGATCACGTTCACGAAGTCGCCTTCCTGCAGCTGGGCGGCGATGGCCGCCACCTGGTCCTTCGGCACATAGGCCTGGCGGCTGGTCTCGACCGGGATCTCGCGCAGCGTGTTGTGGCGGGTGCGCAGGAAGCGCGCGCGGTCGACCTGCATGTCGTAGGCGGGGCCGCCCGGCCCGGCCAGTTCGGCGCTGATGTCGCTGACCAGCCAGCGGTTGGCCACGTTCCAGTCCATCTCGGTGTAGTGGTTGCGGGTGGCCACCCCGATCACGCCGTCGCGGTAGCGGATGCGCTGCAGCATCCAGAAGAATTCCTCCCACGATTGCGAGAGCGCCATCGCGTAGGTGTGCTCGGCGAACACCACGCAGTCGCTCTGCGCCAGGCTGAACAGGGGCAGCTGGTCGTGGATCTCATACGGGAATTCGCCCAGCAGGTGCAGGGAATAGGGCTGGCCGATGTTCTTGCGGCCGATCGCCGCGATGCGCTTGCGCAGGTCCGGCTCGGCATCGTGGATGTGGGCGATGTAGCGCCCGGCCTCGGCGGGGCTCATCTGATAGATCTGCTTTTGCAGGACCTGCGCCAGCGGCAGCGGAGCGGCCGGCCCGGACCCGGGAGCAGGCTGGGAAGCAGGCTGGGAAGCGCAGCCGGCCAGGGCGGCGGCCAGCAGCAGCGGAGGAAACAGGGCGGCGAAACGCATGGCGGTGTCCCGTAGGTGTGGTGAAAAAACATCAAGTTACGCCTTGGACGGTATGCATAGGTAATGATTTTTCAGCATGCGCCCATAACCCTTGGAATGGTAGCGGTATGCAAGCGGTCTGCACAGGGGCTTCTTCCCGGCAAGCTGAATATGTACATTCCTCCAAGTTATATAGCGGTTAACACAAGTCATTATTCGCTCATTGACGGATCATCAATACTCCGCTCAGGGCAGTCGTTTGCCTGCCTATGCAAGATCCATTAGCACCCTTTCCAGGAGAGAGATGATGTTCAAACAGAAGCCGCTCGCCGCGGCCGTGTCGATGGCGGTGTGGAGCCTCGCGACGCTGCCGGCCATGGCGCAGGAAATCCCGGCCGGAACCCAGATCCAGACTGTCGAAGTGACCGGTATCCGCGCTTCGATGGCCAAGTCGCTGGCTGTCAAGCGCGACGCCACCGCCAACGTCGAAGTGATCACCGCCGAGGACGTCGGCAAGATGCCGGACAAGAACCTGGCCGACTCGCTGCAGCGCCTGGCCGGCGTGGCGGTGCGTACCGACTACGACGAAGCCGAGAAGGTGTCGATGCGCGGTACCAACCCGGACATGTCCCTGATCATCTTCAACGGCCACGCCGTCTCGAGCGCCGACTGGTACGTCGCCGACCAGGCGTCGAGCTCGCGCTCGACCAGCCTCTCCCTGATGCCTTCGCACGTGCTGAACCAGGCGGTCGTCTACAAGACGTCGCAGGCCAACATCGTCGACGGCGGCCTGGCCGGCACCATCAACGTCACCACCCGCAAGCCCTTGCAGCAGAAGGAACGCGTATCGGGCGTGGTCAGCGTGGGCGGCAGCTACGTCGACCTTGCCGACCGCTATGCGCCGGACCTGAACGGCTCCGTCACCTGGAAGAACGAAGCCAATACCTTCGGCGTGATCGCCTCGCTGTTCGCCGAGAAGCGCTTCGTGCGCCGCGATTCGGTGTCGCGCTTCGCCTACGGCACCAGCAGCGGCTGGGACGTGATCAACACCTCGACCATGCTGGGCATCACCGATGCCTCGCTCGCCGGCACCGGCTACACCGCCGCGGACCTGAACGGCGTGCGCATGCCGGGCTCGATGAGCTCGGAATTCGTCGAGTCCGTGCGCGACCGCAAGGGCGGCATGATCGCGCTGCAGTTCAAGCCGAACAACGACTTCGAAGTCAACGTCACCGGCTTCCACTCCTCGCTGGACGCGGACAACCACGGCCGCCTGACCTCGAGCGCCATGTACTCGATGCTGCTCGGTAAGAACCACCCGCTGGGCTCGACTGGCGCGTCCGCGATCAACACCAATTCCAACGGCCAGCGCGTCTATGCCCAGATCCGCAATCCGGTGATCGTCAACGAGACCACGGTGTACGGCCACCAGCTGCGCGTGCTGAAGTCGGCCGACGTTGTCTTCCCGGACGGCACCACGCCCCAGTATGTCGGCAATTCGGAAGGCTTCTTCCGCGACGGCGCCAACGCCACCAGCTCCTTCCTCGACCTGGACGCCAAGTACCGCGTCAACGACGACCTGACCGTCAAGACCCTGCTGTCGGCCACCCGCGGCGTCGGCAAGACCGAGCTCGACCAGGGCCTGACCCTGGCCCGCTACGGCACCGGCATCTCCTACGCGCTGGGCGGCCTGCACGACGCGCCTTTCGTCGAATACCACGGCGCCGGCAGCAACCAGCCGGGCCTGAACCCGGACGGCAGCGGCTACCGCATCGTCGACCGCGCCGCTTCCGGCATCCGCACCGAGGACAAGGAGTGGAGCGCCCAGTTCGACGCCGAGCACAAGCTGAACTACGGCTGGGTGCAGTCGCTCGAGACCGGCGTGCGCGTGTCCGAACACAAGCGCACCAGCGCACGCCGGGGCCCGGCCTTCCGCGCCAGCCTGGTCAACGGCACCACCGGCGCCCTGATCGGCAACCCGGTGACCCCGACTGACGGCTGGGCGCCGTACCCGGGCGATTTCGGCGATGGCCTGGGCGGCGGCGCCTGGGACAACACCGGCTTCACCTACACCCGCGACGCGACCAAGGATTATATCTCGGCGAACACCAAGGAAACCACCCCGGAATGGGAGCGCCGTGTCGGTTCCGAGATCGACATGAAGGAGCGCCAGGCAGCCGTCTACTGGATGGCGAACCTGGAGGCGGAACGCTGGTCGGGCAACGTCGGCCTGCGCTTCGTGCGCACCAACGTCAAGGCCAATATCGCCACCCCGATCAACCCGCGCAGCGCCTGCCTGCGCTCCGCGCCGGGCCAGCCGGCCACCACCTGCGCCGCCTTCCCGGGCGCGATCACCGACGCGGGCGACGCCGTGGGCATTCCGGACGGCGTGCCGTTCGATCCCCTGAGCGGCACGATGTACTACAAGACGCCGACCGACCGCCACTTCGACAACTGGCTGCCGAGCATGAACATCCGCTACGAGCTGACCAGCGACATGATCGCGCGCTTCGGCGCCAGCCGCACCATCGGCCGCCAGAACTACAACGTCCTGGGCAGCGGCTTCGGCACCCCGACCTGCGACGCCAACGGCTGCCGCGTGACCGGCCCGAATCCGGACATGGAGCCGCTGACCTCGGATAACGTCGACCTGTCCTGGGGCTGGTACTTCGCGCCGCGTTCGGCTGTCTCGGTGAGCGTGTTCCATTCGAAGATCAATGGCTATCCGAAGACCGGCGCCACAGGCACCTCGACCATCCAGCTGACCGACCCGCGCGACAACGCGGTCAAGGAATTCGCGATCAACACGTCCTCGCAACAGGGCGCGAAGATCAGCGGCATCGAGGTCTCGTACGAGCAGCCGTTCGGCAAGACCAACTTCGGCTTCACCTCGAACGTCAGCCGCGCCAAGACCAAGGTGGATGACGGCCGCCCGATGGTCGGTGCGTCGGAGTGGGCCGGCAACATCGGCCTGTACTACGAGGACGACAAGCTGTCGACCCGCCTGGTGGCCAACTACCGCGGCGAGTACGTGAACAGCAGCACCGCGCCGTCGCCGACCGCGAACAGCCAGGGCCTGTCGACCATCAACGGCATCCTGATGCCGACCGCGCCGACCTATGCCGACGGCGTGACCACGCTCGCATTCAACGCGAACTACTACATCACGCAGAACCTGGAACTCGCGTTCAGCGCGACCAACCTGACCAACGCCAAGCGCGCTCAATACCGTTACAGCACGGAAGAGCAGCAGAAGCTGGACGTCAGCGGCCGCCAGTACTTCCTGAACCTGCGCTACAAGTTCTGATCGCCTGACGCAGCGATGCGATGCAAGGGGAGCTTCGGCTCCCCTTTTTTTATTCCCATGCCCGGTTGACTCGACGTTAAATGCGCTGTCATGCGGACGGCGTGTCGTCCGACAAGCAAGTGTGCGCCACCTAACGGTAACGCAGGCGCTGCGCCGCTATCATGAAGCCGTGTGAGTGAGGGACGTGCGATTCGATTCGGCGTGTTCCGACACCTCAGCAGGTTAGCCGGTCGCCTCGAGGACCGGCACCAGAATTCGGGCCGTTGCGAGCGCAAGCGAGCGGCGGCCCTCAACGAAGCGGAGGTCGCCATGTCCGACGTCAAGCACCCACCCAAGCACCTGGTTCGCGAATACCTCGAGCGCCGCTCGCGCGATCCCAAACCGCCCCCGACTCCGGAGGAAATCCGGCGCCAGCTTGGCTGGGGTATGCTGATGCCTGCGGACCTCAAGATGGGAACCAACCGCTCGTAGGCTACGCGGCGCCGCCTGCGCAAGGCGCGCGCCGTTTCAGTGATCGGCACACACCAGGAGGCATCATGACCCACAAGATCGGCAACAAGAACGAAGCACAGCACCGCGGCAAGAAGGAAAGGCTGGAGATCAAGCGCTCGAACGTCGCCCGCGAAGCCGTGCGCCAGGCCGAGGCGCGCGCCAAGTACCGCAACCAGCCCAAGGGGCAGGCTGCACGCGAGGCTGCCGCCTCCGCCTGATCCGCTTCGGTTCCGAAGAGCCCGCCCTGATGAGGCGGGCTTTTTTTTCGTCTGTCCCTATCCATTGCGCATACCTTGCGCCGCCGTTCGCCGCCCCTGCGTCGCGGCCGGCCGAATTCTTCGCCATTCGCCGTCCACCGTCCGCCATTCGCCGAAAAGCGCTTCCGCTCCCGCCACGGCATCCGGTATCGTGCTTCCAGTTCGATAACACAAGGGAGCAAGAACATGAATACCGAAGACGCATACCGGTTGCGCAAGCAGGTCGTGTGGGGCCTGATCCTGATCCTGGTCGGCGGCGCCGTGCTGCTCGACCGCCTCGGCTACATGGATGTGGAATCCCTGTGGCGCTACTGGCCGCTGCTGCTGGTCGCGGTGGGCATCAACCAGACCATCGGCTATCCGAGTCCGAAGGAATTCGGCGGCGGGCTGTGGCTGGTCTTCATCGGCCTGTGGCTGTTCGCGGTGTTCGAGCACCTGTTCGGCCTCACCTTCCGCAACAGCTGGCCGCTGTTCATCCTGGCCTGGGGCGTGAAGCTGGTCCTCGACCCCTTCATCACCCGCCGCTTCGCCAACAACCAGGGGAACCGCCATGAAGGATAATATCCAGCCGCGCAGCGGCATGACCAGCCAGGTGGTCCTGGGCTTCCTGGTGATCGCGATGGGACTCCTGTTCCTGCTCGATAACCTCGGCATCCTCGACATGCACCGCGCGTTCTCGTTCTGGCCGACGCTCTTCATCGTGGTCGGCACGGTCAAGCTGTGCGACACCGCCACCCCGGGCGGCCGCCTGGTGGGCGCAGTCCTGCTCGGCATCGGCCTGCTGCTCACCCTCGACCGCATGGACATCATCGAGTTCAGCTGGCGCGCCGTGTGGCCGCTGGCGCTGATCGGCCTCGGCGCCCTGATGCTGGTGAAGGCGGCGCGCGGACGGCGCATGGTGGCGGGCGGCTCGAAGGACGCCATCGCAGACGATATCATCGACAGCACCGCGATCATGGGCGGCTTCGAGCGCCGGGTCAACAGCCAGGCCTTCCGCGGCGGCGAAATCACGGCGGTGATGGGCGGCTGCTCGCTCGACATGCGCAGCTGCGCGATCCAGCCCGGGGGCGAAGCCGTGATCAATGTCTTCGCGTTCTGGGGCGGCGTCACCATCAAGTGCCCGCCCGACTGGACCGTGATCCTGCAGGGCACCCCGATCCTGGGCGGCTTCGAGGACAAGACCATCCAGCCGCCGGCCGGCGCCAAGCGGCTGGTGATCCGGGGCTACGCGATCATGGGCGGCGTGGAAGTGCGCAACTGATGGGCGAAAGCTTCTGGGCGCGGCGCAGCGCCGTGCTCTACCTGCTGGCCTGGCTGATGCTGGGCCTGCTGCTTTCCGGGCTGATCAACGCGACGACCGGCGCGAGCATGGTCGCCAGCCTGCTGTTCGCGGTACCCCTGAGCCTGGCCTACGCCAGCGCCTGCGGCTTCTCGGCCTATTACCTGTGCCGCGCGTATCCGCTGGCCGGCAAACCGCTGGGATCGGTGCTGGCGGTGTTCGCTTTCAGCGCGGTGACGGCCTCGGTGCTATGGTGCGCGGCGGGCGCGGCCTGGGCGGCGCTGGGGCAGGCGCTGGCCCCGGAATGGGAAGCGGTCAGGATGTCGCGGCCCTTCGCGGCGGTGATGTTCGGGGTCGGTGTGCTGCTCTACGGGATGGCCGGCGCGGCGCATTACCTGGTGCTCGAATTCGAACGCGCCCGGCGCGCCGAGACGCGCGAGCTGGAACTCAGGCTGCTGGCCCAGGACGCCGAGCTGCGCATGCTGCGCACCCAGGTCGATCCCCACTTCCTGTTCAACAGCCTGAATTCCATCAGCGCGCTGACCGCCATCGACGCGGGCAGGGCGCGCGACATGACCCTGAAGCTGGCGGGCTTCTTCCGCCATACCCTGGGACTCGAAGCGCACCGCAAGGTGGCGCTGGCGGACGAGGTTGCGCTGGTGGAGCAATTCCTGGCGATCGAGCAGGTGCGCTTCGGGCCGCGCCTCGGTTTCGCCTGCGAGCTTGATCCGGAAGCGGCGCGCTGCAAGCTGCCGCCGATGATCCTGCAACCCCTGGTGGAGAACGCGGTCAAGCACGGCATCGGCCAGCGGCTCGAAGGGGGCCTCGTGACCGTGCGTGCGCAACGGGCCGGCTCGCTGCTGCGCATCCGGGTCGAGAACGAGGCCGACGACGATGCGCACACCGGGGGCGGCGCAGGCATCGGCCTGCTCAATGTGCGCCAGCGGCTGGCGGCGGCCTATGGCATCGAGGCCAGCGTACACTGGGCGCGCGAACAACAATTATTCCGGGTAGACCTGGTGCTGCCCGCCGAGACAGGCGACTGAGGGGAGAACGAAACATGCGGGTACTGATCGTCGACGATGAACAGCTGGCGCGCATGCTGCTGCGCGAATTCCTGGCCGGGCATGCGGACATCGAGATCGTGGGCGAATGCGCGAACGGCTTCGAGGCCGTCAAGGCGATCGCGGAGCACGATCCGGACCTGGTCTTCCTCGACATCCAGATGCCCAAGCTGGACGGCTTCGAAGTGGTGGAGCTGGCAGGCAGCAAGCCGCACTACATCTTCGCCACGGCCTACGACCAGTTCGCGCTGCGGGCCTTCGAGGTGCACGCCATCGACTACCTGCTCAAGCCGTTCTCGCGCGAGCGCCTGGCCCAGGCACTGGCGCATGCCCGCTCGCGCGCGCCGCAGCCGGCCCGGATCGAGGCGGTCGTGGCCGAGGCGGCGCAGCGCCACGCGCCGCTCGAGCGCATCCTGATCCGCGACGGTGCGCGTGTGCACGTGGTGCCGGCCGCGGAGATCGACTACATCGAGGCCCAGGACGATTACGTGCAGATCGCGGCGGGCGGGAAAACCTGGCTGAAGAACCAGCGCCTGTCGGAGCTGGAAAGCCAGCTCGAACCCGGCGCTTTCCTGCGCATCCACCGTTCCTACATCGTCAAGGTCGGCGCCATCGCGCGCATCGAAGCGGTCAGCAAGGACAGCCACTGCGCCGTGCTGCACAGCGGCGCGCGCCTGCCGATCAGCCGCGGCAGCTATGCGAAAGTGCGCGAACGCCTGGGCTAGGCCGGCGCATCGAGTTCCCACCAGGCCGGCATCAGCGCACGGATGCCCGGCTGGGCGAAGCGGTCGTCGATCAGCCACACCACGCCGCGGTCGCTTTCGGTGCGGATCACGCGGCCGGCCGCCTGTACCACCTTCTGGATGCCGGGATAGAGATAGGTGTAGTCGTAGCCGGCCCCGAACAGCTTCTGCATGCGTTCGCGCAGCTGCTCGTTGACCGGGTTCACCTGCGGCAGCCCGAGGGTGGCGACGAAGGCCCCGATCAGGCGGTCTCCCGGCAGGTCCACCCCTTCGCCGAAGGCGCCGCCCAGCACGGCGAAACCCACACCGGCGCCGCCGGGCGCGAAGCGGTCGAGGAAGGCCTGGCGTTCGGCTTCGCTCATGCGCCGCTCCTGGCGCCAGGACGGGACATCCGGGTAGTGCTCCGCCAGCTCGGCCGCGACCTGGTCGAGGTAGTCGAAACTGCTGAAGAAGGCCAGGTAGTTGCCCGCCTGTTCGCGGTACTGGCGCGCGATCAGCCCGGCGATCGGGCCGACCGAGGCCTTGCGGTGCTGGTAGCGCGTGGAGATCGTGCCGGCGACGTGCACCTGCAGCTGGTGCGCCTGGAAGGGCGATTCGACGTCGACCCAGGCGGTGTCGGCCGGCATGCCGAGCAGGTCGCAGAAATAATGCCAGGGGCTGAGCGTGGCCGAGAACAGGGTGGTCGAGTGGGCGAAGGCGAAACGCGGACCGAGGAAGGGCGCGGGCACCACGTTGCGGATGCAGATCGTCGAGTCCCGGACCCCTTCGCGCGCCAGGTCGCACAGCGAATGCTCGCCGAAGGATTCGGCCAGGCGCACGAAGGCGAGGGCGTCGAAGTGAAAGCGCTGCAGGTCCGGATCGAGCGGCCCCGGGAACTCGGCCAGGTAGTCGTTGACCGCGCTCCCGGCGTTCTGCAGGGCGTTGACCAGCTTCTCGGGCACGCCGTCCAGCACCTGGTAGGGCGCGGCGGCGCCGCGGTCGACGTCGGTCCAGGCGCGGCCGACCTTTTCCAGGGCCTTCTTGAGTACCGGCGGGGCGCCGGCGCGGGCGCTGCGCAGCAGCTCGCGGCTGATCTCGGCCGTGTACATGGAACGTGCGCGCGACACCATGTTGTGGGCCTCGTCGACCAGCACGCTGACTTTCCAGCCGTTGTTCAGGCCCAGCGCGTACAGCATCGCGCCGCCGTCGAAGTAATAGTTGTAGTCGCCCACCATCAGGTCCGACCAGCGCGCCATCTCGCTGCCCAGGTAGTAGGGGCAGACTTCGTGCCGGGCCGCCACCTCGCGCAGGCCCTGCTGGTCCAGCACCGGGACGGTGGCCGCATCGGCGCGGGCGGCCGGCAGGCGGTCGTAGAAGCCCTTGGCCAGCGGGCAGGACTCGCCGTGGCAGGCCTTGTCCGGATGCTCGCACAGCTTGTCGCGCGCGGTCAGTTCCAGCACCCGCAGCGGCAACCAACCCGCGGCCGGGCTCGCACCGGCGCCGAGGCTGGCGGCGGCATGCAAGGCCAGCTGGCGCCCCGGCGTCTTGGCGGCCAGGAAGAAAGCCTTGTCGATGCCTTGCTGGGGCATGGCCTTCAGCACCGGAAACAGGCTGCCCACGGTCTTGCCGATGCCGGTGGGCGCCTGGGCCAGCAGGCAGCGCTTGCCGGCGTTGGCGCGGTAGATGCCCTCGGCCAGCTGGCGCTGGCCGGGACGGAAGCCGGCATGGGGGAAGCGCAGTTCACTCAGGGCCGCGTCGCGCGCGGCGCGGTGCGCGGCTTCGCTGGCGGCCCAGCTGGAAAAGCGCTCGCACAGCTGCTCGAAGTGCTCGCGCAGCCAGCCCGCATCGCGGCTTTCGCGCAGCACGGTTTCATGGCCGCTGCCGATGTCGTAGTAGACCAGGGCCAGGTTGACGCGCTCCATGCCCAGCTCCACGCACATCAGGTGGCCGTAGACGCGCAGCTGGGCCCAGTGCAGGTGGCGGTGGTTGTCGGGGATGGAATCGGCCTTGCCGCGATGGGTCTTGACCTCTTCGATCAGGTTTTCGTCCGGATCGTAGCCGTCGGCGCGGCCGCGCACCGTCAGCGCCTTCCACTGGCCGGACAGCGCGACTTCGCTGCGGTAGTTGCCGCCGCGGCGGGACGCGACCACGGCGTGTCCGGCGATGCCTTCCTGGGCGCTGGGGGAGGGCGTGAAGCGCAGGTCGAGGTCGCCCTGCTTGGCGGTGAACTCGCACAGGGCGCGCACGGCGACCGTGTAGCTGGCCACAGCGGTCAAGCTGCCTGCTCCCATTGCAGGTAGCACACCGCCACAGGCATGTCGTGGGCCGCGCAGTACTCGATCCAGCGCAGCTGGTTGTCCTGCAGGCGGTCGCCCGGGCCCTTTACTTCGATCATCGTGTAGCGGCCTTCGCGCGGCCAGAACTGGATCAGGTCCGGAAAGCCGCTGCGGTTGGCCTTGACGTCGGCCAGGATGCGCTCGCACCAGCGGCGCAGGTGGGTGGCCGGGATGCAGGCCAGGGCCAGGTCGAGGAGTTCCGGCGTCAGGGCGTCCCAGTACACGAAGGGCGTGCTGATCCCGGATTTTTCGGCGTAGTTGCGGCGGATCGTGTGCTGGTAGCGGCCGTCGTCCAGCTCGGCCAGGCAGGCCGCGAACTCGGGCGCGCGGCGCTGGTGGAAGTCGAGGCTGTGCAGGTCGGCCGGGCCGCGGTGGAAGGGGTGGAAGAAGGCCCCCGGGATCGCGGCGAACACGGCGCGCCAGCACAGCAGGCCGAACAGGGAGTTGGCGAGCGCATTCTCGACGTAGAACACCGGGGCTTCCTCGGCGGCCAGGTGGTCGCGTACCACGCCTTCGACCCACCAATCCTCCGTGGGTAGGGGCAGGCACAGGTCGATGCGCTCGAACAACTGGTTGCGCCGATTAACCTGCGCAAGCCTGGCGTGGCCCAGCTTGCGCGCCAGACGCGGCGCGATGCGCGCCAGCTGCTGGCGCTCGGCCTCGCTTTCGGGCGCGGCCTGGGCGCTGGTGAGGAGCTCGTAGGCCAGGTCGAAGCGCTCGTGTTTTTCCAGCACACGGATGGCGCGGCCACGCGCACCCGGGAAACGGCAGCGCGCATAGACGCCGTAGGCCTTGTCCCAGTCCTTCAGCTTTTCGTAGTGCTGGCCGACCTGGAACAGCAGCTTTTCGCGGCGGCTGTCCAGCCAGTCGTTGTCGAAGGCGTGCCAGGGCAAGTCCTCCACCACGTCGTCGAGCGGCTCGCCGGCGGCGAAGCGCTCCTTGCAGGCGTGCAGCTGCAGATAGTGGTCGACGTCGCGGCGCCGGCGGAATCCGCGCGAATCGGGCGAGAACTCGACCTGCTCGTAGCGGAACAGGCCAAGGTCGGACAGCACGAATTCGGTCCAGTCCTGGTGCAGGTTGCCGAAGAAGATCAGGCGCAGGCGGTCGCACAGGGGCTTGACCAGGATGCGCAGCGCCAGGTCGCTGCAGTGCGTGTACCAGTGCGAAAACGGCAGGCTGTCGGCGCATTCCTCGCGCAGGGCTTCCAGTTGCTCGGCCTTGCGCGCGTTTTTCACGCGCAGCCGCGGCCCGAAGGCTTCCAGGAGCTCGGGCTTGGACAGCAGGTCGAACAACTCGTCGAGGGAGATCTCGGGATCGGCCACGACCCAGCCGGTGCCGAGCAGGTGACCGGCAGCCTCGACCGGGCAGCCGATCTCGGCATAGTTCAGCTTACTGGCGCGGAACAGCTCGCCCTTGCGCATGACCATGCGCACGAACAGGGCGCGCGCATTGCGCGGAAGCAGGGGGAAGGCGGCCAGGAAGGCGTGCTCGGCTTCGTCGAGCAAATCGCCATAGCGTTCCCCGATCCAGTCGAGGACGCGCTGGAAATTGTCCAGATAATAAAACTCGTTTTCCAGAACCCTGATCATGACGGAACGTCCTACTGTGCTTATGTACAGTATAACGTCCCGCGCGGCGAACACCCAGCAGTTTCGCCCTGTCAAGACACCAGCGCGGGCTTTTTACCACGCGCGGCAAGCTCAATCCCGGACGCGGGCTTCCTCCTCGCGCGCATCCGCGTGGCCGTTGGCGTGCACGATGACGGCCGAGATCAGGGCAACGTCGCTGTCGACCGGCGGCTCGGCCTGCTTCGCGGGCGTCGCGGCGCGCGCGGGCCGCGCGGCGGGGCGGGAAGCGGGGCGCGTGGCTTGCGGCCGCGGCCTGGCGGCCGGCCGCTCGGCGCGGGTGGTGGCCGCCAAGGGCCTGGGCCGGACGGCTGCCGCGGCCACGGGGTGCGGCGCGGGGCGCCGGTCCGGCACGGCGGACGGGGCGGGCTCGGGCGCCGGTGCGGCCATCCGTGGTCCTTCCAGCAGACGCAAGGGCGGCGGCGGTGGAGGCGGTTCGTCGATCAGGGCGGCGGCGCCCCCTTGCCGTGGCGGCGGCGCCGTCACCATCGCGGGCGGCGTGACGGGCACGGCTGCCTGGGCCAGCGTCGGCGGCGGCTTGCCGTTGTCGGCGGCCAGCCAGGCCAGGGTGGCCGTGAGCGCGACCGCGACCAGCACGCCCGCGCCGTAGCCGATCCTGCGCAGCACGGAGCGTCGGCCGTGGCGGCGCGCGGGGCCGCGTTCGAGCTTGGCCAGGATGCTGTCTTCGCCGTGGCGGCTGGCGCCGGACCTGGAAGAGGACATCAGGTTGGGGCGCGTGGAGGTGGCTTGATGTTCGTCTGAAGGACGCACGGCAGTACTCCTAAGATGGGCTTTCCTGGTTCTGATTAGAAACAATTTAGGGAGTCTCGATGCTGATCTTTGTCGCCCTTCTGTACGTTTGCCTGGCGTCGGCCGTGATCTGGCTTGTGCTGTTCCCAAGCGGGCGCAGTGCGATCGCGCGCGGCCTGCTCGGCCTGCGCAGCCGTGTGGAGCAGCGCAGCCAGGCATGGCGGCAGGCCGGGGACCGCCATGCCGGCATGCTGCGCGCGAGCATGGCGTCGGACTTCCGGGAGCGGCTGCTCGGCTTCGTCAAGCTGCATCAAGTGGCGTTCGCGATCGGCACGCCGCTGGTGCTGATCCCGCCGCTGCTGGCCCTGGCCCTGAGCAACCCGGCCATGCTGCCGGTCTACGAGAGCGCCGAGGCGCTGCCGGACGCCCAGGTGGCGGCCCTGCTCAAGGGCGAGCACCTGGTGCCGCCGGTGGCCTTGCCGCCGCTGGTCTTCACCACGCGCGAAGTGGAACTGGTGCGCCCGATGCTGGCCGACGCCAGCCGCAACTGGGGCTTGCTGCACCCGGATTTCAGCCAGCGCCTGCTGCTGGCTTTCAAGATCATGAAGGAAAAGCACGGCTACGACATGGCCCTGCTGGAAGGCTACCGCAGCCCGGCGCGCCAGGACCAGCTGGCCAAGGCCGGCGGCCACGTCACCAATGCGCGCGCCTTCCAGAGCTGGCACCAGTACGGCCTGGCCGCCGACTGCGCCTTCCTGCGCGAGGGGAAACTGGTGATCTCGGAAAAGGATCCGTGGGCCATGCGCGGCTACCAGCTGTACGGCGAGGTGGCCGAGTCGCTGGGGCTGACCTGGGGCGGACGCTGGACCATGATGGATTTTGGCCACATCGAGCTGCGCATGCGCGGCGTGATGCGCCCTTGAACGCCCGGGACACCCGGGCGGCATGGTCTTCCCTGACAGTTGCGCAGTCTCAAGTGCAGGCCGGCGCAGGCGTGCGAGCATTTCCTGTAGGACTTATTTCGCAACCCTCAACCTGATCCCGTCATGGCACGACTCTGGCAATTTCTGACCGACAGGCGTGTGCTTGTCGCGACTGGTGTGGCCGCGCTGGCGGCAATCCTGGTGATCGGCGCCGAAGTGCTCGGCGCCGGCATGATCTGGGCCGCGATTGCCGGCCTCGCCTTGCTGGCCGGCTGGGGCACCTGGTGGGCCGTGCGGCGCTGGCTGCGCGGCAGGGCGGCGGCGCGGCTCGGGGAGGCGATCGCCCGGGGCGAGTCCGGTACGGATACCGGCAAGGACGAGCTAGCGGTCCTGCGCAAGAACCTGGGCGAGGCCATCTCCACCATCAAGACCTCCAAGCTCGGCCTGACCCGCGGCGCCGCGGCGCTCTACGAGCTGCCCTGGTACATGATCATCGGGAACCCGGCGGCCGGCAAGAGCAGCGCCATCGTCCATTCCGGCCTGAGCTTTCCGATCCCCGGCAACAAGGCCTTGCAGGGCGTGGGGGGAACGCGCAACTGCGACTGGTTCTTCACCACCGACGGCATCCTGCTCGACACGGCGGGGCGCTATTCGGTGCAGGAGGACGACCGCGCCGAGTGGTTCAGCTTCCTCGACCTCCTGCGGAAGCACCGCAGCCGGGCGCCGATCAACGGCATCCTGATCGCCGTCAGCGTGGCCGAACTCGTGGCCGGGCCCACCAAGGCCTCGCACGAGCTGGCGAAGAACCTGCGCACCCGGGTGCAGGAACTGACCGAGCGGCTCGGCGTGCATGCGCCGGTGTACGTGGTCTTCACCAAGGCCGACCTGATCGCCGGATTCACCGACTTCTTCCACTGCACCGAGCGCTCGGAACGCGACCGCATCTGGGGGGCGACCCTGCGCTACAACCGGCGCAGCGCGCCGCAGGACGTGCTGGGCTTCTTCGACGAGCATTTCGACGAGCTGCACGACGGCCTCAAGGAAATGAGCCTGGCCAGCATGGGCAGCGCATTGGGCAAGGGCGGGAGCGCCATGCGCCCCGGCGTGTTCACCTTCCCGCTGGAATTTGCCGCCATCAAGACCCCGCTGCGCGCCTTCCTGGCCACGCTGTTCGAGGAGAATACCTACCAGTTCAAGCCGGTGTTCCGGGGCTTCTACCTCACCAGCGCGCTCCAGGAAGGCAGGGTGCAGGACCTGTCGAGCAAGCGCGTGGCCAGCCGCTTCGACCTGGCGCTGCGCGAGCAGCAAGCCGGCGAGGTGGAAGAGCAATCCGGCTACTTCCTGCTGGAGCTGTTCCGCAAGGTGATCTTCGCCGACAGGGAGCTGGTCAAGCGCTACACCAATCCCGCCGCCGGCCGCTGGACGATCGCGGCCTTCTTCGGCGCCACGGTCCTGCTGGGCGCGGCCATGGGCGCCTGGTCCTGGTCCTTTATGGGCAACCGCCAGCTGGTGGCCAACGTGCAGTCCGACCTGGACAAGGTCAGGAAGCTGCAGGCCGGCCGGATCGACCTGCAGGCGCGCCTGGAAGCGCTCGACATCCTGCAGGACCGCATCGAGCAGCTGGAGCGCTACGGGAACGACCAGCCCTGGGCGCTCGCCTTCGGCCTGTACCAGGGCGGGGAGCTGGAACGCAAGCTGCGCGACGAATACTTCGCCGGCGTGCGCGCGGTGATGGTCGAACCGGTGACGGCGGCGCTGGAAACCATGCTCCAGGAAGTCAATGCCAGCGACGGCCAGCTCGACCCGGCGGGCCAGGCCGGCACGCCGGCGGCAAAACCCGGCCGGCCTTATCAGGACGTCTCGCCAACCAACGTCGGCGACGCCTACAACGCCCTCAAGACCTACCTGATGCTGGGCGATAAAAGCCACGCGGAGCCGGGCCACCTGAACGACCAGCTGACGCGCTACTGGCGCAACTGGCTGGAGGCGAACCGCGGCGCCATGCCCCGCGAGCAGATGATCCGCAGCGCGGAGCGCCTGCTGACCTTCCACCTGGCCCAGATCCAGGACCCGGCCTGGCCCCAGGTGGCGCTCAAGCTCAGTCTCCTGGACGGCACCCGCGAGCACCTGCGCCGCGTGGTGCGCGGCACGCCGGCGCGCGAGCGCGTCTACGCCGACATCAAGACCCGCGCCGCGACCCGCTTCCCGGCGGCGACGTGCTGGCGGCGCGCACCTGGGCGGACATCGGCATCAAGCTCGAACC